>JAFGHS010000019.1 GCA_016930075.1 Deltaproteobacteria bacterium
AGCAATCTGTGGTGCCAAGAACTTTTTCAGGGCACCCATCTATCTAAAATGGTGGAACTATTTTTTAGCAACTGTTAAAGATCAGCTTAACTGATTTCCCCCATGCCTAATTCTACTCCGACATATAATTATGATCAGATCAGCATCCTCATCAGGTACAAAGCGATTTGATGCCGGACATCGGGCAGAGAGCATGAAGGCTGCATATTACATCCCTCAAAATAATGCAAGATAATATGTCGGAGGAATTAGCTTGAGAGGGATAAAGAACCTTTTAGTAACAGACGTCGTGATCGCCAACTTCAATGAAATATACTGAATTTTCGTCAATTATTTTGAAAACAATCCTGTCGGAATAGTTTATCGAGAACGCGTAATAATCTTTGAGATTCCCTTTCAATCGATGGGTCTTAAGTCGTTTGTCGAAGACGTCTTCATTAAAGATAGCAAGGCGATTTCTCAATTGCTCTTTCTGTCTTTCCGTAAGCCTTGTCAAATATTTATTCCAGTGCTTTTCGAAGACACTGTCAAATGAAATTGATTTCGGTTTCATACCATTTATACGGTGTCAATAAAATCTTCAATGGACATTGATTTAGTCTTACCGGCGGCCAGATTCCGCTCAGATTCGTCAAGTCGTACGATAAATGCCTGACGCTTGACAGTACGGTAGACTTCCTTGAGCAGGTTATATTCCTGTTTCGGTATCTTGACATAATCTTTTGCCGCAGTCTGTTCCATGGCGATGCCTCTCTATTTTATTATAGATCGTTTTTCAAGCGACGCTATTTGAAAACATTTTATACCAATCTATCGTGATCTGCAATCATTTGCCCAGGATGGCGTCAGATATGGCGGATTCTTCAATCGTGAGTGTCAATCCCTGTTGTTTCTGTCGAAACGCAACTGGGCAACCTGTTCGGATACCAGGCCGATGAGAAACATCAGGATGGAGACGGTGATGAGCATGGCCGATGTCGGGCCATAGCGAGAGTCCATAAAGAATATTTTGAAAAGTCCGTAACCCAGACCAAGGAGAAAGGTGGAAACACTGACGGGCAGAAAAATCTTCATCGGCGAATAGAGGGTGGCGATCTTGAAAAGAACCAGAAGAAAGCGTGTGCCATCACTCAACAGCTTGATCTTGCTTTTACCGATACGTTTTTCAGTTTCGATATGCACGTACAGCAAACTGTAGCCGGAGCGGACAACGGCCAGGGTCATGGTGGTGGGATAGGAGAAGGTATTGGGAAGCAAGGGGAGCAAGTTCCGTGCAATGGAGGCCTTGATAGCTCGAAAACCGCTGGTTAGATCATGAATCCGTCTGCCGCAAACATAGCCGGCAAATGCGTTGTAAAGCATATTGGCGAAATTGCGGTGCAGGCTGGTTTTGGATTTCCCCGTCCTTGCGCCGACAACCATGTCGTAAGTCTCAAGTCCTTGGAGCAGCTTAGGCAGATCCTCCGGTCGGTGTTGCCCGTCGCCGTCCATCATAACCAGAATGGTCCCTCTGGCCTGACGGATACCGGACTTGACGGCGGCGCCGTTTCCGATTTTATATGGGTGGGCGTAAACGATGGCGCCGGCCGACTCTGCCTCAGCGGCCGTTTGATCGGAGGAGCCGTCGTCGATGACGAGAATCTCGTATGTTTGGCCATAGGCATCGAGGACTTCCCGGACGCGGCGAACGACTGAGCCGATGATCTCCCCTTCATTGAAGGCAGGGATGATGACGCTTATTTCAGATGGTTTACTGTTTTCATGCATATTTTTAAGAGGAAATGATGTCATAGCCGACCGATCGCCCTTTGCCGGTCCGTCTGAGGATTCCCATTGCATGGAGTTGATCAAGTTCCCGGTAGGCGGTTGCTGCGCTGACCTTTGCGATCGAGGCATATTTACGCGTCGTCAGCTTCCCCTCGAAGCCGCCTGGTTCGTCAAGGACTCGGTTGATCACTTTCTTCTGCCGCTCCGTCATCGACGTGTGGATGTGGCGCCTCCAGAACTTCGCCTTGGTGAAGACTCCGGCGAGCATGGTTTCCGAATGTGCCACGGCCCGACTGAAACATCCGAGGAACCACAGAAGCCAGTCGGTGATGTCGCCGTTTCCTCGCGAAACGTCCGCCAGTATTTTATAGTAATCTTCCCGCTCGGCCATGATCTGCGACGATAAACTGTAATAACGAATCGGCTGTCGATCATTTTGTGCCAGTGCCATGTCCGTAAGAGCCCGGGCTATTCTGCCGTTTCCATCGTCAAAGGGATGGATCACGACAAACCGGAAATGGGCGGCAGCAGCTCTGATCATCCCTTCCGTTTTTCCCTGGCTCTCATGCCACCAATTGAAAAAATTTTGCATCTCCACTTCAAGCCTGTTGGCAGGTGGCGCTTCAAAGTGGATCTGTTCCTTTCCAACAGGTCCGGAAACGACCTGCATCGCTTCCGGACCCTTACGCCATGTCCCGACCCCAATCTTATGAAGCCCTGAATAGCCCGTCGGAAATAATGCCGCATGCCAGCCGCACAGACGCTCCGGAGTCAGAGGTTCTGCATGATTCCGAGTGGCATCCAGGAGCACGGCCATCAGGTTGTCGATACGCTGGTCAGCGGAAATGCCTGCAGAAGGAAGGCCCAGTTTCCGGGCCACGGATGAACGCACGGAACGGACATCGAGCCGTTCACCCTCGATGGCAGAAGTCTTTAATATCTCCTCTGTAAAAAAATCTGCCTGGGCCTGATTTTCAAGATCGAATCCGAGAGCGGCTATGGCGTTGAAAAGGGCTCCCTGGGCCTGACGGCATTCCCCGAGAAGCCTCAATAGCTTTTCGGCGTTCCATGTCAATTGAGGCCAATTCTTGCGCTGCCAAACATATTGAATGGATTTCATGGTCTAATCGCTTCAATAATTGATGTGATTGCTGACCCTTATCACATCAGCGGTAAAAAAAGCAAAGGAAAAGGTTGCTCTGCTTTCAATAAACACGAACATTCCCGATCTCTTCATGTCTCTTCATGCCGTTGACTTTATACGGTAGAATTTATCCTTGCAAATCAAAACAGAAAGTTTTATATTGCAAGCATGATAATCCGAAAAATACAAAAAGATGTCGAAAAATCATTAACGCAATACCCCGTGGTCGGCATCCTTGGGCCGCGTCAGGTTGGTAAAACAACCTTGGCAAAAGCCATCAAAAGCGCCCGGCCTCAAAACACCGTTTATCTCGATCTGGAATTGCCGTCGGATATGAACAAGCTTCAGGACCCCGAGATATATCTCGGACCGCTTGCCGATTCTCTGGTGGTGATAGACGAAATCCAGCGCCTTACCTCTCTTTTCCCGCTGCTGCGTGCCCTCGTCGATCAAAAAAGGGTGGCAGGCCGATTTCTCATCCTCGGATCGACCTCGCCGGATCTGCTCCGGCAGGCTTCGGAAACCCTGGCGGGGCGGATTATCTACCATGAGCTGTCTCCTTTGATTCTTGAAGAAACGGGTTATGACCGGATGCAGCAACTCTGGCTAAGGGGCGGATATCCGGACAGTTATCTTGCCGCAACGGATGAAGCGAGCTTTGCCTGGCGTGAAGCTTTTATCAAGACCTACCTCGAAATGGACATCCCGCAATTGGGAATCAGGACACCGGCAGTGCAGCTCCGGCGATTCTGGACGATGCTTGCCCATTATCATGGTCAGTTATGGAATGCCTCGCAGATTGCAGGCAGCCTCGGCATTTCCGCACCGACAGTACAGAGATATCTCGACATTCTGGAAGACACATTCATCGTCAGACGATTGCCGCCCTGTCATGCTAATCTGAAAAAAAGGCTGATCAAATCCGCCAGGGTTTATATTCGGGACACCGGTCTTCTTCACACATTATTGCGAAACCGGACGAGGGAGGATCTCTTCAGCCATCCTTCTCTGGGCAGCGCCTGGGAGGGCTTTGTGATTGAACAGATTATAGGACTGATCCCCGATGACCGCCAGACCTGTTTCTATCGGACGAACGCGGGGGCTGAAATCGATCTGCTGTTGACCCACCATCCGGCTGGGCCGATCGCGATCGAAATCAAATATTCAATGAGTCCAAAAGTGACAAAAGGGTTTTGGAACGGTTATGAAGACCTGAAATGCAGAAAAGGATTTATCGTTTATCCGGGAGAAGAGTGCTATCCGATTGGCAAAGACGTTTTTGCCCTTCCCGTCAAGGATCTGAGAATGATCGTCGCCGCATGAAGGAAATAAAAATTATAATCCATAATTATGAATTCATCTTGCAGTCATCTCGATCATTCCGTTGAAAATCCCGTTTGAGAAAATCCCGCTTGACATGCGGGATTTTCAATATAAAATACTATCGTGATTGCGCGTGCACATACCGCATTGCTATCAAGGAGGAACAGACTTATGAAAAATTTGATGATTCGGGCGATTACGCTACACGGACTTGCGGCAAGGTTCGTCGCCATTCTCCTATTCGCCGTGCTTCTTTCCGCGACCTCCTTCCACGCGGCATTTGCACAAACCGGGTCTTTATCCGGGATAGGGTCGGTAAACGGGTTCGCGGTCCTGGGAGGCCAGGCGGTGACCTGTACCGATTTCAGCATTACCGGAGACGTGGGCTCCGGCTTGCCCGGCAGCACGGTCAATCAGACGAACTGCACGATTAACGGGACGATTCATGCCGGGGATGCGGAAGCCGGTACGGCTTACAGTGGCTTATATGCATTGTACGATGAAGTCGCCGTAGCCGGTTCGAGTTGCCAGTATTTCTCATCGACGGATACCCTCGACGGCAAGACGCTTTTGCCCGTGAACCGTTATCCCTCGGGTTACATTAACTACTGTTTCTTAACGGATGCGTATTTAGAGGGAACGCTCACTCTCGACGCCCAGGGTGACCCCAGTGCAGTTTGGATTTTCGTAATTGGAACCGGCGGGACCGGCGCCCTGACGGCCACCAACTTCAATGTGGAAATGATTAACGGCGGGTCGCTGACCAACGTGTATTGGTGGACCGCAGAGGCCGCGACATTGACGGATTCGAACTTCCAGGGAATCCTCCTCGCGGGTGCTGACATCGCGGTCAACCGTGGAACCTTTAATGGGGATGCCTTGGCGTTGGGCGAAGTAACATTGACCGGCGCTAACATGCCGACAGCTCTTGTGTCTATCGCCGTCACCCCTAACCCGGCGACGATTGTCAGTAGCTCGACACAGCAGTTCACGGCAACAGGCACATACTCTGATGGGTCATCAGCAGACATCACCACCGCAGTAACCTGGACGTCAGGTTCTGAAGCGGTTGCGACAATCAGCGCAAGCGGCGTTGCAACAGGGCTTACAGCCGGCACCTCTACGATTACGGCAACGTACGGAATGATTTCCGGCGAGGCGATATTGACTGTAACTCCGGCAACCCCGGCAACCCCGGCAACCCTTGTGTCCATCGCCATTAACCCAGACTCGGTGACGATTGACGCCGGCACGGAGCAACAGTTCACGGCAAAAGGCACTTACTCTGACGGGACATCGGAAGTCATCTCCACAGGAGTAACCTGGACGTCAAGCTCGCCATCGGTTGCATCGATAATAAGGAAAAAAGGGGTAGCAAAAGGGCATACTGCCGGTACCACCACGATTACGGCAACTTACGGAGCGTTTTCCGCTGATGCAACAGTGACCGTAACCAAGGATAAAAAAGGCAAGAAAAAATAAAGGAATTCGGCGGCTAACTGAAGGTCCGCTCCGAAGGTGTACTCCGCGAGCGGAGAACGTATGAAATATCCCAGGTTCCCGGAGATCGGATTTCCGGGAACCTCTTAAACAGCCGTATTCAATAAAGATACGGTTGGAATTGTTACCGGAATCGCCAGCCTTTCAAAGTTTTTGCCTGGGTCTTGAGAGGGATGCTTTATAAGGTGATGACCAAGCTGTTATCCATATAGATAAGGACCGAAATCCACCGTAACCTTCAACACAGAAACATCCCATAAAAAGTGACCCTTCTACTGTCCTTTGGATCATGAAGCAAGCCGTTAAAATCCACATCAATCAGCGGGGATTCAACTTGATCGAGATGGTCATTGTGCTGATTGTGATGGCGATCATGGGAACCTTTATTATGATGAGCCGGGAAACGACCAGCCGCAATGATCTGATCGCCCAGGCGGAAATACTGAAGTCACACCTGCGATATGCCCAGATCAAGGCAATGAATGATACCGACGTGAACGTGCCCGGTGGTTGGGGCATTCATTTGCCCAATAACAGTTCCTACACACTCTACAGGGATAACGCCATAGCCAATGACATCCTTCCCGGGGAAACTGCGCAGACGCATACGCTTCCATCAGGTATCACCGTTTTGACGACCTGCGTCAATTCAACATGTAATTTCAATGAATGGGGGTCGCCCGGTGCCACAACCCTGACTATGACGCTGACACAGGGAACGTCAACGAGTGTTATCACCATTACGAAAAACACGGGATTTGTGAATTGATGTTCAGAACGCAGCACAAAGGGAGCGGCTTTACCCTCTTAGAAATCATCATTACCATTGTGATCGTCTCTGTTCTGGGGACCATGATTTATACCTTTTTTCTGAAGCGTTTCTCCGAAAGCGTGACCCCCGTAACCAGGCTGAAGAATTCCGTAAGCCTCCATATGGTTATGGCAAATATCACGGCAGATTACAACAGATATCCCCGGTGGCGGAGCGGAACCTTTTATGATTATAGTGCGCTTGCGGCCACCTACGTTATTCCCACGAACTTCAACGGACATTATTATCGGTTAACAAACGACGGAACAAGCAGCGCTCCTGCTGAGCCTGTCTGGCCACTGACCAGCGGCGCAACCGTCAACGATAACGGCATTACCTGGGTGGAGAGCGGACGTCTGCGGACGCTCATGCCTTTGACGACGCTGCAGGGTCAAATCGGAGTGGAAGGTTCAGTTCAGAGTACCAACGACTATGGGAAAGCCCCGGATGGAACATACACGACATACACCGTCGTCAAAAACGGGTTTGTTCAGTTCGATGCGTCCGGCAATGAAATCGATGATGCCACAGGCGGGAATAATATCCTGAAAGTGACACTGCAGAATGAAAGCGAGGAAACGCTTACATCCCTATTCTTTTCCGATTAAGAGATCATGATGAAAAGACCCTTTCAGAATCAGCGCGGATTCACACTCATTGAAGTTGTTGCGGTTATTGTCATTGTTTCGATCATCGGTGTGATGGCGGGCATGGGTCTGGTTCAAATAACCAATGCCTATGTGTTTGCCCAGAAAAACGCTGCTGCCGCCGAACAGGTCCAGATCACCCTGACCCGGCTGGCGAAAGAATTTTCGGCGATCCAATCCATTTCTACGGTCACGCCGACATCAATAGCCTTCAAGCGGTCGGAGACACCGCATACTGTTACCTGGGGAGGAGCGGATCAGCCGATCCTGCTCGACGGGGACATCATCATGGACAAGGTGAACTCCTTCAAACTATCCTATTACATCATAGGTCCTGTATCATCAGTGCCACCATATTTTACTTTGAACCCCGTTGCTCCAAACCAAAATAACCAAAGGACAGCGGTAATCGAGATGACAATAACGGTAAACGTGTATGGCGACACCCCAATCACCTTCATAGATCGGGTGGTCATTTAACCAGTGGAGGCCGTATGATCGGCTTGAACCAAAAAGGAAATGTCCTTCTGTATGCGGTGATTGCCGTGACCGCCATCTCTGTTCTCGGCACAGGGATCTATTTTTTCACCACCACATCTACGTTTGGCGGGCTGTGGGCGAATAACCAGAATCGCGCCTATCAGCTTGCCCTCACCGGGAAGGACTACGCCCTGACGCAGCGGGATATGGGGAACGACGTTGCATCCAAATATCCGAACGGATTTACTCTTGCAAACGGAGACAAATTTCGCCTTGCCATTAGTGGAGATACGATTACGTCAACAGGCATAGTGAACGAAAACACTCCTTACGAAGCAAGAAGGACCATTACTGTGACCAAGACGGGATTCAGCAGGCAGGAAGATATCAGCTTTGCAAAAGATATGGGAGCCATAGGTGTCACACAGATAACGGGTGATCCCAGTGATCCGACTGCTTTCATAAGCAAGTCAAGCTCGACCGTGTCTCTGGGTAAGATCGGAGTTTCCTACAGAGACCAGTTCGGCGCCGCGATCTATTCCGGCAGTGCCGTCCAGGGAAACTGTGTCGACGGGGAATGTGAGTTCGGGACCGGATTCAACGCCTTTTTCGTTTTTCAGTTCGCCAGCGGTTCTACCGGCGACGGCTTCACATTTACCTTCTTCAATGGCAGCAACAATAACTCGACCTCCATCGGAGGATACGCGGGCCGGGGCGAGTTGATGGGGTATGCCGGTACCTCTTATGTCAGCCCCGGATATTATCTCGACGGGCAGGGCGGTCTTGGCATACAAGCCCCCAAGGTCGCCATTGAGTTCGATCCCTATTCGAACGGTTCAGACACTGCTTGCAACGCAGAGAGCCGATATGATGCCACCAGGAATCACATGGCATTGATGTTCTGGGGGGATAATACGACCTATTGCAACTTTCTCAACGGGTCGGCGGCCGGGAGATATTCTTTTGATGACAACCGGCACGGTTCGGGAACGGACAGCGCTGCCGACCCGATGAACGCTAAAAGTCCTTTTCAAACCGGGTGGAGCGACTGCAATTATTTCAATGGAAACTCCCGGTGTACAGGTGCAGATCTTGGATGGGGTTCAGACTGGCTGCTGAACGCACCTGACAATGTTTATGCCATGCGCGTCGAGGTGACGCGGAGTCTGACGCAAAACGGCAGCAACAACTATGACTACCGCATAAAAGTCTGGCTCGAAAAATGCGGAAGCGGCGACCTGAACTGTGCGGCCTACAGCGAAACCTCGAACCTTGCCAATACCAAAGTCAGTTATACCGACACCAATCCCAAACTGGACCGGTCAATACAACTGGATGAACCGCATCATCAGGCGTTCAATACGACTCTTTTCGGCTGGACGACCGCGACAGGCGGCGCAACACAAGAAGTGAACATTTCCAGATTCAGGATGAATTTTCAGTAATTGCCTGTTCAGAGATTGATATTGGGACGCAGAAGGTCTTTGCTGGGTTAAACTGTAACAAAAACATCGATTCCATTTTGCCATCAGACCATTCCGGCAGCCACTCCGAAAAAGTCTTGACTTTTTCGGAGTGCAGGGTAAGATGGTCGTCATGAAAAGATACCTCGAAAAATATATTCAAAAAGATCTCAAAAGAAAAATAGTCCTGCTTACCGGTCCAAGGCAGACAGGTAAAACGACCCTGGCGAAAATGCTCAGTCATCATTTTGATTATTTCAATTATGATGATGCCGAACACCGCCTGAGCCTGATGGAGAAGTCCTGGGATCGCTCCAAAGACCTTGTCATTTTTGACGAGCTCCATAAGCTGAAGAACTGGAAATCGTGGCTCAAAGGCATCTACGATACCGAAAAAATTCCGCCTTCCATCATAGTGACGGGAAGTGCCAAGCTGGATGCCTACAAAAAAGTAGGCGATTCTCTTGCCGGAAGGTTTTTCGAGTTCAGGCTCCACCCCCTCGATCTTAAGGAAATTAAAAGTGTGTTGGGACCGGATAAGTTGGAGGGTAAACTTGACCGGCTGTTAAAGATTGGTGGATTTCCTGAACCCTATCTTGAGAATGATGAGTCCTATTATAATCGCTGGAAAAGAAGCCATCTAGACATCATTCTGAAGCAGGACTTGATTGATCTCGAAAATGTGCAGCAAATAACCGCCATTGAAACGCTCATCCAGCTTTTGAAAAAAAAGGTGGGAAGTCCTATATCCTACAGCTCTTTGGCCGAGGATCTTCAGTGTTCTGATAAAACCATTAAAAGATGGCTGACGATTTTGGAAACACTCTATGTCGTTTTTAAGGTTCTCCCTTTTCATCGAAATATTTCCAGATCCATTCTCAAAGCTCCCAAATATTATTTTTACGATACAGGCCAGGTACCGGACGATCAGGGAATGAAACTGGAAAATCTTGTTGCCTGTGCCCTGCTCAAAGAAATGCATTTCCGCGAGGATTGCCTGGGTGAGAAATGGAACGTTTATTACCTAAAAAACAAGGATGGCCGGGAGATTGATTTTTTTGTAACTAAGGAGGTGAAGCCTTTGCTGATGATCGAAGTTAAATGGAGCGATGCAGAACGAAGTCCGAATTTTTCTTTCTTCGAGAAATACCTGGCCGGCACAAAAAAAATCCAGATTGTAAAGGAACTCAAGCGGGAAAAAACCTATTCGGACGGCGTCGAAATCCGAACCGCTCAAAACTGGCTGTCTGAAATGCGTCTCGCGGAATAAACATCTCGACTTTCGCATACGTCTGAGTGAGTCTCTATAGGCGAGGCCAATATTACGATCTATAGATCTCCCGCCTGTGGCCGATGCGGAGAATCAGACAGTCGCTTTCAATGATGGCGTAGATCACCCGGTAATCTCCGATCCGCAATTTTCTGAGTCCGGGAAATTCACCTTTTTACACCGGATAGCAATCCGCTTTCTTTGACAGTGCGTCTTCAATCTTGTCAAGAATTTTGACTGCCTCCGCTTTGTTCAACCGCTTCAGGTCGCGTTCAACCGATTTTTTGTATTGGATATTAAAGGTCAAGAGATTTCCTCAACTCACTGCCGGAAAGGACGGGATCTTTAGGATTGCGGAGACGATCGAGAGCAATCCGCAGATCGGCAAAATCCTCGATGTATGCCTCAAGGGCCTTTTGAATATGAAAAGAACGGGGCCTTTCGGTTTCCCTGGCAATTTCATCAAGATATTTGGTTAAATCGTCAGGCAGCCTGACGGATATCGTTGAACCCATATCGTATCTCCTTTGATCAAGCGTATGGCAATGTACACAACAATTGCAATTTATACAAGATAAAAAACGCGGAACTTTCTGGAATTTTTCACTTATCCTTCATCCCGAAGAATATTATGGGTGCCTACACGTCGAATCTCCATGACGCCCTGATCGAGTCGCAAAGTCAAGCGGTACCCTTTGCTGATTCGGATCTCGAATCTGTCCGTTCCCTTCAGTTTCTTCAGCCTCAGGGAAGGATGGCGGAAATTCTCGAAAAGCAGGCGCAATTGTTTATCGACACGTTCCCGGATCGCAACGGGCAGCGCCCGGTAATCCCTGAGGAAGGCGGCCGTCCGTCTAATGATCACTGTGCAGGTCCTTCATGAAGGTGTCCAGGCTTTCAAAATCACGGAATTTTCCCGCAGCGATCTCTTCGTCGGCCTCCCTCTCCTTGTCCTGCCATTCCTTCGTCCAAAACCAGGCTTGATCCCTGGGCACTTTGATGGTCGTGATGGGTAACAGACGGGCAGTCCCATCTTCGATCCTGATGTCGATTTCGTCGCCCGGCTTCAGATTCAGCGCAGTCATGACCTGTTTGGGTATGGCGATTTGGCCCTTGCTGCTGATGCGCATTGTTTTACCTCTTTACTTTTTTACGGGAGGATAGCGATTTTGGTCCTCCCTGTCAAGTGAAACCTTCACAGGGAATTTTTCAGGGTAAGGTCTTGAAATTTGGCGTTTTGCTGGGATCAATCATACGAGGAGGATGTTCTACTATTCCCCAAAATGTTCCCCAAATACATCCTTGACTTTGATATGTCGTAAGTCCTATAATTCAACAACAGTTCAGGGTCATTATATCGAATATACGAAGGGCTGCCATCATTAGAAAATGAAATCCGAAGAACACATTCAATTTTGGCTGGAGGGCGCCGCTCACGATCTCGATGCGGCCGAAATCCTGTTCGCGGCGGGGAAATATGACTGGTGCCTTTTTCTGGGTCACCTCGTTTTGGAGAAAACGCTGAAAGCTATTTTGGTCCAGAAGCAAAGCGAAAAAATACCGCCTAAAACTCATAATCTGGTCAAGTTGGCCGAGAAATCATCACTGGAACTTACGGATGATCAAAAGATATTTCTCGATGAAGTGAATGATTTCAATCTTGAAATCAGGTATCCGGATTACAAAAAAGCGTTTTACCTTCATTGTTCAAGAGAATATACAACGGAAAATTTCAATAAGATCAAGGAATTTTACCAATGGCTGAGATCCCGGATCACATCAAAGGCATAATTGCCCTGTATATCAAAAGGCTTGAGGAAAACCGGATTCCTGTAAGTCAGGCAATTCTTTTCGGGAGTTATGCTACCGGTGGATTCACGGAATGGAGTGATATTGATTTGGCAATCGTATCGGATGCCTTTGAAGGTTCCCGGAGTGCCGACCGTGCCAAGATACGGAAGATAACGCTCGGAGTGAGTTGTGACATTGAGACCATTCCTTTTCGACCGGAAGATTTTGTTTTTGAAGATCCCTTTGTGCGGGAAATTTTGGAAACCGGCACGCGCCTGATCTGACAAAAATAGGGGGGACCTCCATGAAAGAAAGCTGTCTTCACACGTCAAAATGACCGTTGAATTTGTCTCCTTCCCACGACCCCTTGTACTTTTTCCCATCCCAGAATATCAGCATGCCCTGGCCGAATATCTTGTTTTCCCGCCACTCCCCTTCGTATCGGGACTCATCGAGAAAGAAAAGGACCCCTTTACCGTGTTGCATATTATCCTTCCATTCTCCAACGTACTTTTTACCCTCCGGGAAAAGCATTTCCCCCTGGCCGTTCTTTTTCCCGTTCTTCCACTGTCCCGTATACCGTCCGCCGTCGGGCAGCATTTCCGCGCCCTCCCCTTCCGGGACGCCGCTTTTCCATTCACCCGAATATTTATATCCATCCGACAGATGTATCGTGCCCAGATCATGGGGCAGGTCGTCGACCCACAGGCCTTCATAGCGGCTTCCATCCGGCCAGGTGAATGTACCGCTGCCGTGAAAACAGCCTGCCTTGAAGAAACCGCTGTATCCTGCTCCGTCCGTATAGGTGCATGTTCCTTCGCCGTCCAGAGGGATTTTCTCCCATTTGAAATCAACGATCTTTTGTCCGGATGCATCGCGGGGTGTCTTATTCATATCCTTACTCAGCCATCTATATAACGTATCGTAACTATTTTCTGGTCAACGCTGAAGATCAATGCGTATCTTTTTCCATTGTTCAATGTCATGATACCCTTGCCGTTGGTGATCGACACTGTCCCCTGGCCGCCAGTTATAGCCGTTGTTCCCTGGTCTCTATACAAGTCGTTCTTCCAATCCCCGATCTTTTTTTGCCCATCGGCCATGGTCATCATTCCACTGCCGTTTTTTTTATTCTTCTCCCAGTGACCTATGTAAATCGAACCGTCCGGCAATGCAAGGATGCCTTGCCCCTCCTGCATCCCCTCTTTCCATTCTCCCACGTATTTCCCCCCGTCAGGATAATGCATGATCCCCTGGCCGTGAGGTAACCCGTCCCGCAATTCACCCAGGTATTTACTGCCGTCAGATAATACTTTTGATACATGTCCTGGAATTGCGTCTTGAGAGGCACGTTTCGCCCGTTCTTTGATCCTTGATTCTTCTTGCAGTCTGGCGATTTCAGCCATCTGCCTCATCTCTGCTTCGGCTTTGAGCCGGGCTTTTTCCTCGGCTTTTTTCCTTCGGGCCTCTGCCTTGTCTATCGGTTGGGCCTCTTCTTCGGCCTTTTTCCGTGCCTCTTCTTCGGCCTTTTTCCGTGCCTCTTCCTCGGCTTTTTTCCGTGCCTCTTCCTCGGCCTTCTTCCGGGCTTCTTCCTCGGCCTTCTTCCGGGCTTCTTCCTCGGCCTTCTTCCGGGCTTCTTCCTCGGCCTTCTTCCGGGCCTCTTCTTCGGCCTTCTTCCGTGCCTCCTCCTCGGCCTTCTTCCGGGCCTCTTCCTCGGCCTTCTTCCGGGCCTCTTCCTCGGCCTTTTTCCGTGCCTCTTCCTCGGCCTTCTTCCGTGCCTCTTCCTCGGCCTTCTTCCGGGCCTCTTCCTCGGCCTTTTTCCGTGCCTCTTCCTCGGCCTTCTTCCGGGCCTCTTCGTCGGCCTTCTTCCGAGCCTCTTCCTCGGCCTTTATCCGGGCCTCTTCCTCGGCCTTTTTTCGTGCCTCCTCCTCGGCCTTTTTCCGGGCCTCTTCTTCGGCCTTCTTCCG
>JAFGHS010000020.1 GCA_016930075.1 Deltaproteobacteria bacterium
ACTTAACCAAAGCATAGCAGAAAGTTCACGCTTTACGCTATGCTTTGGAGGTGCCTTTTATGGTTATCAAGTCTTTGCTTGGCTCATTTCATTTTTTTGCAAGAAGTAAAATGAGTCAAGCAAAGACTTGACCCCATTAACTGACCCCATTAACCCACCGGTTGTGGATCTTCCAACAAATGAGGTTTTCATCGGTGAAATCGTGGCGGCCTATGCAGACGAAGATTGCTGCACCGGCAAAACGCCGGATATTGAAAAGATCAGACCTTATATGCTGACAATGCCTGATAATCGGTACTGGCATGTCGGACCTGAAGCCGGCAAGGCATGGGAAGCCGGAAAACATATCAAGAGATGAGTTTGTCGAAGGGAAGAAAAGAAGGAAAAAGATGAAGGGCTTTTCACCTGCGCCTTCCAGATTCCACTGCATTCCTCCCTTCGCATCACCGCCATTAATCAATCGAGGGTTTCATCTTGCTGACCATCCGGGTAAGGCTTTTCCCCAGGGCACGGGCCTCTTCCATGGCGCTGAAGACAGGGGAGCCTCCCGTGCCATGTACGACCTCGCCCTTTTCCCTGCCATAGCCCACGGCCCCGCCGGCGATGATCATGCGCTGGACTGTGAAAAAGGTATAAAGAAGGCTCAAGACCTGACCCGCCCCGATCCTCCTTGCGACAACCAGGGCGGCGGCAACCTTGCCTCTTAGTTTTCTGGTTCGCAGGAAGGCGTAGGTTCTGTCTATGACGGCCTTTGCCTGGGCGGTCACATTGAGGAAATAGACCGGCGTTCCGAAAATAATCCCATCGGCATCTTCGAGAGCGTTATAAAGTTCCTGCATGTCGTCTTCGACAATGCAGATGCCTGTCTCTTCGCAGGCCCCGCAGGCATCGCAGGGCATTATCTTCTTGTCTGCCAGGGGAAAAAGTCTGATTTCGGCTCCCGCTTCCTGCGCCGCCTGCAGCGCTTCCTTCATCAGGATTTCCGTGTTTCCGCCCATTCGGGGGCTGCATACGATACCCAATACTTTCAAAATCTAACCTCCAAAATATCGCCTCGTTCATTAATGCAACCGGTTCTTTTTGTTATTGACCCTATCTTGCTATTTTCTTGCGGGGATGACAGGTAAATCAATATAAGATGGGTATCACGGCTGATGAAAAATGGTTTGCATTGCCGTAATGCCCGTCGCATCCTCTCCGAAGGCATGGCCCGTGTTCATAATGCGCTCGAACCGCGGGAAATTGCTGCTCATGATGTCGATCCCGATGCGATGCCCCTTCAAGAAAACATTGCTCGTCGAGGCGAGGTCAATAACGTACTCATTGATCTCACCGGGGACCACAAGCCGGGGCTCCAGGATGGACCGGCGATATCTCGCCCGAATGCAGCCTTCCGCGATGTTGATCGCCAGTCCGTTGGGATAGTGATCGACCATCTTGACAAAGAAGTCGGTATCCACTGCCGTCGTGGCGGCAAAGAGGCGCAGGGTCAACGGCCCCGTAACTTCCAGATCGTTATGCAGCCCCGGCGTTTTGTAGCAAAGAACGTCATTGCGCTTTTCAACGATGGTCTGATCCTGCGGCCCGGAGGCCTGATTCAAATCGGGATTGATACGGCCGCCTCGCGTCGGGACCGGATCAAGGGGATTGTAGATATAGTTATCCGGCTGTTCCGTACCCGGTTCATCGCGGTTCAGCATACCGTCGCCGGCGGCGGAATCGTAAATTTCGGAAGTCAATCGACCACACCACCTTTAAGTAACGGTCAATAGTAAAGATCAGACCCCGTCTATTTACGCTTCATCACATCGTCCCAGGCGGCAAGCTCTTCATCGAACGGCGCATCCGCCACCTTCGATTCGGCGTCATAGATCATGGTCGCCCGCCGCTTTTCATCGTAAGGCGCCCACGCCAATCCGGGAATGCTCGGGTCTCCCGTCCGCGCAAAGGCGGCCCAGGCTTTCATCATATTGTCCGAAAGTTTTTCAACGCCTTCGCCGGAAGTCGCCATGACGCGGTCCTGGCTGAATTCCGGCCCCACAGTGCCGAAGACAAACGGGATTTCCAGGCCGTGAATGGACGCCTTCAGCGCTTTGAGCTCCCAGCAGAACAGGTAATTGTAAACCCGCGGTTCATGCCTTTGTTGCGCTTCCAGGAGACGGATAGACGGAATGCGCATCTGCATGTCCGTAATGATGGCATAAAAAAGATTGTGATTTTCATGCGGAAGCCCCCGCTCCTTGCGGGATTTGCGGTAGACGTCGATCATGTGGTCCGCCTTGTCTTGGTTCGCCCGCAGGATCATCTCCACGCGCTGTTTCAGTCCGGCGTCGTCCATTTTATCCGCCTTCCGCCCGGAGATGGCCAGGGCAAAAACCATTTCGTCGCGGTTGGAGCCGAAGATAATCGGGACGCCTTTGGCGGAGCCTTCCCGAACCGCCCTGAGCGGAGGCACGGGAATCGTTTTGCCGTCAACGAGGGGCCAGAAGCTAAGCATGGGATTGCCGAAGCCCAGTTCTTCCCCGCCCATCATATCCTGGGTCGCCTGAATAAGGTCCTCCCATGATTTCTCCTGGAGTTTATGCGATTCCCCCGCCGGAATGTTTAGCTGCTTCAGAAATTTGTCGGTCACCTGATAGGCAAACTCCGGGCGGGAAGCGAAATTCGCTGTCCCGCTTTCACCGATGGCGCGGTGAAAAAGCCCACGGGCTTCCGGCATGGCAAGCAGAGCGGCAACCGCGGCGCTTCCCGCCGATTCGCCGAAGATGGTCACATTGTTCGGATCGCCGCCGAATGCGGCGATATTTTCCTTCACCCATTTGAGCGCGGCGATCTGATCGAGCTGTCCGACGTTTGCCGAAGCGCCCCAGGCGTCGCCCCCGTGCCCGCCCAGGTAGATATAGCCAAGAGGTCCGACACGGTAATTGATGGTGACAAGGACAACGTCGCCTTTCTGGACGATGTGGCCTGTATTGTAACCCTTCTGGGAGCCGGAGCCGAGGCTGAACCCTCCGCCGTGAATCCACACCATCACCGGTCTGGCGCCTTCCACTTCCGGCGTGTACACATTCAAATAAAGGCAGTCTTCGTCGAGAGGAACACCGGCATCCATGAATTCAACGCCGGAAATCCGTTGGGGACATGCCTTGCCGTAGGCCGTGGCTTCACGAATGCCGGCCCAGGGATCAGGCGGTTGAGGCGGCAGGAACCGCAATGTCCCGACCGGCGGCTTGGCAAACGGAATTCCCCGAAACGCAAGACAAGTCTTTATTTCCATCCCCGACATCTTACCCAACGCTGTTTCGACAATGTGCGTCATATTTCTATCCTTTCTTAAATTGCAGTATAGGATTCTTCTTGAGACATGAAAACCGGTCGACCATTCACATAATAAATTAAAAGAGATGTCAAGAGATTGTTTAGGGGGATCCTTTCGTCTTCGCTGCCTGACAAAGAGGCTCTACTTCACTCCTCGAAATGACAGAATTCGACTTTTTACGAAACCAACAATCATGACGTTGGGTTAAAACTCCTCGCTGATTTTGAACACGGCCTTGACGGCCAGCCCTGTCTCGATTCTCTCGCGATAGACATCGGGAAGACGCTCCAGCGGTTCATAATCGGAGATGAGCAGCCGGGCATCGAGCTTCCCCTGCGCCATCCAGTCCAGACACTGGATGTTTTCCTCATGGGTATTGGAAATGGACGCCGTCAACCGGATTTCTTTAAAGTTGATGAGAAAAGGGGCGGAAATCTCCAGGGGCGAAAAAATAACGCTCACGATACAGATCTCTCCGTTATCGGCTGCCAGGATGATGGCCCGGTCAACATTGGTCCTGACGCCGGAGCATTCAAACGTTTTGAGAAAGCCGTCCGGAGCTATCCCCTTGACTTGCTCATCCACGTCTATTTCATGCGGATCGAAGACATGGTCGGCCCCGTAGGAGAGGGCGATCTCCCGTTTTTCCTTTACCGGTTCGAAAAGGACGACCGGACCGTAGCCGAGTATCTTGAGTATCCGAACGGCGCAAAGGCCGATAGGCCCGCCTCCCATCACCAGCACAGAGCCGGTCCGTCCGCTCGTACAACTGGTAATGGCATGGAGAGCGGACGCAAACGTTTCTGAAAGGGCGGCATTGCGGGAATCAACGCCCTGCGGGACAGGAATCAGCATCTGCGGATAGACCTTCACATACTCGGCAAAGCCGCCCGGCAGATCGCCAATGCCTACCGTCCGCCGGTGAACACGGCAGAGCTGCTGTTTTCCGGAGAGGCAATTGGCGCACTGCCCGCAGTAGGTGGGGCGAATACAGACCCTCGTACCGACAGCGGGGCATTTGTCTGCCCGGGCACCCTTGTCGGTGACGACCCCGCTGATTTCATGACCGATAATGTAGCCGTCCGACAGGAGTCCTGTGGTCACCAATGAATGGTCGGAGCCGCAAAATCCTGTATTGGCCACCTTGACTAACACTTCGTCTTCTGCCAGCTCGTAATCGGGGACCTCCTCGTAAACGAGCCCCTTGTCTTTACGAAACACAACAGCTTTCATGATTGATCTCCCGAAACACCCATGTCAATCCTCGCATTCCAGTGTAATCTTTTCAACCTTGCTCAGGTCTTTCTCATAAAAGAAGGATCCGGCCAGAAATACCAGGGATGAGGCAACGAGGAAAACGGGCAATATGGACATCGCCTCCTGGATGCCGTAAAGGTCGGACAGCTTCCCGATCACGATGGGCGCCATGGATGCCCCCAGGAGATTCTGCACCACGACGCACAGGGAGTAGGAAATGGCCCGAAGTCCGGGGTGGATGGCCTCTTGCGTGGCCGTAATCGCCGCCGGAGCAAAGGCGGAAGCCAGGACACCCATACCCAAGAGGGTGAAATACTGCGCCTTTCCCGCAAGAAGGGAAATGGCCACAAAGATGACAATGGCATTGAGGATCGTTGTAATAGCGGGAAACAGCAGACGTGCCCGCGCCCGTTTTTTAAACCACATATCAGCAAGCCAGCCGCCGAGCGGCAGGCCGACGAGCGCCAGAATCATGAGCAGACTCGTCTTCATGCCCGCTTCGCCGATGGAGATGCCCGTTGTCCTGTGAAAGTATGTGGGCATCCAGAAGATAATCGCATTGTTGACAAAGATGCAGCCGATAAATCCAATATTGGTCAAAATCAGAGAGGGCGTGTGGAGAAATTCCCGGCAAATATCCATCTTACTCATTTTAGCCTTGATCTGCCGGACCGGGTCTTTTGTTTTGACCAGCTCCACCGTTTTATAATCTTTGATGAAGAAAAAGAGAATGGCCACAATCGCCCCGGGAAGGGCGACCAGGCCGAAAGCGTGGCGCCAGCCCCAGTGCGTGGCGATGAGGCCGCCAAGGCCGATGCCGACAGCCGTCCCGAGGGGGATGGACATGTTCCAGAACCCCATCATGCGCGACCTTTTTTCCTCAGGGAACAAGCCGGATAGCATGGCCGTACCGGCCGGAGCGTAGCCGGCCTCACCGATACCGATGAAGGAGCGGGTCACCAGCAACTGGGGAAAGCTTTTCGTAAAAGCGCAGGCGACCGTTGCAGCGGTCCAGATCAGAGCCATTACGCCAACAGTCTTTTTCCGGCTCCAGCGATCGACGATGATGGAAACAGGAAAAACAAAGGCGACGATAGACCAGTAGACAACCGACATGAGCAGGCCGGATTGAGTGTCCGTCAGCCCCCACTCCTTTTGAATGAAAGGCGCCAGCGAGGTAACGATCGTCCGGTCTACATAGTCGAAGAAATACAGCAAAAACAGCAGTGTGAAGATAGTGTAAGTACTTCTTGCAGACAGCTTGTATTCCCTGGGTGCAGTTGCGTCATTCATGGGGTACTCCTTTTCTCGTTTAAAAAAAGGGTCAGCTGGTCAGACAGTTCTTAAAACGGCGATGCGTAAATTGGCCTTAATCGCATTTATAGCCACCGAGATTGGCCAGGGCAACGCTGCCCGGACTGATCACGGAGGAATCAACCTTGACGTTGATGCAGGCCGTTTTTCCGGAGGCAAAAGCCGCCTCCAGTGCCGGCCGGACATCTTCCGGTTTTTCGACACAGACGCCGAAGCCGCCCAGGACCTCCACCAGCTTGTGGTAATCGACCCAGCCAAGCTCGGTACCGTTTGGGATATTGTGTCCCAGTCGCAGTTGCTGGCTGTGGGCAATCATCCCCCAGGACTGGTCATTGGCGATGACGACAACGATGGGGAGTTTCTTGCGGATCGCCGTATGGAATTCCATGAAGTTGAAGCCGACGGACCCGTCGCCCGTGATGAGAAGCACTCGCTTGTCCGGATATTTCAACTTGGCGGCGTTGGCGTAAGGGATCCCGACGGCCAGGCAGCCGTACAGGCCGTAGTCCAGATATGTGCCGCCTTTCACGATGGTCCGGGTCATGCCCATCCAGGTTGACGTATCGCCGCCGTCGGCGACGACGATGTCGTCTGCCCGATCCATGAATTTGTTGACTTCATTGGCCAGCCGCATGGGATGCATAGGCAGAGTTTCGCATTCCCACAGGGCTTTGGCCTCTTTTTTCCCATTTTCATGGGCTGTGCGGACTGTATCCACCCATGGCGCAAATTGCTTCTTCAGCGTTGCGCCGATCTTTTGTTCATCGAGGATACCGTTGAGCTCTTTAAGAAACGACTTGATATCGCTGACGATACCCAGGTCGATCGTGCGGTTGCGTCCGATTTCATCGGGTGCAATGTCCACCTGAACGAACTTTGCCGTCGATGGAAAGATGTCGCCGAAAATATAGAAAAGACTCAAACGGCCGCCGAGGAACAAAACCAGGTCCGTCGTCATGAGCGTGCTCATGGCGGAGCCGGGCCGGATGGCCAGCGACCCTTCGAAGCACAGGGGATGCGTATCGGGGATGACGCCCCGCCCCGCCCCCGCCGTATAAGCGGGAATGCCGATTTTTTCCACGAATTCGATCATTTCTTTTTCGGCATCCGAATACCACAAACCGCTTCCCCCGATGACGATGGGGTTCTTGGCCGCCTTGAGAAGATCGACGACCTTTCGTGTATTTTCACGATCGACGGGTTTGGAGAGGACAGTCGTGCTGATTTTCTTTACGGAGGCCGGATCGACCTTCGCGTTCAGGATATTACAGGGAAGCTCGAGATAAACCGGGCCGGGCCGGCCGCTCATTGCCGCGCGGAAGGCCATGTCGATGTATTCCGGAATTCTTTCCGGAAGGTAGCAGACAAAAGCCTTTTTAACCATGGGCTCAATAACGGGGAGCTGCGTCATATCCTGGAGGTCGAGTTTTTCGACGCTGTCGAGTCCTACGCAACCGGAGATGAGAATGACCGGCGCATTGGAAAGCCTGGTGCTGGCGATACCGGTCAAGGCATTTGTAAAGCCCGGGCCCGCCGTTACCATCGCCACTGCCGGTTTGCGGTTTATCCTGGCCCAGGCCTCAGCCATAAAGACAGCCGCCTGTTCATGGCGGACGTCAAAGATGGTAATGGGTGAATTTTCCAGAAACTGGTAAATGGGTGTGATATGCCCGCCGCTCAATGAAAAGATGTAATCGACGCCCCGTTCGATCAGGGCATCCGCAGCGAGCTTGCCGCCAATAATGTTATCCATAATAAATTCTCCTCATCATCAATACGTTGTTATAATTCCATGCACTGACCGCCGTCGACATTGATGGCCTGTCCGGTGATGTAGCGCGAAGCATCGGACGCCAGGAAAACGACAAGATCTGCCGCTTCCCGGGGCGGGCCGATATACCCCAGGGGAATGGTCTTGCACATGTCTTTTTCCTGCTGTTCGACCGTCGTGCCGAAAAATGATGCCTCCAGGCCGAAACGCCACTTTTCCAAATCCGTGGCGATTTGACCCGGACAGATGGCGTTGACCCGGATGCCTTCCCCAGCGAGTTCTTTGGCCATGGTTTTGGTCAGCATAATCACCCCCGCTTTGGCTACGGCGTAAGCGCTGTTGAAGATGGGAGGGACCTTGCCGGCACGGGACGCCGTGTTGATAATGGCCGCCGGTTTGCCCGCCATCAGGGGGACGACGGCCCGCGAGATGCGGAAGACGGAAAACAGATTTACATCGATGGTCCTGATCCATGCCGCTTCGTCATACCCCAAAACCGTATTGGGAACACCAAAGGACGCCCCCGCGTTGTTGCAGAGAATATCCACATGACTGAAGGCGCCCCTGATTGTTTTCACCATAGCGCCGATTGCCCGGCCGTTCGTCACGTCGACGGCCACAGCCAGGGTTTGGATGCCGAATGTTTTTGCCAGGTCGGCGGCGATGGCATTCATTTCTTCGCCTGTCGCCGGCTTCAGTGCGTCTTCCGGTGCGGGCGCCTTGCCCAGGTCTGCGATAACGATGTTGCTGCCGCAAGCGGCCAGTTTTTCCGCAATGGCATAACCGATGCCGGTTCTTTTCCCCGATCCCGTGACGACTGCCGTTTTGCCTTTCAAATCTTCATACATAAATCCACCCTTTCTACCCGTGACCTGCCCCCGATACTTGTATCACAAGTTAGGTTATAGTTCAGGCATTTTATACTTTTCTATGCCGTTACGCCTCTGGTGCCGGAGGCACGGTAATTCAAAGAACTGTTTGGTAACATTAAAATTTAAATAAATTTTCGAAAAAATTATGTTATAATATCTCACATTTTTTTCTCGTCATCAAACGTCTTGCATTTTGCTTTTGTGAAGAGGGTCTCAATCAATCAACAACATTTGAAAGAGAAAGGACTTGATATGAAAGTAAAAGGCTCAATTTTTATTAACCTGATAAAGGTAATCAAAAGCGACAAGAGTGGCATTTTCGATAAGTATCTTACAGCACAAGACCGGGGAATCATCAATCAGAAGATTTACGCAAGCTTTTGGTATCCCTATGAAACCTACAAAAATTGCTTGAATGCAATTTATGACGTTTACGGCAAAAAAAATCCCAGTGCAGCCAAAGAATGGGGCCGAACAGGGTGTAAGCAGGCAATGACCAATATGTATTCTGCCTTCATATCGGACGGAGATCCTATGAGTTTCATTAATTCCTACGGGATGATTCATAAAAACTTTTACGATTTTGGGGAATTAGAAGTCATTGAAGAGGGGAAAAACCAAGCTGTGCTTAAATTCACCGGGCTTGATGCTCAGTGCGTTCCTATCTTTTATATGCTGCAGGGATGGCTGGAAGAGGGTATAGCATTATGTGGAGCGCAAAATATTAAAGGCGTGTTTTTAACTAAAAGTTGGGAAGGACATCCTGAAACCTCCATGCGTTTCACCTGGGTTTAATTACACAGAACAGAGGGTGAGCCCGACGCCATTAGACGCCATGATAGACTGTTGATCAAGTCATGGAGCATGGCGACTTCTTTTTGATAAATCGGCCCGTCTTTTTGTTGACTTTCCCACCATGACGGCCATTTTCAGCAGCTTTCAGACAGACCTATCCGGCACGCCTCAGATTGCATATCCAAAGCGTTATGATCGGATAATTGAGGATTCCGAGGGCGATAGACAACAAGGAGCTTTTGACTTCGTTGTTGGAATGTAGGAATTCATCGTGCTGACCATGATTGTGTTGACATGATCGGCGGCCCTCCCCTATACTTCCGGCATGCAGAAGAATATCAAGAGCGGACAAATGATGACGTCCTACCCCATCGACGGCATCCTCCCGGAATTGACAAAGGCCGTTCGTGAACATCCCGCCGTTGTTCTTCAGGCCCCACCCGGAGCCGGCAAGACGACCCGCGTTCCTCTGGCGCTCCTTGATGTCATAGAACCTCAGGCAGGACGGATCCTCATGCTTGAACCCCGGAGAATTGCCGCCGTCTCCGCCGCCCGTTGGATGGCAAAGACCCTGGGCGAAGAGGTTGGCCGAACGCTGGGGTATTCCATCCGGTTTGACAGCCGGGTCTCGAAGCAAACCCGCATTGAAGTCATGACGGAGGGGATTCTCACCAGGCGCATCCTGGCCAATCCTGATCTTGCGGGCGTCGCCATGGTTATTTTTGACGAATTCCATGAACGGAGCCTTCAGGCTGACCTGGCCCTCGCTCTTTGTCTCGATATCCGCCGCGCCCTGCGGGAAGACCTTAAGATCCTCGTGATGTCCGCTACGCTCGACGGCGGGCCGGTTGCAGCCCTTCTCGACGGGGCGGCCGTCATTTCATCGCAAGGTCAAGCCTACCCCGTGGAGGAGCGCTACGGCGGGGACAACCCGGATAAGAACATGACGGCGCGCATGACGGATGTTGTCCAAAGGGCGTTGCGTGAGACGTCGGGCGACATCCTCGTCTTTCTGCCGGGGGCCGGGGAAATTCGCGCCGTAAGCAATGCCCTCGCTGAAACGCTCAATGAAAGCACGATGAGCGACATTTCGCTCCATCCCCTTTACGGCGATTTGCCCTTTGAAGAGCAGGAACGGGCGATCCTTCCTGCATCCAGGCGAAAGATCGTTCTGGCAACGAACATCGCGGAGACCAGCCTGACCATAGAAGGCGTCCGCGTGGTGATTGACAGCGGATTGACCCGGAGGCTTCAGTACGATCCCGCTACCGGCATGAATCGTCTGGTCACCGTCACGGTTTCACAGGCGCAGGCGTTGCAGCGTCAGGGCCGTGCAGGCCGCCAATACCCCGGCGTTTGCTATCGGCTTTACAGCCGCCACACGTTCCAATCCCTGATTCCTTTTGCCCCGCCGGAAATCGCCATTTCCGATCTGTCGTCTCTGGTCCTGGATTTGGCCGCCTGGGGCGTCAAAGACCCGGCCATGCTTTCCTGGCTCGATGAGCCGCCACCTGCAGCCTGGCGTGCGGCCCGTGATCTGCTCAAAGGATTGGGCGCCCTGGATTTAGCAGGTTCAATAACCCCTGCAGGCCAGGCCATGGCGCGCCTGCCCCTTCATCCCCGCCTGAGCCGCCTGATTTTGAAAGCGGCTGACCTGGGCTGCCCGTCGCTGGGCGCGGATCTGGCGGCCCTCCTGTCCGAGCGGGACGTCATCCGTCGTTCCGGGTCCCCTTTTCCGCATCCAACCGGCGGGATTGATATGAGCGATCGCCTCGTGCTCTTGCGGCAATGGCGGCAGGACAAGATGCTGTCCGGCGGGTCCGACCCTTTGGCCTTGCGCGCTGTAGACAGAACATCGCAGCAACTCCGACGCCTGATCGGCAAAACAAGTACAGCTTCCGGGGAAGCAAACGGCAGCATGATTTCCCGTCTGCTTCTTTGCGCCTTTCCCGACCGCATCGCCAGGAGGCGCGAAGATGACGGCGGCCGTTATGTAATGCGACAGGGAAGAGGGGTCAGACTGTCCGCGAAGATGAACCAAAGCGGGAGTCCCTATATTATTGCCGTTGTGGTCGATAAGGGCGAAAAAGCGGAAGGCACGGTGCATATGGCCGAACCGCTGACGGAGGCGCTCATCCGCAAGGATTTGGGCAGCGAGATCGAGACCCTGCGGCGAGTCAAATGGGACAAGCCGGAAGGCCGGATTATCGCCACCCTTGAAGAACGTCTGGGGGCAATCACGCTTTCGGCAAAACAGGTGAATCCGCCGGAGGAGAAAGTCGTTTCTATCCTTTGTGAAGTCATCCGGTCAAAAACGGGCGAGATCACCTTCAGCCGGGGGGCCTTGCAGTTTCAGGCCCGGGTGCGCTTGATGAGACAAACCTTTCCTGAAGAAAACTGGCCGGACCTGTCCGAAGAAACGCTTCTGTCGGCGCCGGAAGACTGGCTTATGCCGTGGCTTACAGGCATTCGCAACAGACAGCAGCTTGCCGCCTTGAACATCATGCCTCCGCTTCAAGAGAAACTCACATGGGACCAGCGGCGTCTTCTCAACGATCGCGCCCCCGTAACCATCGCCGTACCCAGCGGTTCCAACATTGCGATTGATTATGTTGCAGGCGTGATCCCGGTCCTGGCCGTCAAGCTCCAGGAGATGTTCGGTCTCGCCGATACCCCAGCCATCGTAGGCGGTCGCGTAAAATTGCTGCTCCATCTTCTGTCGCCCGCCCGCAGGCCCGTTCAGATCACCCGGGATCTGAAACAATTTTGGAACACTGGTTACCCGCAAGTGAAAAAAGAGCTGAAAGGCCGCTATCCGAAGCATCCCTGGCCCGAAGACCCATGGAACGCCGTTCCGACAAGAAAGACAAAAGGGCGTAACGGGTGAAAGATTGACCTGATTTTCCCGCAATTTAAATTCTTATCCGACAGGCACCTATCTTCCGGGAAAAATGTAATGACGCAACCGTCAGCGCCGTCAATGGGCCTCTTATGATCCGCCGCATCGATTACCACCGAAGGATTGTCGTCAAAATCAGTTAATGGGATATTCATTTATTCTTCTTGACTTCCATTTTGTACACTGCAATCCACTTTCCGTTTTTCTCGAACCCTTTTTCGATTTTTCCTGCCTTTACCATACCATTTTTCTCAAGAACTTTTTCGCTTGCAAGGTTCCAGGTCGCATACTTCGCTTCAATTTTCTCAGCACCTAACCTTTTGAATCCGAATTCTATAATCAGTTTCACTGCATTTGTCATAAAGCCCTTATTCTGCTTCGCCGGATGCATCCAGTAACCAATGTCCCAGACTCTTTCAACTTCAGTTTTGCGAATCTCGATCATTCCGGCTCTTTGATTTGTTTTCTTCTCCACAACTATGAATGTGAATGCCTGTCCTTCAATCCAACGGGTTACAGCACTGTGATAATGGGGCTCTGTTTCTTGTAGCTTCTCAGGAGCCGACCAGGACATTCCGTCATTAAATCCTTTGTAACGGCTGGCTTCAAAAACAAATGCGTTATCGTCAAATTGTCTCGCTCTCAGCAGAAGATTTTCATCTTGGATCACTTCATCGAGCAGAACGCGGTCTTGATCCATTTTTCCCCATTCCCTCCTTTTTTTCTTTTCCCTTACGCGGCGTATTCGATTCATCATTCCGCCACATTTTAAGGTTGTATATCTCAAATCCCAAATATTTAAAAAATCTTTGCGCGTTTTTATTGAAGGCCCATGTATCAAGGGCAAAAGGGTGAATCCCCTCTTGCGCAGCAATGCATTGTATCTCGCTGAACAGAGCCTTTCCAATCTGTTGACGTCTGAATCCTTCATGAACGACTACCTGATGAATATATACTTGCCTTCTTTCATATTTAAGAGGATTGCCCGGCTTGCTTTCAAATGCTGCCCATAAGTAGCCCACAGGCGTTCCTTCTACATAGGCAACTAAAATGCAATTTGCCTCTTCACTTAAAATAGAAGCAAAGAATCCGTTAAGGTCGTCATCATTTCCCACGGGCTTGAATATATCCGGATGCTTTTCAAAATGTATTTTCTGGACGAATGAATTTAGAAAAACAATATCGGGTATATCTTTCTTCTTTGCTTTAATAATATCCATTTGCAGCCTCATTGACCATGATGGATGTCGTGTGGGCGGCACTGCAGCCGTCCTGATTACTTACAAGAAAAGGGGATTGCTCCAGGCAATTTTCCCATTTGCATCCTCTATCTCGATGCGGGCGAAAGCCCAGTCATCCGGTAACCTGAAGCGCACCTGGGTCACAGGTTCGCCATCAGCCGCTCCTTTGTATTTTTGCCCGCCCCAGGGGCCGATGAGGCGAGTATGGACAACAGGAGACATTTCTGCGACTATCCGGTTTCCCTCTTCTATAACTATTGATTTGAAGGCCGGTCCATTGGAACTGTAAAAATTCCCCTTACGGATCGAATTCATTATTGCCTTACGGGAAAGTTCCGGGGCATTAACCATGATCCAACCACCTTTCTCGGCCGGAGCTCCCTTCTCAAAATGAGAATCATCGGTGGCAAAGGCAAGGATATTGGGCTGACGCAGAAGCGTCGCATCCCAATGGTAGGAGCTGAATCCCCTTCCGAAAACCATATCGGCACTGCTATTATATATCTCAACGCCATCAAACATATGACGGATTCCATCTTCTACCGTATTGCCGGAGGCATATGGATGGGCCCAGATAACAAAGCTCCCTTTTGATCGTGCGCTTTCAAGGGCTTCCATGAGCTTCATTTCCTTCGTTATATTCTCGACACCCCCAAGACACACCATATGATAAAGAGATCCATGATCATCTACTCCGTCCAATTCGATCCCGTCCAATACCATAAGCGGCCACTTTTTATTTGAATCATCACCAACAAAGGGAACTCTATGATCCGTAAAACTGATAAAATCGTACCCGCCCTGGGCGTAAAAAGACGCTACTTCATCGGGAGTCAAACGACCATCCGAAAGGTTTGTGTGAATATGAACACAGCCTTTATACCACTTACCGGCACAGTCATAACGAAAACGCTTTTCCTGGGATGACAATTCATTCATGATGAGCTTTCCCTCCTTTTATTAAAAGAATTTTGTAATATCTCTAAGGTCGATGCTGTTTTTATCACAGATTGCATTTCTCCTTGCATCTTTTGTTTTGGCCCGGCCCTGTTCCCGGCTTATAAAAACAAAAACCCCCCTGGCTGTTTTCGGCAGCCAGGGGGGTTCAAATTCCATTACATTAAATGATCAAACGATCAGGTTACACCACTCCCCTTACTGCCCCGGCAGTATAATAATGGATGTGATGATGAAACCTAAACCGCATATTGTCTCGATAAGACCTCTGTTTTCTAAAAAGTTGCGACAGTCTAATAAAAAGATCAGCAACCTGTCAAGAGAAAAAATACTGAAGACGTTTACGATCACTGCCGGGCATATTACTTACCGTTTTTATTTTGGTCTTTTCCCTTCTTTGAATTGAAGAGTGTGTGTAAAGGAGCTCCTGCCTCAACAGCTTTAGAGAACACTCGCACAATAACAAAAAAATGAAAAGAACGATCATCAGTATTATGGCTATTGGAAGCAAAAAGGGAATTTGCGCCGTTTGAGAAACTAAATAGACTAAAGCATTCCAAATTATTCTATAAAAAAAATAAACGGCAAATAATCCGGCAACAAAGAGTAATCCCTTAAGAATATCTTTTTAATGTTAAGCCTGTTATATGATCGACCTCCTGCTTAACGTCATACGTCAACGGCGTATGATCGGGTCCATCGCCGGTCTCTGTTGAGTAAGTATGCGCTCGAAACTGCCGACGAGTTCTTCAAAATAAACAGGCGCCTTTGCTTCAAAAGTGAGCACCTCGCCGCTGACCGGGTGCCGGAAGGAAAGGGATCTGGCATGCAGCGCCAGCCTTCGGTGCGCCTTATCCGTTCTGCCATACCTCTTATCGCCCACCACCGGGTGGCCCCGATCCGCCAGATGGACGCGGATCTGGTGCTTCCTGCCCGTCAGCAATTCCACGTCCAGCAGTGTAAAGTCCTTCGTCTCCCTGAGTACGGTATACACCGTCTGCGCCCATTTACCGTTCTTCGGATCAACGGTGGAGTACACGCCATGCGCGGAGTTTTCGGCCAGATAGGTCGTAATCGTTTCCGTTCGCTTCTCACACCGGCCATGCACGACGGCGAGATACCGCTTTTTTGTCTCGTCCCACCGGCTCTGCAAGCAGTCCTTTGCCTCGAAGGTCTTCGCGAACACGAGAACCCCCGAGGTCTCCCGGTCCAGGCGATGGACGATAAAAATACGGGCACGGGACTTGGCGGCCCCCTTGCGGACATACTCGGTCAGGTTAGCGTAGGCGGTGCGTTCTTTCTCTCTCTCCGTCCCCATCGTCAAGAGACCGGCGGGCTTATCCACCACCAGAATATCCCGATCCTCATAAAGAATCGCGAGTCCTCGCGTCAGGAATCGGCTGGTTCGTCTCGAAGATCCTTCCATCGTTCATTTCCTATCTTTCTCTGACTGCACATGCCGCCGCTCGCGCCGTATCCGATTTCCTAATTCGCTTAAGCTTTTATAGGCATCCGATAGAAAGACCCGCTCATCGACACCTGCGTTTTTCGGGTAGGTTTCGGCGGACAATACGCCATTATAGCCTCGGGGAAAGATGTTGATGAATCTCGCCCAGTCAATGATCCCTTCTCCGACAAACCAATGTCTGTCGTCTTGTCCGTCATTGTCCGAGATGTGAAAACATATTGACCGATCTCCAAACATGCTCAGGAGACCAAAGTCCTCATCGCCATAAAGAACGCGGTGCGATGTGTCATAACAGAGGCTCAGGTTGTCACTATCGATGTTGTTCAGCAGGTACTCCATCAGCACTTTCTTTCGCGTATTTTCTATGGCTATCTTGACGTTCTTCCTCTCCCCTTCCCGAACAAGTGTTTCTATGCAGCGAAGCCCATGGCCGTTCGGCTTGTCGATATGATTCCCTCTCGATATGTGCATCACCATGATGGGGATTTCATATCTCGAACAATCGTCCACCCATTCCAGGTACTTGTCCATTACGCGAGATCGAGGTTCGCTCTCCTCCGACCAAATATCGTTTGCGTCATCGAATGGAACATGAATATTCTCCACGTAGAGTCCATGGGCTCTGGTTTCCTTCACCAGTTGCTCCTTGTCCAGTTCATCAAAGGCTTTTTCGTCGCCCCACCAAAGCATCGTCGATACGAAACCGGTTTCACGTATGTTCCTGAATCTCTCTCTTATCGGGGTCCTGTATCCATACCAGGAAAAGATCCCATATCTAAAGGCTGCGCTATTCATAACATTCCTCTATCCCGCTTCCGGAAAACATCGACATCACAAGAATGTAAATTGGAGTTCTTGAGGTAACAAACACCGAGTTCACTGCCATGCGCGGCTTTTCGCGCAAGTCCGGTGGAATCATGGGTTGGGTCTTCGACAGAAATGGGTGCAGAACTCATCTCAGGGCCTTTTTTATTAACAAGCCGATACCGAAGCGCATTTGCTTTGGGGAGTAATGGGGATGGTTCTATTTATTTTGCCTTTCCAGCGATTCTTTCTTTGGTCGGCCCCGTTTCTTAATCACAGCATCAAGTTTGAAACGTTTATGAATTCGCTGAATAAAGTCGCTACTCCCGTATATAGACCGCCCCTCCATCTCCCCGCGCATTGATTCGTTTTTCCGCTGCATCTGATGAACAAATGTGCGGTATTCCATCCTCACTGCCTCATCGGTCGAAAGCTTGTCATATATAACATGCTTATCGATGAAATCATCATTGCCCCCATATGCGTTGGCCTTATAACTGCTCCCGTTGTAATCAGTGGCTGTCCCCAATTCCTGGTCCCCAATTCCTTGAGCGGGGAAATGGGGTGGTTGACCCAATATCCCTTGGTTCCCCGTTATTCGCAGATTAAATAGGGAAGTGTCCCTAAATATTGCTAAATATTGTGATTACGAAGCAGCTCACCAAATTGATCAGGCGCAATCGGTTTGCTGAAATAAAAACCCTGCATCTCATCGCAGATATGATCCCGCAAGAAGTCTTCCTGCGCCTGTGTTTCCACACCTTCGGCAACAACAGTAAGACTTAAAGTCTTGCCCATGGCAATAATCGCTGCGGTGATATCTCTGTTTTCAGGATCGTTCTGGAGATTGTGTATGATTGACCTGTCTACCTTGAGGGTGTCAATAGGGAAATGTTTGACCCGCGCGAGAGAAGAGTAGCTTGTGCCGAAATTGTCAAGGGCAAGCCGCACGCCTATTTTCTTGATATTTCTCAGCACCACAATCAGACGCTCAGGATTATGCATGATGATACTTTCAGTGATTTCCAATTCCAAAAGATTTGGCGCTATTCCGGAATCCTTCAAAGCGGCTTCAATATCTTCCAATAAATTATCATCCATAAGTTGACGAAGCGATAAATTTACCGCCACACAGACAGGGGGCAGGCCCTGGCGTTGCCAGGCGGCATTCTGGGCGCAGGCGGTCTTCAGCACCCACTTGCCGATGGGCACAATCAGACCTGTTTCTTCGGCCACCGGAATGAATTGCGTGGGCGTTACCGAACCCAGGGATGGGCTCTGCCAGCGCAGTAGGGCCTCAACACCCTTGATCGCACCGGTTTTGAAATCCAATTTGGCCTGATAGTGAAGAGAAAATTCTTTACGCTCCAGCGCACCACGCAGGTTTGTTTCGATAGACAATCGTTCAATCGATTTTAATTGAAGATCTTTGGAGTAGAACTGGTAGTTATTCTTGCCTTCTTCTTTGGCAAAGTACATGGCCATGTCCGCATTTTTCATTAAGGTTTGTTCGTCTTGTCCATCCTTGGGATATACGCTGATGCCGATGCTGGCGGTTACCCGGCATTCTTCACCCAGAATAACTATCGGTTTCATAGCGGCTTTAAGTATCTTGTGAGCTACGATTGCGGCATGACTTAACTCTTTCACTTCCTCGATCAGTATAACGAATTCATCTCCACCCAGACGACCGACAACATCGACTGCCCGCAGCGATTGTTTAAACCGCTGGGCTATCTCTTGCAATAGTTGGTCGCCGGCATCGTGGCCCATGGTATCGTTGACAATTTTGAAGCGATCCAGGTCGATGAATAAAACGGCTAACTGCCGTTTATTACGCTTAGCGGACTGAATTGCCTGATTAAGCTGTTGGGTAAACATCAAGCGGTTGGGCAGGTCTGTCAGGCTGTCGTGTGTAGCCATGTGATGCGTCTTTTCCATGGCCGCTCTGAGTTCCTTGGTGCGTTCGAGGACTTTCTGTTCAAGGGTACGGTTTAACTCAATGTTTTTTTCGGCCTCGGCCTCGGCGATTTTCGTTGCTTCATCCGCCTTTTGCAGTGCGCGTTTGTTGATTGTAAATATCAGTAATGATCCCACGCCGGCACTGGCCATGCCAATAATTACATCGATAACATATTCGAAAATAACTTCATTGGTGACCTTCAATTGATGTTGGATATATAAGGTAGCTCCGAGAAATAAGATGATATTTGCAACCGCATAACCTATTATAACCGAACTGCGTTTTGAGACAAGGAGAGACGTAAACGTCATGAATCCGATGGCAATGACCACCGTGTCCAGGCGGGCAAGCAGGCTGCCGCTTTCCATGACCATATTAATCCAGACTGCAGACGCTGAAACGATAATTATTGTATGTGCGGCAATATAAAAATAACCGTATTTAATCAGTACTGTGCAGACAATAAGAATTAATCCGCTGATTGCGACCGGAAGAAGGGTCCCTGGGTCTTTTTGCCCCAGTATAATATAACTAACAACAAAGGTGAGGATTACGAATATCAGGGTCACACATATGGATAAAACTACTTTTACCTTCTGCTGTATGATGAAATCGCTGTTTTCATATTTCTGGAAGAAAAAATGATTAATTTTTGCGAACATAGGAACCTCGTAAACTGGTGGGCGCTATGATTCCTGTTACTTGCTGAAAGCAGAAAAGGGGACGGTTCTATTTTCCGGTGCTTAGAATATAGAACCGTCCCCTTTATACGTATGCCGGGCAAATCCTATTTTTTCCACACCTTGATAGAGCTCAATGTGTCATTCCACCAGCCGCTTAGCTCCACCTGTTTGATCTCATCGTAGGAGTCGTTGGAGATATCTCGGGTTTTTCCTTTAAAGTCCTTGTGCTGATAAAGCCGGACGCGGGTTCTTGTGCCGATCGTCATACATGAGGCTTTATCGTTGAACGCTGATCCCACATAGCTGTAGGTCACTCCCGGTTTATCCTGAAATACCATGTAGCCCTGCGCGTTTGGCGCCGTGCAATCGGAACGATCATAGGCAACCGCTTCACCATTGACCGGGTTCATCTTTTTGGTGATTGAATCCCATTGCGCGCAGTAGGAAACACCGGACCAGCCTAATAAAACCAGGCAAACCATAAATAATGTGGCTTTATACATATTGTCCTCCTAAAAAATGAATTTGCTTTTCAGCAGTTGGTTGAGTGATTTTGCGTTATGTTTTTCGCAATTTAACACAATCGGAAGTGAATTCATAGACCATTTTTGTTCGAATTATGACAGGAAAGGCGATATTTATTACAGCCCTTGAGGAAGGAAAAAGGGACGGATTTAAGTCGTGGAAGGATGGCAGCGGAACATGTCATGGGAGGTGTAACGCAAAAAATCAAATAGAGGCGCCTCTTGAATGGGAAGGAGTGCCTTCGTCAGGACCGCGGAGTTTGGAACAACAGAATCGAGCGGCTGGTTTGCTTTGGCCAGAACCAGAAAATGATGGACATGCAGAGCAAGGATCAGCCCTTGACACAAAATATCGAGTTGAGCTCCCAATGCCTCGCTTCAACTCTATCGGCCTTTCCGGCAACCCCATTCTTTACGCATGTTCTCCTTCCCAAGGTTATTTATCTTGACAGCGCCTTCAAGCTCGCATATTGCCTTGTGATTCCCCGCCCGATGCGCTTCGGGCGCACGTTATTTCGAGGGAACGTAGAGACTGAGAAATCTATGGACAACTATCAATGAACGGTGATCTCTCCCTGCGCTTTAAGATATGGATTTCTCCCTGCGGTCGAAATGACAAAATCATACATTTTCGCACTGAAACAGCCGTGATGAAAAAATGAACGACATAAACACCAAATCCAAACGGAACGCCGATTTGCGGGGAACGGCCCTTTTATTTCTCCTGTTTCTCTGGACCGTATGGTTTGTCAGCTTCACGGCAAGAATGATTTTTTCTCCCATTTTGCCGCTCATGGAAGATGAATTTCACATAAGCCACACCGGCGCCGGCGCCATCTTCTTATTTATATCCGGCGGCTACGGCCTATCGGTTTTTTCCACCGGCATTTACGGCGGAAGATTCGGTTATAAAAGATCCATCGTCTTTTCTCTCGTTTTATGCGCCCTTGTTTTTCTGCTCATTCCCTTCACCGGGAGCATTATCGTCCTTTACGCGTTTTCATTGATCTTCGGCATCGCAACAGGCATCTATTTGCCCTGCGTCATTCCCCTCATTACCGATTACTTTTCCGAAAATCATTGGGGCAAATCCATTGCAATCCATGACTCGGCGGCGCCAATCGGCATCTTCTGCGCTCCTTTTCTTGCCCTTGTCCTCCTTGGCTTTCTTGATTGGCGGCACATTTTCACGGTTTTCGGCATCATATTTCTTGTGCTGGCGTTTCTGTTTCATTTCATCAGCGGCGAATTGAAGATTGCAGAAAAGAGCAGGCAATCATTCAAAAATGTGTTCAAGAGACGATCGCTGTGGATCGTGGGAATTCTATGGATATTCGCCGCGGGATCGAACATCGGCATCTACTTCATCGCGCCTCTTTACCTGACCAAAGAACTGCACCTTGGCATCGGGCACGCCGACGCCGCGCTGGGAATTTCGAGACTGGGAGGGGTTGCCGTGGCTATCGCTTGCGGCTATCTTGCGGACCGTTTCGATCTTAAGAAAATTATGTTCGCCAATCTGCTTTTAACGGGTGCATTCACCGTTGCCCTGAGTCTCGCTTCACCTGAATTCGTCGCTGTCGTTCTCTTTTTTCAGGCGACTTTCGTGACGGGCTTTTTCCCTTTGAGCCTGGTGATGACCGCAAGGCTTTTCAGTGAAGAAGAAAGAAGCATGGCCACAGGATTCGGACTCATGATGGGCGTCCTGGTGGGCGGCGGCCTGGTGCCGTTCCTGTTGGGGATAGCCGGCGATTTGATCGGCTTTCGGGCAGGGATTCTCGTCATCGGCATATTAGTCACGTTGTCGAGCGTTCTGGTTTTCAAACTCGATGGAACCAAAGAAAACGGCTGACAAAGCTGAAAAGCTTGATGGGGATAAAAGGCAACTGATTCAGAAAAATAAATCTGTCACCTTATTGTTACTTTATTGATAGCAACAAAAACACATTTCAATTGATCTGACAAATTCATAAAATGTCGTCAGACAGGCAAAAACCGGTTCACAAGAAAATAATCGGCAATATTGTCAAAAGGAAAGTGGGAGTTTCTTTGACGAAAGGGATGCCGCCGATATGCTCTTTTTAATAGCTGAGGGTGATGCTGAGGTGGCCGCGGCTGTTGTAGTCGATGCCGGGAAACTCCATCAGGCGCCAGCCGTAGTCGAAGTTGATGGCGGCATGGCGGGAGACGGCAAAGCGAAGGCCCAGGCCGGCGCTCTTCAGGGTATACTGCCGGTCCTCTTTGGGCAGGCGGTCAACATTTCCCACGGCGCCGTGATCGTAGAAACCCAGCAGTTGCAAGAGCAGGGGGGTTGAGCCAAGAGGCAGCCACTGATGAAGAGGAATCACCGGAGCATGCAGCTCGGCATGCATGATATAGCCCCGGTCGCCGTAAATAATCCCCTCGTCGAAGCCGCGCACACTATTCGCCCCGCCCAGGCTGAGCTGCTCGCTGCCCAGGAGATTGCCGTCGGCAAGCTGCAAGCGGCCGCTGAGCACCAGAGCAAAATCGAAGGGAAGCTTCTGTCGCCGCGAGAGATCCAGGGCGCCGTAAAAGTAGTCTGCCGAGGCGAATGCCCGGCTGGCTTCGAAGTATTGCGTCTTGTTCCGCGAGCTCAATCCGCCGGGGCTTTCCGTTAACCGGAGACTGAACGTGTTGAAGCCCCAGGGATCGGCGATCTCGCCCGCGTAGACACCGCTTAACTGCATAATTTCCGTGCGGTTGTCGGTGACCGGGATACCGCCGAAGAGCAGATTGTTGTCCGTGACCTTATACTCAAACAGAACACCGAGGGCATGCTTCAGCGGCCCAAGCGGCTTGAGGTCTACGTCATAGCGAAGCACGGCCTGCGCCGACATGCCGTCACGCCGGAAGGGCGTCGGCATGTCGGGCTTGATCTCCGAGTAGGTCCCGGAGATCGTAAGGGTGTCGCGCCAGGGGAGAGGTATCATGTAGGATAAACTGTGGCCTCGGAGTTGCTGAAGGTCCGGGCTTGTCATGTACTGGTAGCTGAGCAGGTGGCCCAACCCGAATGCGTTCCCCCAGTTGAATCCGGCTAAGAACTGGTTCCGGTCGGTGGACTCGCTGCCGTTGTTGTTGTAGCCGATGTAGGCGCGGAGCGGCAGCCGTTCCTTCGTCCGCAGCACGAGGTTCGTGCCGCCCACAGTCTCGCCCTGGTCGAAGAAAACATCGGCCTGCCGGAAAGGGTTCCGGTTGATCCAGGCGATGTCTTCATTGAGGACCGACAGCCGGATAGGATCGCCGGGACGCATTCGGATGGCCGACAGATACTGTTTCTCGGAGAACCACTTCGTCCCTTCGACACGCAGCCGCCCCAAGGTGCCCTCAACAACCAGGACTTGCACGACACCGGTGGTGATGTCCTGCTCGGGGAGCGTCACGCTGACAAACGGCATGTCCCTTTTATTGTAATAAGCGTGGATGCCGCCCACCAGGCGATTTAATACTGCCCTGGAGACGGGCCTGCCGAGGTAGGGCTCTACCAGCTTCCGGAAGTCGGGCGTCTGCAGGCGGGGCAACCGGCGCACGTCGATTCCGTCGGGCGGCATCTGGACCTTCGGCACGGCGGCATCGCTCCGGTCGATGAACACCAATCCCCGCAGGGCGTCCACCAGCACGCGTTCGTCCTGTCCCGGCTGATCGGGGACGGGGGGCGGCTTCAGGGCGCCGCCGGGGGCCTCCACCTGTGGCGGCACGGGCAAGGGCTCGAACTTCCGCAGGTCCTGTGCGCCGGAGGAAGACGGCAACGCCACGAGGCCGGCGATACTCAAAGCCGCCAAAAATATGAACGGGATACGTGTCGAACGGACACAGGACCATCTTGCACGAAAATGCTTAATTATTCTCACCCACTTTCTCCTTTTCCACTGCGGGAAGCGACTTTCCTCTTTTTTGAAAAGGAGTCTGCCAGTCCCTGCCATTATTGCTATAAATTGACAAGCTGATGCATATTATCGGTCATCGAGGTCATCATCAGGAGGCTGAAGAGTTCCGTCTGGTCCGTGCTGTCCCCAGTGATCAGCGTGTCAATGTCGAAGTTTCTGGCGTCGTTCACGAGGTTTGCATACTTCTCCTCCACGTTGTATCGCTCCACCACCTGGCTGATCCGGCACGCGCCAACGACAACGGCCATGACAATGATCGCTGCCGGTCCGGCGATCGTACTTGCCAGGGAGGCCGAGAGACTTTCGCCAATGATTCCCGCCGTGCCGGCTGCGGTAGACGCAGAGACCAAAGACCAAGCACCGCTGGGCAACAGTACCCAAGTGGCGCCCGTCAGTATTGAGCCGGCCATCACAGATCCCGTTATTGATATAGACGCTGCCACCGCCGCCAGAGTGGCTGCCGATACACCGGTGGTGATCATAGTTGCCAGCGCCTCAGCCTCGTAGTCATGGTCCGGCACTTCCACGTCGCCCAAGAGCGCTACGAGTCGCCCTTCGGCCTGCAATTGCGCCTTCCGTTCCTCCTTCCATGCATTGAAATCCGCCACCGCTTCCTCGGCGATCTTGACCTTCATCTCACGGATCTGTGTCTCCAGTGCTGTCTTAATGATCTCGCGCTGATTGTAGAGAGCTGTGCCGGATATCAGGGGTGCCCTGAGGAACTCAAAGAGTTCGGCTGTCATGATAGCGCGGTTGGCCGGGTCATTCATCCAGATATCGACGTTTGCGACATTCAGACCGAGCTTCTGGATGAGTTTCCAGGCCACGTACCTGAGGGCATCAGCACCCTCGATGGGGACGCCGAAGGGACATGTCCAGATCCATTCCCCGGGAAGATGTATGACTCCACCTGTGGGATTGATCACGATATCCGGTATAATTGTAACGGGCGGTTTTGGCACGGTCATGAGCGTTCCTGGCGTGAATGTAATGGGCGAGTAGTTGGCGGCCGTAAGGGCACCGGACTGGATGATGGCGCTCTGTGAGCTTCCATCATCGTTGTTGACGACGTTTGCGGCATCCGGGACGAGATTGAGGCCCTGAACGACATTCCCGGAGTCGTTGTATTGCAGACCTGTGAAGCTTGCAGTGAACGGCGGAGTGGAATCGCCGTCAAACATCGTGGCGTCGTTCGCACGAATCCAGAGGGGCACAGCGGTCACGACGAGCTGGCCGTTGTGCCGGATGAGCAGGTAATTGTAATTCGGGGCAGCGCCACCCGTCAGGTAGATGGGGAAAGTGCCCACCACGCCGCCGCCGGCGGTCAGCGTGGGCTCTTCGCTCAAACGGTCGCCAGGAAGGAGGCCGTCCGTGGTGTAACTCAAGCTCGGTAAAGTCCCGTAGGGTGCGCTGGCGTCTATGGCATACAGGTGAACCTCGCGTTGGGTGATCTGGAGCCGACCGGGAATGTATGTTGCCGCGTAGTACGGCGGGAATATGCCGCCGCTGGGGGAGATGGGATAAGAGCCAACCGGACTCGCGTCATTTGCCGGCGTCGTAAACTGTATGCCCGACACCACGGCGGCGGTATCCCCATCCTGCAACCCGGAATAGGTTGCGGTGAAAGCGGGGTTGTTGTTGCCATACATCCTGCTTAAGTTGTCGGCGGTAATGAAGAGCTGATACGGCGTCTTGATGGTGAAGATGCCGGGGACGTATGTGATGGTGTAGTTTATCGCCGGGCCGCCGAAAGGATTGATCGGGTAGCTGCCTGAAGGGGCGTTGACGTCGGGCGGAGCATTGTAAGTGCAGCAGGGCAGCATGCCGGGGTCATCCCATGCCATCAGGCCCGTGTAGGTGACGCTGAACGGCGGGTTGGGGTCTCCGATCCGGCGGATAAGGTTATTTGCCGTAACGGTGAGGGGGGCTGGCGTGACCTGGAGCAGCCCGGCGGCGTACTGCGCCGTGTAGTAAGGCGGGAAGGTTCCGCCGCTGGGGGTGACGGAATAAGAGCCGACCGCGCTTCGGTCATTTGCCGTCGTTGTAAACTGCACGTCCGACACCACGGCGGCCGTATCGCCGTCCTGCAACCCGGAATAGGTTGCGGTGAAAGCGGGGTTGCTGCTGCCGTATACTTTGCTCAGGTTGTCCGCGGTAATGAAGAGCTGATACGGCGCCTTGATGGTGATGGTGCCGGGAACGTAAGAAAGGGTGTAGTTCCGAGCCCATCCCCCGGAGGGAATGATCTCATAATCGCCCGGGGAGGCGTTGACGTCGGGCGGAGC
>JAFGHS010000184.1 GCA_016930075.1 Deltaproteobacteria bacterium
TGCCTTCGTAAAAAGTCGAGTTTTGGTCTTTTTTGTCATTCCCGTGAAAACGGGAATCCAGTCTTTTCAAGTGCTTACTTTTTCCTGGATTCCCGCCTGCGCGGGAATGACAGACTTTTTACGAGGCCATCAAAGATGGGTTGAGGGATTTTTAACCGTCTCTTTTCTAAAAAGGATTCGAAGGATTTAACTCCCGTCATGCCGGTGAAAACCGGCATCCAGAAATTAATCTTCCTGTCATCCCGGCAAAAGCCGGGACCCAGGTCTTATTCGGAGGTCTTATGAAAGAAAAACTTATCGCCATGATGGATCGATACCTGGAACTCCTCGTTGCCAATGATCCGTCCAAACTTCCCGTTACGAATAACATCAAGATTACGGAAAACGGGTATCCCATCCAATTGGGACAGGGTTTGTTTGAAACGGCATCGGAGATCACGTACCGGCAGTACATACCGGATGCCGCCACAGGCCAGATTGTCCTTTACGGCGTTGCGCTGGAGACCATGAAGCTTGCCAATTTTTTAGTGCGCTTAAAAGTTGAGAATGATCTCATCTCGGAAATCGAAACCATCATCGCCCGCGAGGGAACGGCATCCATCATGAATCCCGCATCCATGAAAGAGCCTAAGCCGATCTACAATGCCGTTCTCGACCCTGCGGAGCGCACGCCCCGGGACCAAATGATCGCCGCAGCGGAGAGCTATTTCAACTGCATCGAAGACAATACGGCGAGAGTCCCCTTCCATCCGGAGTGCAACCGGACGGCCAACGGCCAGCAGACCACCAATACGGGTCCCGTGCCGCTTTCCTGCCTGGGACAGTTTGAAAAGAAGATTTTTGCCTATATCACCAAAGTGCGGAATCGCCGGTACATCATTGTGGATGAAGATAAGGGTATCGTATTCGGCGTTTTCATGATGGATGTCCCTGCCAGAAAGGAGCATTTCGACCTTTTCCCCCTCCCCATGGATCGCCTGCCGGTGCACATGATCACGCCTCATACCATCTATCTGGCCGAGCTGTTCAAGATCGTCAAGGGTCAAATCCGGCAAATCGAGGCCTTGATGTTCAACACGACCCTCGGCGCCCACTCCGGCTGGCCGGATAAAAAATAGCGGTAAAATGGCGGGTCTGGCTGAAAAGCCGGGGGAAAACCGATTAACGGAGGGCAAAGAATATCTTCTATCGGTCCCTTAATCCTTCCCGGGGAGTCTCTCCATTGAAGAAAGACTCCCCGAGCATTTTTTTCATCTTGCGGTTATTCTGCCGACATCACAATAATCGTTTTCGTGTCATCGGCATCCAGAAGAATGCGCTTCGGCCCGCCGTCCGTATTCGACCAGGGCTCCCACTGAACGCCGCCGGCGTTGCCCGGATGTCCCGTATAAGCGAACTTCGCCGCATAGGCCATGATGGCATTGGTCAGCGCTTCCCAACCCAAACGGTTGTCTTCCCGGAAAAGAGCGCCTTCCTGACCGAAGAAATAAATGTTTCCCCAAAAGAACGGCAAATCCAAAGCGTGCGATGAACCGTAAATCAGCGCAAGGTTTCTGCCGTTATAATCCGTCGGCCAGGCATTATAGCCGGTCGGCTGATAAGCTTCATCATGGCTGTATTTTCCGTAAAGGAACTCATAGGCATAGACTGCCGGCTGACCGGGGATGTTGGTCAGGGCTGTTGCCGGATTCGTCACGCCGGGCGTCTTAAAACTTGCATCCGTAAGACGCCGGGCCGTTTGTTGATAAGATGCGGCGGTGTATGAGGCGAAATTCGGCGCCATGAACACTTTCAGTTCCTCCTTGTTGCTGCCGATAATCATGGGCACGGCGTTATATTGCCCCGCTGCCAATGCACCGGTAAAGCCTCCGCCGTGGACGACGGCGCCGTCGCGAAAGACGGCGACATGACCGCTGAGCATGGTTCCGGAGCTGACCGTATACGTTTTCAAAATTTGCTCGGCTGTTTTTCCTCTCAGATAAGCCCCGACGTCGCCGCCGGGAACCGCACCAAGCCCGTCGCTTGTCAGAAGCTTTGAAAGCACAGTCTGCGCATGGGCCTCCCCGGCTTCGACGGAACTGGTACTCGGCCCGCCGCTTTGCGAAATGGCTTTATGGAAAAGCCCTGCCGATTTCGGAGACATCACCATGGAAAACACATCGACCGCGCCGGCCGATTCCCCGGAGATCGTGACATTATTGGGGTTTCCCCCGAAGTTTTTGATATTGTTCCGAACCCACTCAAGGGCCTTGATGATGTCGAGCGTCCCGTAGTTGCCGGAATCGTCGGAAGCATTCACCCCCTGTCTCAAGGCAGGATGGGTCAGCCAGCCCAGGGGACCGAGCCGGTAATTGATGGTGACCACCACCATATTGGATCTCGTGGCGATTTTCCGGCCGCTGTAAAAGTCTGTTGATGCCGTCCCCATAGAGTTTCCGCCCCCGTGAATCCAGAAATACACAGGCAGATTTGTCTCCTCGGTTTTCGGACGCCAGACATTAAGATAAAGACAGTTCTCGTTGCCGACTACCGATCCATCGCCGGCGTATTGGGGACAGGCACTGGCAAATTCGGTGGTATTCTTCACACCATCCCAGGCATAAGGGTCCCGGGGCGCTTTCCAGCGCAAGTCTCCGACCGGCGGCGCGGCATAAGGTATGCCTTTGAAGACAAACACGTCATTCTGTGTTTCCCCCGATACCTGTCCGCCCGTCACCATGATAGGACCTTCGTAAGACCAGTGCTCGCTTTCTGAGCAGGCCGTCAGGAGAAGAAACAACAATGCCAATACGCCAAATGCCATAAATCTGAACATCTCCCTTTTTTTCATACTTTCCCTCCTCCGTATTTTTTTATGAAAACCTGCCTGCGTTCCATTACATGATGCGCGCGGCCGGCATACCCTTCCAGATGAGGCGCTCTTCCTTGCGCGGATCGTTTTCCACGCGGCAGGGCACATGGAAGATCATGGTTGCCCGTGATTCCATATCGTAAGCGGGCCAGGGGGGCATGCCTTCGACGCTGGGGTTTCCCGTCCGCGCAAAATTGATCCATGCCCGGCTCATGGCCGCAGCCAGTTCGTAGCGGTCCGGACTGTCGCCGGTGAAGGGAGCGACGTCGGGATTATTGAAGACAAAAGGAATTTCCAGGGCATGACAGGATTTCAAAAGGCCGCGCATGAAATTGCTCTCCCAGTCGAATGAATACATGTAGACCGGCGCGCCGCCCGCCTTAACCTTGGCCTCGGCCAGTTGGATAGAACGCAGGCGCATGCCTTCACTGCTGATGCCGATGTAGAGGTCCCAGGGCGTGGCGTCCGGACGCTGCTTTCGGTACACCGCCAGAATGTCGTCTTTGCGCTCGCCCAGCAGACGGCCCAGCCGCTCCTGCAATTCTTCTTCCGTCAACTTGCGCCGCCGCGGGTCGATCGCCATAAACAGGGCCGATTCATCTTTGTTGCTGCCGACGATCACGGGAACATTCACGGCCGACGGTGCGGCATCGGGCATGAAGGGATGCCGCGGATACAGCTTTCCATCCATCACCGGCGAAATCAGGAGGGTCGCCCCCGGATTGCCGCTGACGATTTTAATGACGGCCTGCGACAGTTGCTGCGCAGGCACATCTTGCAGTTTTTCGATGTTTTCTTTGCTGATATTCAAATGGCCCAGTAACTGTTCCGTCATCATCATGGCGGTCGAAGGCAGCACGCCCATGACGCCGGGCCCGCTCTGGATGATGGCCTTATGAAACAGGCCTTCCGCCTGGGGCAGGGCCAAAAGCGTGCTCACCTTGACGCCGCCGCCCGATTCGCCGAAGATGGTGACGTTGCCGGGGTCGCCGCCGAAGGCTTCGATGTTGTCGCGCACCCATTGGAGCGCCAACACGCAATCGAGCATGCCGTTGAGCCCGCTGGAGGCGTATTTTTCTCCGCCCAGTTCGGCCAGATAGAGATAGCCGTAAACGTTGAGCCGGTGATTGATCGTCACAACCACCACATCGCCCTCGGCCGAAAGTTTGGCGCCGTTGTACCAGGCTTCAGCGCCGGTGCCTTCAAAAAAGCCGCGGCCGTGAAGCCAGAACAGCACGGGCCGCTTTCCGCCGTCGCCCGCATTCGGCGTCCAGACATTCAGATACAGGCAATCTTCACTCATCGGCAGAGGCGGAACGGGACTGACCACGTTTGCATCACCGAGGGCTGCGCCGCCCAAATCGCCTCCCTGGGGGCAAATCGGTCCGAACTCGACGGCGGGCTTCACGCCGCTCCACGGTTCCACCGGCTCCGGCGGCATGAACCGTTTCTTCCCCGCCGTGGATTTGCCATATTGAATCCCCCGAAACACCACCACATCTTCTTCCGGCACGCCCTCAAGCTTACCCAACGTCGTGCCGGCAATCGTTTGCTTCTCCGCCATCACCGGATTCTCCTTTATTTTAAGATTATAATGAAATAACGAATGCTATTCGTGAGGGCGTATAAGAAAACGAAATCCTTGTCAACGAAAACCTGGATAAACGGCTGAATCTTCGTCTCCTCCTGTGAGCGACTTTGCGAATTGACAAAATCCCGATAGCCTATTCGGTATTGGCATAATCCAGGCTCCATTATTACGATTATCTATTGGGAATATTTCATGAAATGATATATCGCTGCGGTTATTCAATAAAAAGTAAAGGTCGAGATCGAGCTGGTCAAACCAATTGATGATGTGTCCCATGGCACATAACGGAGAACCCATCATCAGGCTCCACAACCTTGAACTATTTGATTGACTTAACCATTTTTGATGACTATTATGGTCATAAATAAATGCCCATGGAGGTCGCTATGAAAATGGCAGCGATATCGGAATTAAAGGCTTCTCTTAGTGAATATCTTGCCGGGTTAAAAGCGGGCGAGGAAGTTGTCGTCACGGATCGGGGTACTCCCGTAGCCAAGCTTGTGGCCATGGGCCGGCAAACGGAGGCAATTTCAGGCAGCGTCCTGAGTTTGGAGAAAGCCGGGCTTGCGCGTATTGGAAAGGGTTCGATACCTAAGGATTTCTGGAAACGGCCCAGGTTTTCCGACAAGCACGGTCTTGCGCTTAAATATCTTTTGCAGGAAAGAGGCGAAGGAAGATGAAGTTTTGGGATTCCTCGGCATTACTGCCGCTTCTGTTGGAGGAGTCGCATTCGGCGGCTGTCAGGTCGATTGCCGGAGAGGACGGACAGCTTGTCGTCTGGTGGGGCACGCCCCTGGAGTGCCGATCTGCACTTGCCCGTCTGAAGCGTGAGGGGATTTTGACGTCTGCCGACGAAGAAGACTTCATAGCATTGCTTGAAGAGTTGTCGTCTGCCTGGGTGGAAATTCTTGCCGGCGAAAATTTGCGCAAGACGGCCGCTCGTCTGTTGATGACGCATCCTTTGCGGGCGGCTGACGCTTTGCAGTTGGCCGCGGCGCTGATTTGGTCCGGTATGCCTGTCGATAAAAGCGAATTTGTCTGCCTGGATTCCAGATTAAGAGAAGCGGCACGCAACGAAGGATTTGTTGTTCTGCCGAAAAAACTCGATTAGAGACCTTTAAATCTTGTCATTTCGAGGAGTCCCGCTGAAGCGGGACGACGAGAAATCTGAACGATGTCGGATTAATAAGATTTCTCCCCCGCAAAATGCGGGGTCGAAATGACAGCAAATCGGCATTATTGAGAGGTCTCGATTAGACGTTTTTGCACTTCGGTCCGATGGGATGATTCTGCTTACCCATCATGTTGCCAAGTGTGCTTTGGCCATCGAAGAAGCATCGCAGAGCGTGTGGCGGCAGGTCGCGTAAAAATTGCCCGTGAGCGTGAAGCCGTGGACCACCTCTCAAAAGAAATCAATGCTGAAATCGAAGCCCTGATCCTGGGAACAAAAAAAATAAACGATATCTGATCTAAAATCAGACGAAGATAACAATAATCATTGAATTTTGCAGGATAACGGAAAAAGTTGCTTTGTGTTTGTTACATAGATTCAAAAAAATTGGTTATAAATTATTACATTTTAACAAACCCTTCCCGCTTTTTATGGCAGGAAGGGTTTGTTCATTTACGTCACCTTGTCGATACGTACTTGATATGATATAGGTTCTTATATGACAATCGTCGCAGGATGGATACAATGAAACGCAGGGATTTTCTTCAATATGCCGGGGCGATCTTAGCGGTCATCGCGGGCCGGCCCCGCAATACTTTTGGGCTGTCTCAAAATGCCGGCAGGGGTGTGCCGCCGAAACGGGGACGCAAAACCATTGTGGCCCTGGCCGGGGTGCGCAAGGGCGCGTCAGAGCGGGAAATGAAGTCGGCGGTGCGGGCGGCGGCTGAAACCGTAACCGATTTTTCCTGGTTGTCCAAAGGCGACCGCGTGTTCATTAAGCCGGCCCTTAACTCTGGCAATCCCTATCCCGCCACCACGAGTCCGGTTGCCGTGGGAGCGATGATCGAGCTTCTCAAAGGCAGAGGCGCCCGCCGGGTGATTGTGGGAGACATGTCCGGCGTTGAACATGTCAAACTTTCGCCTGACGGACTTGTCGGCAGCACCCGCCGTCTGATGGAGGCCTCCGGCATGGCCGGGGCGGTTAAGGCGGCGGGCGGCGAGATGCATTTTTTTGAAGAAGCGGGATGGCATGCCTTTTATGAAGATGCTCCCGTTTCCGGCTCCCACTGGAAGCGCCCGCTGATGATGCCTAAGATCCTTCAAGAGGTGGAGCATATCATTCTCATGCCCCGTTGCGCGCGTCACGTTCTGGCGGGAAGCACGATGGGCTTGAAGGCTGCGGTCGGCTATTGGCGAACCGACACGCGTCTCGAATACCACCGGGACGCATCAACCTTTCATGAGAAAACGGCGGAGGGCAATACCGTCGAAACCCTGCTTAAAAAGCAGCGGCTGGTGCTGTCTGCGGCTGATAAGATCCTTACGACGTTCGGCCCGGATGAGGGTCTTGTCTGCAAGCCGGAAAACGGACTGGTCATCGCTTCCGCGTCGGTGGCGGCTCACGACATGGTTTCTCTGGCCTGGCTTTTGGAAAACAGGCGTCACATTTCCATTGAAGGCAAGGAATGGGTAAAAGATAACCACGATTGGGTGGCAAGAATCGCCAATTGCTATGTCGTCAACAAGTTGGGCGGGTGGCGGCCCATGATCGCTTCCGAAAGACTTATCAAAAACGACCTCCATTCCATCTGGGATGACCGCGTCCTCAATCAGGCTTATCATGTCTTGGGCGGCATGCCCCGTGTGACGATTGAAGCGGCCAATAAAGCCGTGCCTGAGGATATTAAGCAGCGGTTAAGCAAAAAGACCGCCTGGCCTCCCCAGTTCTCAGAGAAATCTCAGACATGATCACACAAGATATACGCAAGAAGGACTACGTCCCGACCGGGGCAACGCCGCGAACCAGCATGCTCAAAATGCCCTGTCCCGGCTTATAAGGCTGGCCCTTGAGCAGAAGCGATTCCACCTGGAGTTCCCTCAATTCGCCGGGTTTCATAACCAGCGGGTTTTTGTTCAGAATGACCATGTCGGCGATCTTGCCGATCCCCAAAGTGCCTCTCTGTTTTTCATCAAAGCTCATCCAGGCGGCATTGGAAGTGAAAAGCTTCAGCGCCTCCGGAATCGAAAGGGATTCTCCGGCAAGGGTATGGTTGCAGGCGCAATAAATGCCTTCAATGGGATCGGGAAGCGTGCAGGGGGCGTCTGAGCCGCCGCTTACGGTGATCCCATAGTCATGCATGGTCTTGAGGGGATTGAGCCCTTGCGCCCGGGCGCCCAGAATACTTTCGAGATAATCCTGCGGCTCCAGGGGCCAATGGATAAAGGCCGGCTGCGCGGCAATCCCGATGCCGAGCCGGGCCGCTTTTGCCAGCCCCTTCTCCGTCGGCAGGCAGGCGTGAATCACCGAGTGCCGATGATCTTCCCGCGGATAATCTTTCAAAGCCGCTTCCAGGGCATTCACAGCTTGATCGAATGCGGCGTCGCCGATGGCATGCATCTCAATCTGGAGACCGGCGCGGTTGGCATTTTTTGTAAAGGCATTCACGTCTTCCTGCGCGTAGAAAAGGACGCCTTTGTTCTGCGCGTCATCCTGATACGCCTCATGGAGCGCCGCATCGACGGAACCGAAGCAGCCGTCCAGGGCCGTGGCAAAGCAGCCGCCGATGCGCGGCAGTTTCCTTTTCAAAACCTTGTTCACATCCATGGTCTGAAAGAACAACCGCACCGACATGGGATTGGACAGACCGCGCGCGATAAAGCGGACCAGATCAACATCCAGGTCTTTGGGAAATCCGATGCCCTCAACCGTGTGGATCATGCCGATCCCCTTTTGCGCCAGGCGGTCGAAGGCCCCCAGCGTATTTTTCACCAGATCGATCGTTGATACTTTTTTCGTGATAAAATCCGTGGCGGCAAAATACGCCTCCTGATTGAGCTGCCCCGTGTCCGCGTGATAACCGCGCAGGCCGCGGACAGCAGCGGGCAACAGGGCAAGCATGGCGGCGTTATTCACCGAAGCGTGCCCGTCATATTTGATCAGCATGACGGGCAGGCGGGGAAAGGCGCGCTCCAGATCGGCTTTTTCAATCAAGCGCTTTTCTTTGACATTATGGGCGGAGACCCCGAAACCCAGAACGGTTTTCGGTCCATGGGCCGCAACATACTTTTCGATCATCCCGATAATCTCATCGATGGATGACGCCCCCCGCACATCGAGGCTTGCCGAGAAAAACGCGTAGTTTGAATAATGGAGATGCGTATCCGCAAAAGCGGGAAGGAGGGCCTTTTCACCCAGATCCGTCCGGGGGTGCTGGGCATATTCGGCCGGCAGGAAATCGCCGACGAACCGGATCATTCCTTCATCCTCCACAAGATAACGGAACTGGGCGCTGTTCCGATCGCACGTTACAATAGAACCTTCATAAACGTTCATAGCCTCTTCCCCCGTTGTTCACCTTTCAGCCACCGGCGATCCTGGAAATAAGATCAAGCCGGTCGCCGTCCTTGAGGGCAACATGATCGAGTCCCCGAATATTTATTCCATTGAGAAGGACATGACTCTCGTCCCAGATAGCGGCTTCGTTGCGGCTTTCCTTGGGTTTGAACTTTTTTGCATAGGCGCCGCCGGTCAAGAAGTGTTGACGTTTCAGGACAGACCACGAAAACAAAAAAAGCCCTGTACGGAAAGCCGGAAATCCGAGCATGACGGCTCCCAATGGCATTTTAACCTTGGTGACGCCGATCGATAATTCCACGGGTGTGACAATCGCGTTCCAATTCAGAGCAGCGGAAACGGCGATGGCTGCCAAGACAAGCAGCAGCAACAAGGGATGACGTTTCATGCCAAATACCTCTTTTGTTGAATTGCAACGAGGTTTGACAACCAGGCGCTCCTTCAGACACGGCGCAACAGAAAAGCCGTCATACGCCATTCAGATCGGGTGGTTCCTGGGTTATCCTTCTGTCGATGCCGAATACGATATCCCCAGGTTTGGGCATCGTATTGCCATTGACCGTACAGACCTGTAAGGCGCCGTCGGACTGCAGAACGAATAACGGTACTACCGACTCATTATGATGCGCCTGGAATGCCTTGTAATCGAACTCCATGGTCAACTTTGTTTTCTTGATTTTGGGTTGGTGACGATGACGCATTATTTCGCCGATTTCGGTAAATGTCAATTCCTGATGGAAGAGCAACCGGCCCCGATGTTTCAGTGGTATGGCTTCGTGACGACCCTCATGCTCAGACGCAAAAGGGAGTTGGTAAACCTCCTGCCGGCCAAAATCCTCCGTATAATGCAGGCAAGCCAACGAGTTGACTTCATTATTAGCGGTGACGGCCAACATTTTACCGAGCCCTCCGAAATCTATCTGCTCGCGTATCTGTTCCGCCAGCGCGCTGCCATAATGGCATTTCAATCCGGCCATGCGGCAAGCACGACTGTTCTCCCAATCCGTGTCAATCAGAACAACCGAACAGCCTTCCGTCTGGAGAGCATGAGCCATATCTCTCGCCCAGTCATGGGCTCCGACCAACAGGACGCCTTGCGGTCTGATATGGACGAGTCCCAGCCGGCGGGCGAGCGGCGCTGATCCTAATCCGTAAAACAGAACCGTCAGGAAGACCACAAGAAAGGTAACGGATACGATCTCGATTGCGTGAGGATAGCCGGCGCCATCGAGACTTAAAGCGAAAACGGAAGAAACGGCCACGGCAACAATGCCGCGAGGCGCCATGCAAGCGAGAAATAGCCGCTCCCGCCATTCGAGCGCGGATCCCAAGGTGGCGGCCATCACCGATAATGGTCTTGCCACGAGGATCATAACCGCCACAAACCATAAACCAGCCCCGCCCAATTTGCGCAAATCATCCAATGGTAAATTGGCGGACAGAATGATGAAAACACAGGAAATCAGCAATACCGTGATGGTTTCCTTGAATTCGATGACGTGCCGAATCGATACCCGGCTCTGATTCGCCATGGCGATCCCCATCACGGTCACCACCAAAAGGCCGGCCTCCTCCTGAACCATATTCCCCAGAGCGAACGCGAGGGCCATAATCATGAGGGATACCGGATTATGCAAGAAGTCGGGCAGCCAGAACTTCGACAGGGCCAGGATCATTAGCGCTGCCGCCGCAATCCCAAAAAAAGCCCCTACGGCCAGCGTTGAGAAAAATCCAATGGCTGTTTCGCTGATCCCATAGTTGGTTTTACCGACTATGGCGAAAACCAACACGGCCAAAATGGCGCCCATGGGATCGATGACGATCCCTTCCCACTTCAGCAATGCGGCGACTTTGCCTCGCAATCGCAAGTGCCGCAGGATCGGTCCTATGACGGTCGGGCCCGTCACGATGAGAATCGAGCCGAATAATGCGGCGATCGGCCATTCAAATCCCAGGAGATAATGCGCGGCGACAGCACCGACGACCCAGGATAACAATGCGCCGACCGTTATAAGAAGAAAGAAAACACGGCCGATGCCGCGGAGTTCACTTAATTTGAGATTTAAGCCGCCTTCATAAAGAATGACGGCGACGGAAAGGGACACGAGGGGCTGTAAAAGATCGCCGAATAGCGGACCGGGCTGTAAAAAGCCTGTCACCGGACCGGCCAGAATTCCCGCGGCCAGCAAGAGCAGTATGGACGGCAGATGCAGCCGCCAGGCCACCCATTGGGCGCTGATGCCAAGAACGAGAATTCCCACGAACTGGAGTAACGTTTCAGATGACATTTTTCAATCTGTCTCTCAATGCGCCAAGGTGCGGTACCGACACACGGGAAATCATTTATGCCGCATGATCCGGGACGGATTCCGGTCATTTCTCCTTGATGGTCGGATTGCCGGCGATATAGGAGAGTCCGGCCATCTTCGAATCCCTGTCGCCGACGGCCGGCGTCAGGATGGCGGCGACAACAAAGAGAAACGAATAAAGCGAAATGGTGACCGATCTTCTCCCCCGGCGATTCAAGGGTTTTTCCCGCCATGATACCAAGCCATCAGACAATCCTCCGGCCTTATGTATTGCAGCATTATTTAATCAGAAGCCAGATTTCGACACGGATACTGAACCTGGATAATTTCTAATCAATTACCGGTCCAATGGATTGCACCGACGGTAACGTCTTTCCCTGTGATTCGCAGTATAAGCAGGCACTGTCATATGCGTCAAGGGAAGATTAGCGCGCTCATCATTTATATTCATTGATTCGTCCACGGCCTTTTTCTGTAATCTCCTCAAAAAAGCAATGCCCGGTACAGACAAGACACCCACAGTTTTCAGGCATAAGCGTTTTTTTAAGCCGGCAAGGAAAAGATAAAACAAGTAAAAACAAGGCCATAAAAAAGAGCGGATGAAGAGTGCCGCATGGGGTCGTCCCCGTTTGCCTTGAAGCGCCGCGTCCCTGAATGGAGAGCTTCTAAATGATTTAACGAATGATGCCTTGACACGGTTAAATTAATGATTATTTTCCCCCTATAAATCATTACAACTCATCGTTATTATTGTTTTATTCGTCTAAGGAGGAAAACCATGGCAAAAAGTTATTATGCAATCCTGGGTGTCACGCCGAGCGCCTCCCCTGATGAGATCAGAGCGGCTTACAGGCGGCTGGCAAAGGAATACCACCCGGACCACTTCACAGGCGGCAGCGAGCTTTTCCAACAGATTCAGGAAGCCTATGCCGTCCTCGGGGATGCCTTGAAGCGACGCACATACAAACAATCCCTGCAAAAAGCCTCACGGCAAACAGAAACCGTAAGCCGTCCCTGTGTCGAGCCGGAGCCTCTGATCCGCAGGCCGGGACCGGTCGATTTCGGAGAGATTTCGCCGGTCCGTTCATTTCAAAGCTTTTCACCGTCTGCGGACGAGATTTTCGATTGGCTGTGGAGGAATTTTTCCAGCCTTGACTGGCCCAAATCGGGCCGCATTCAAAACATGACCCTTGAAGTTCCGCTCACTCAAAACCAGGCGATGCGCGGCGGAAATGCCAGGATTATGGTTCCCGTTCGGGCTGTCTGCCCCCTCTGTCATGGACATGGCAGCGTCGGTTATTATGAATGCCACCAATGCGCAGGCGAAGGGGCCATCACCGGCGAAATGCCCGTTTCAATTTCGTTTCCGGCAGGCCTCATGCAGGATCATGCGGTTATTATTTCGCTGGAGCGGTTCGGCATTCGGAACCTTCAACTGACAGTCTTATTTAGGTTGATTGACGATAGATGGTAAAATTTTTTCTTGGCATATGACGGAGATTCCAGTTAGCGGGTTATCGGCAAGCATTTATGATTATTGATACTTTTCCAACAGTTCGTCTTTGATATTAACCAGCTCCTGTATTCCTTGAGGCCACTGCGTTCTTGATACACTGCCCGAGATGGTGATGGTATGAGAACCGTCCGTTCTGCTGATGGTGATGGTCATGCCCCGCCAACCCACCATCGGAAACTGCCCTTCGGCAAGCGTAACGTCAGCGCTTTCAAATAAGCCGTACACGTCTATCGGTTGCCTTAGGGAATCGAAATCGGATGACTCTATCTGTTTGGACCACTGTTCGATGACGGCGCCAGACTGCGACCTTGCGTATTCGATGGAATCCGGTTTAATCGTGACGGTGGTAACAACAGGATTGGGAACAACGGCCCCATTGTCGACAAAAGTCACCTGCGTCACGGACACATGAACCGGATCATCGGACGTATTGCAGCCCAAAAGAACACATACCCCCAAAAGAAATATAACGCCTAGTTGTTTCAATTTCATGACCGGCCTCCTGATAATTTTTCAGAACCAATAGATCGGTGTCGCACGCGGGAATCATAACACAAGGTTCGCCAGGAGCGCAAGCCATCCCACAAACAAAGACGTCGCCGGACAGGGAAGCGCTCCGGCAAGATGATGCGGTTAACCCCGCTTTTGTTCATGTTGGGTGAATATGGGTATTCAGACGGCCCGTTGCGGGATCATTTTTTGATCAACTTTTTTCTGGAGGAATTTTTCTGAGTGAAGTAAAGATATGTCGCTGTGTTTGACTGCCTGTTTACCGGTTGCAGAAAAGGGGGTTCTGGGATGAAATCATTTCGGGAAGAGCTTTGGTTCAATGTTCCAAAGCGGCGGGCGTTCATGAATATCACTCCCCAGGTGGAGACGTGTTTAAGGAAAAGCGGCATCAAAGAAGGCCTGGTTTTGGTTAACGCCATGCATATCACCAGCTCCGTTTTCATCAATGACGATGAATCCGGTCTTCATCAGGATTATGAAAACTGGCTTGAGAAACTCGCCCCCCACGAACCGGTTTCCCTGTATCAGCACAACAGGACCGGCGAGGACAACGGCGACGCCCATTTAAAAAGACAGGTCATGGGCCGGGAGGTCGTTTGCGCCGTGACGGAAGGCAGGCTCGATTTCGGACCGTGGGAGCAGATTTTCTACGGCGAGTTCGACGGGCAAAGGAAGAAGCGGGTTCTCGTAAAAATTATCGGCGAATAGGAGAGGCGCAGGCCGCTTGAGGCAAAGAGAAACGATCTGCCATTTTCCTTGACATATAGCGGCCCTATCCCCTATATGCGACAAACCGACGCACAAGAGAGGTATTTATGAAGAAGATTGTTGATCAACTCGATCCGATTTTCCAGCCCGAATCCATTGCCGTCATCGGGGCGTCGAACGCACCCGGCAAATGGGGGGCAAGGATGCTCAATCACCCATTGCGCACAGGTTATCGAGGCGCCGTCTATCCCGTAAATCCCCGTGAGAAAAAGATTCAGAATATACGCACCTATGCAAGCGTTCTTGACACACCGGGGCCTGTGGATCTTGCCGTCATTACGGTGCCTGCCGGACAGGTTTCCGTTGTCATGAAAGAATGCATCCAAAAAGGCGTAAAAGGCGCCATTGTCGTTTCTGCCGGCTTTGCCGAAGTCGGTCCGGAAGGCAAAGTCCTTGAGGATGAAGTGGTGGCCATAGCGAGAGAAGGGGGGATTCGTTTCATCGGGCCTAATTGCATGGGCATCTGGAGCGCCGCGGGCATGCTCAGTCTTTCCTTCGAAAAGGCGCCGCTTCCGGGTCACATCGCTTTTGTTTCCCAAAGCGGCACATTCGGGGGCGTGCTGTCCGAGATCGCCGTCACCAAGGGATACGGACTCAGCAAGTTTATCAGCATCGGCAATCAGGGGGATCTCTGTGCCGCCGACTATCTCGAATATCTTGCGGAAGACGAAGACACGAAGGTGATCCTCTTTTATATGGAAGGTTTCAAGGACGGTTTGCGCTTTTTCGACCTGGCAAAAGAGGTGATAAAAAAGAAGCCCATCGTCATCTATAAAGCCGGCCGGTCCGCGCCGGGCGAAAGAGCAACACAGTCCCACACGGCATCCATCGCCGGTTCCGATAAGATATTTGACGCCATCTGCCGACAGATCGGCATCATCAGACCGCAGGAAACCGTGCAATCGTTTGATCTGGCGGAAGTCCTGGCCCATCAGCCTTTGCCGAAGGGAAAGCGGGTGGCCATTTTAGGCAGCGGCGGTCAGGGGGTGGTAACGGCGGATGCCTGCGCCTCTCTGGGGCTGGAGGTCCCTGAACTCGACAGCGATACCGTTCGCAGCCTCCAGGAATCCATGCCGTCCCATGCGCCCATACCGAGAAACCCCGTAGATTTTGCGGACAGCGCCAGGACGAGCATGGAAGAAGCCTCTGTCGTGGAAAAACTCATGAGCCGTGACTATATCGACGGCGTCATATCCAATGCGCCTTTCAATACGGCGGCCATGAGCACAATCTTAGGCGTTGTCGGCATGCCGAAGCACCTTGTCGACGTAACGAAACTGGCCATTCAGGGCGCCGAATATCTGGCCTCCCTTCCGGCAATCTATAATAAACCGCTGATAACGCTTCGTTTTCACCGGTTTGAGAATGACATCGTCCTCGACATTTTAAAGGGCGCGGGCATACCGGTTTACGACACACCGGAAGAATGCGCCCGGGCCATGCACGCTTTGGTCAGATACGCCGAGACGAAAAAGAGATATGAATAAGGAGAAATGATATGGCAGACGATCTGTACGACCGATTGTCGGATATATTTAATATGATCGGTTTCGGCAGCCGCCGGAGCCCGGAGTTGGAGGCGCTGTTGAAAGCCCTGTTCACGAGGGAGGAAGCGGAACTCGCCGTCAACCTGTCCCCCATGGCGCCGGAGCCGCCCGGGAAACTGGCCGAGCGGATCGGCAAGGACCCGGATGCGGTGGCCCGCATGCTCGATGCCATGGCCGATAAAGGCGTGATCTATTCCAGCAAACGCAACGGCGAGAACTGGTATAAACTGATCCAACTGGTCCCCGGCATTTTCGAACTCCAGTTTATGAAGGGGGAATATACGGACCATGCAAAAAAAATCGCGCGTCTGTTCGACGCATACGCCCATGCACGCGTTTCACCGGTTCAGGAAGAAGCAAAACTTGTTGCCGCCGCCGAAACCGTCCATTTCGCCCGCGTCATTCCCATTGAACAGACCATCACGCCGCAGATGAATATCTTCCCCTTCGAAGTGGCAAGCCAGTACATAAAGGATGCGGACGTCATTACGGTATCCACCTGTTACTGCCGTCATGAAAAGCGGCTGCTGGACCGGGGCTGCAAGTATCCGGACGACGTCTGCCTTCAGTTGGGGCCCTTTGCCGAATTCGTGAAGGAGCGGGGATTCGGACGTGAAATTACCCAAGAGGAAGCGCTGAAAATCATGAAAAAAAGCGCCGACGCCGGGTTGATTCATACCTCCAGCAATACGCAGGAGCGAATCGATTTCATCTGCAACTGCTGCACCTGCTGCTGCGGCATTCTCCAGGGCGTGAGTTTCCATCATGCCCCGGTCAGGACGGTATCCAGCAATTACGAAGCCGTTGTGGATGCCGATGCCTGCACCGGTTGCGGCGTCTGCGTCGATGTGTGTCAGATGAACGCGATTTCCGTTGATACGGGCATTGCCGAGATCAACCTTAACCGCTGTATCGGTTGCGGCGTCTGTGTTTATCACTGTGCCCAGGAAGCTGTCTTATTGAAGGAACGTTCCGATTTCGTTGAGCCGCCGAAGAGTTTCCGGGAATTGATACAGAAACAGGCGCAAGGGAAGAAGTAAAAAACGAAAGGGGTTCTGGCGCATGAAAGTTGATTTTGAAAAATTGGACCGGGCGTTCAACCCGAAGGTCGTGGCTGTCGTCGGGGACAGCAAAGTGAGCAATTACGACTGGACCCGCGGACAGCTTATGGGACGCGAAAAAAAGGTCTATGGCGTCCACGTCAATCCCGAATCCGTCAGGGACCTTCAGGCGCTGGGCGTGCAAACCTTCCCGAGCATCCTCGACATCCCGGAGCCCGTCGATTTGGCCATTATCGCCATACCCCGCAGCGCCGCCCCCGCTGTCCTCGATGACCTGATCAGGAAAGACGCGGCAGCAGCTCATTTTTTTACCGCCGGTTTCGGCGAATCGGATACGGAAGAAGGACGGCGTCTGGAACGACTCGTCGTGGAGAAGTCTATAAAAGCGAACTTCCACCTCATCGGTCCCAACTGCATGGGACTGTTCAATCCCGCCGCGGGAATCAAGCAGTCGAGCGATCAATACCACGACGTGTCAGGCCCCGTCGGTTTTATTTCCCAGAGCGGCAGCGTGGCCATATCCTTCAGTTTTGAAGCCCATTTGCAGGGCATCGACATCCGTAAGTCCGTCAGCTACGGAAACGGCATCGTCCTCGATTCGGCCGATTTTCTGGATTATTTCGCCGAAGACCAGGAGATCAAAGTCATCGGCATGTATATCGAGGGGGTCCGGAACGGAGAACGCTTTTTTGCCGCCCTGAAATCGGCGGCGGCGAAAAAACCCGTTATCATCTGGAAAGGCGGCAGGACGGAGGAAGGGGGCCGGGCCATCGCGTCTCATACGGGATCGCTTGCCGCGTCTCAAGCCTTGTGGGAAGCGTCGGTCCGTCAATGCGGCGCCGTCAATGTCCAAAACATGGACGATCTCATCGATACGGTCAAAGCGCTCATTTATCTGCCTGAAGTGTTCGGCAACCGGATGGCCATCGCCGGCGGACCGGGCGGGCTGTCCGTAACATCGACGGACATTTTTGCGGAAGCCGGGCTCCATGTCCCCCTGCTTACGGACGAATCATATGCGGAGCTGGAGACCTTTTTTGAAAAGGTGGGCGGGAGCTACCGCAACCCCATCGATTCCGCCGGACCCGTCCGGCGGGATATGAAGCGGGTCATGGGGATCCTGGCCAGAGACGCCAACATCGACAACATCTTTTATATCGTTTCCACCCGGCCGGGCCGCAACATCGGCCCCGAACAGCTTCACGGCACCCTCGACACGCTGGACATGCTGAAGAAGACATCTGCAAAACCGCTCATTACGGCTGTTTTTTTCCATACTCCGGAGGCGCAGAAGGTATCGCGGGAAGTCATGTTCAAGATACAGGATATGGGCATCCCGGCGTTTCCATCCGTTCCGCGGTCTGCGACGGCCTTGAAAAAAGCCCTCGATTATTACGAAGGCGTCCGCCGCCGGAAGGAATAGGGCGATCACAGGACAGGGGCTTCAACCGGTTGATACCTGCTTTGTATGTTGACCTTTGACAAAGGATGAAACGGTTTGCCTTAAGGAATATGCGGTCATCAGTCTTTGTTTAGCTCATTCCGGATTGCTGTGCCGGCGTTCCCACATTCCCCATAGCGCCCTTTCAAAGTGCCCGGCAAAGCGCGCTGCATCGAAAAGCGGGGAGGCCAGGACCTGCTCGCGCAACCCCGCCCTCAATGCCGCCAAGCGTTCCAGATTAGACGTGTGGATGACGGCTTTTAACACATAGTCGTCATCATCGGCGGCGATCCAGTCCGCCAGACCGGCGTTGCGGGCGATGCTTTCACCGACATGGGAAAGGAATCGATCCCCCCGGCGGGTGATCACCGGCACTCCCATCCACAACGCTTCCACACTGGTGGTCCCGCCGGGGTAGGGAAAGGGATCCAGGGCGATATCCACCCGATTATAAGCCGCCAGTGCTGCGGCTCTGGGAGAATGTCCTTCCAGAATGAGATGGTCGGAGGGAATTCCGCAGGCGGCAAAACGCCGGCGGACGGCATCACATAATGCCGGATCGCTCAGTTGTTTCGTTTTGAGAAACAGGCGCGAGCCTGAAACAGACTGGAGAACACGCGACCACAAAGCCACAACGTCGTCATTCATCTTGGCAAGGTTGTTAAAGCAGCCAAAGGTAATCACATTGGAAGACCATGCCGGCAGCGGACCCACTTTGAGAGCGACGTCGGGCGGGGTAAAGCAAATATGACTTTCCGGCAACCGCCACACGGCTTCAGTAAAGTGGCTTTCTTCCTCCACAGACGCAACAACCGGGTCGCCAAAGATGTAATCCATCTCCTTCATCCCGGTTGTGGCAAACCCCCCCAGCCAGGCGGCCTGCACGGGCGCAGGTTTCCAGGCAAACACCGGCAGACGGTTGTGGGCGGTATGGCCGGAAAGGTCAAGGAGTACGTGAACGCCGTCGGCGTGAATCAGTTTGGCAGCGGCTTCGTCACTCCGGCCGACCAGTGATTTCCAGGCGGCAAAATAAGGTTGAATGCGGGATGTCAGCTGATCCGCCTTGTTGTCCGTGGGGTAAGCGATCCATTCCATGCGAGTCAAATTGATCTGCGCCAGCAAGTTTTCCAGAAAATAGCCGACAGGATGGTTGCACAGATCGCCCGACACCAGTCCGACCTTGAGCCGCTCCGGCTGGGTCTTACACGGCCATGCCGAAAAGCGTATCCCGACCTTTTCGGCCACCATCTGCCCGTATCTGCAAGCCTCTTTAAGATTATTCGAAACATCGTGACGGTTGTAATTCAGGGTGAACAGCAGGTTGCTGTGCGCTACAGCGTCATCCGGTTTGATCGCAAGCGCCCGTCGATAGCTCGCTTCCGCTTCCGTGAACCGGCCTAGCTCCTTGAGGGTGTTTCCCAGGTTGCTGTGCGCTGCAGCGTTATCCGGCCTTATCTCCAAGGCCCGTCGATAGTTTGCTTCCGCTTCCGTGAACCGGCCCTGGTCATTGAGGGCGTTGCCCAGGTTGTTATAGGCTTCCGCGTAATCCGGTTTTATCGCAAGGGCCCGTCGACAAAAGGCTTCTGCTTCCGCAAGACGACCCTGATCATTGAGGGCGTTGCCCAGGTTGTTATAAGCTTCCGCATAATCCGGCTTGATCGCAAGGGCCCGTCGATAACCCGCTTCTGCTTCCGTAAGACGGCCCTGGTCTTTAAGGACGCCGCCCAGGCTGTTATAAGCCAACGCATAATCCGGCTTGATTGCAAGGGCCCGTCGAAAACTCGCTTCCGCTTCCGTAAGACGGCCCAGGTCATGGAGGACGTTGCCCAGGTTGTTATGGGCTTCCGCGAAATTCTGCTTTAGCTCCAGCGCCTGTCGATAGCTCGCTTCTGCCTCCGTAAACCGGCCCTGGTCCTTGAGGACGTTGCCCAGGTTGTTATGGGCTTCCGCGTCTCTCGGCAAAAGTTCTGCCGCTTTCTGCAGCGGCTCCAGCGCTTCCGCAATCTTTCCCTGCAATCCGCGCGCTGTCCCCAGCATTTTCCAGGTAATCCCGGCGTATGGGAAAAGCAACGTCAGCTTATGCGCAAGGGCTTCTCCTTCGGCATAACGCCCATGATTTAACATGGACGCCAACGTCTTGATCTGACCCGACGACGGACCTTCAATACGTCCTGTCAATGCATCCATAACCCCTCTTCTGTGCCACCCTTGCTTTGAGCCTTGCGCCGGCATTTCCGTCGCAATGTCATCATGATTTTAAGGAATAAATATAATTGATACCCCGTTGAAGTCAAGCCTGTTGAAGGGGATAAATATTTTATTGATTACGGAGGAAGCTGTTGCGGACTATCGGGAAATGGTTTTTTACGTGACCATCACATTCGGCATTCTTTTATGCCACGGCGTGGCCTGTTCGTAGGCATGTGCCGCCTGGAGGATTTTCGCCTCCGACCAGGGGGGGCCGCAGATCTGCAAACCCACGGGAAGCCCTTCGCCGGTGAATCCGCAGGTCAGGGTGAGGGCCGGGAACCCTGTCAGATTGAACGGCGCCGTAAAGCGCGTCAGGAGAACCGCCTGTTCCAGGGCATTCGGGCCCTCAATCGGCGGAGCGGCCGTGGCGGCAGTCGGCATCAGCAACAGGTCATATCCGGTAAAAAAATCCGTAAAGGCATGGCGAAGGAGCGTTTGGGTGCGGCGCGCCTTGATATAGTCCATGGCGCTGATTGCCGCGCCCATCTGAAGACGCTGCCGCACATCCTCACCGAAGTTTTCGGGACGGCTGTTCAGGCGTTCATTGTGAAAGACAGCGGCGTCGCTGATGATCATCCGCCCGTTTGCCGCCGCCGCCTCGCCCATGCCGGGGAAATCGACGGCCTCACAGCTTGCGCCCAGGTTCACAAACACCTCGGATGCTTTATTGACGGCCTTCATAATTTCGGGTTGGGTTTTTTCGTAAAAATAGCCGTCTGCTGCCAGGGCCATCCGCAGCCCCTTGATTCCGTCTCCGATGCGGCCGACATAATCGTCCACGAATCTGTCAATGCAATAGGCGTCATCCGGATCGTAACCGGCGACGGCCTGCAATAACAAGGCGGCATCGGCAGCCCGCCGGGCCATAGGCCCTGCATGATCCAGGTTCCAGCTAAGCGGGATGACGCCGCGGACGCTGACGCGACCGAAGGTGGGCTTCAGACCGACGCAGCCGCAAAGTGCAGAGGGGACCCGGATTGATCCGCCCGTATCGCTGCCCAGAGAACCCATGCAGAGGCCGGCGGCCAGGGCAGCGGCAGACCCGCCCGATGATCCTCCGGCAATGCGATCGGGAGCCCAGGGATTTTTACAGGCCCCGTAGTGGGGGTTGACGCTGGTGAGGCCGAGGGCGATTTCATGCATGTTGAGTTTGCCGAGAAGAACAGCCCCCGCGTCCGATAATTTTTCCACCGTATGCGCATCCCGGCCGGGGATATTGTCGGCAAAGAATCGGGAACCTGCCGTCGTCCGTATCCCCCGTGTTTCGTACAGGTCTTTCAGGGCAATGGGAATGCCGCACAGGGGGCCGGGCGACGTCCCGCCGGAGAGCCTGCTTTGCCTTAAGGTGCCGTCAGCTCTTTTTGCATGGTCTCTTGCCGTATCGGCCGTCACCGTGATGAAGGCGTTTAAAGTCGGGTTCACGGCAGCAATCCGGTTCAAATGGGCTTCCGTTAACTCGATGGACGATATGTCGCCTTTTGTCAAAAGAGCCGCGGCTTCCGTAATGGAAAGTTCTGTAAGTTCCATCATCCCCTCATTTCCCCCGGAACCCTCGAATCCTTGCGGCTTTATTTATATTGTGCTGCCTCCATCGACGGCAATCGTCTGGCCCGTCACATGACGGGAGGCATCGGAGGCAAGATAAATCACGGCGCCCACCATGTCTTCCGGGTCTGCGATGCGGGGGATGGGATTCTTGCCGATAGCGACCTGAGCAACGTCCGGATTGCTCCAGAGAAATTCGCTGAAGCGCGTTTTGGTCAAGCCCGGCGCTACGGCATTGGCGCGGATATTATACTGGCCCCATTGCTGGGCCATGACCTTCGTTGCCATGAGAACGCCGGCTTTGCTGATGGAGTAGACGGGCAGAACATCGGGCGTAATGCCCGCAATAGAGGCGATATTGATGATCTTGCCGCCCCCTTTTTCCTTCATGATGCGGGCAACGGCCTGGCTCAGGAAAAACAGGCCTTTCAGATTGAGATTCATGACGGCATCCCAGGCCCGTTCGTCGGCGTCAATGGCCCCGGCTACAGACGGATTCGTGGCGGCGTTATTGACCAGGATGTCGATCCTGCCGTATTCCGCAACAACCTTGGAGACGAGATTGTTAATGTCATCCATTCTGCCAATATGGGTGGGGACAACCAGACACTTTGCCCCGGTCTTTCTGATTTTTTCGGCTGCCGCTTCCAGATCCGGCTGTTTGCGGCTGGCGATGGCAATATCGGCGCCCGCCTCGGCAAGACCTACGGCCAGCGCCTGTCCGATTCCCCGGCTGCCGCCGGTGACAATGGCTACCTGCCCTTTTAACGAGAAATTCACTTTTCACCTCCTACAAAAAAAATATGTCATTCCGAATCCCGCAGCGGCGGGATGAGGAATCTGAAGTTGTTCATATCATTAAACATCAAGATTTCTCCCCCGCAAA
>JAFGHS010000185.1 GCA_016930075.1 Deltaproteobacteria bacterium
ATTGTTTCTCTATAACCCTCATCCTTCAGCTGGTTAATCCCGCTTTACAGCGGGACTCTACCGACTGAGCTACTGGGGAACATTGTTCATTTTGTCTTCTCTATACCCCTCATCCTTCAGCTGGTTAATCCCGCATAGCAGCGGGACTCTACCGACTGAGCTACTGGGGAAGAATAACATCGTCTCCGAACAGCGGGAGACTCATAGTACAAGAGAAATAAAATGTCAACAAATGTCTTTCACGTAAATTTACGCCGTTCCGTTTGCCGGAGATAACATGGCAAAATCAATTTGCAGGCTCTTCTTCTCTTTTTTCGGGCACGGCTGCTTTTTCCTTGTATTCCTTGTTAATGTCAATTGCTTCCGGCGCATTGTCGGAATTTTCTGTCTCGGTTTGCCGTGGGTCATTGAGATTTTGACTGTCAGTATTACCGGATTCCAATTCATCAGGCTCTTTCATGATGTCTTCATATTCCTCAACGACAATGCCCCGCCGGACCATGATCTCATAAATTCTGTCAGAGCGGCTGGCAACGTATCGTCCCGATCCTTTGGGATTGTATTTCCTTGGATTAGGCAGGACCGTTGCCAGTTTTGCCGCCTCTGCTGCCGTCAGAGAAGCGGCGCTTTTTCCATAGTGATGACGGGCCGCCATTTCGATGCCGAAGATGCCTTCTCCCCATTCTGCGACATTGAGGTAGATTTCAATGATCCTCTTTTTCGAAAGGGACCGCTCAATCCGCCAGGTCAGGATGGCCTCTTTGATTTTACGCACAGGATTTTTTGACGGGGAGAGGTAAAGATTTTTGGCGAGCTGCTGTGAGATGGTGCTTCCGCCCACATGAAATTTCTTCTTTTTGATGTCCTTTTCCAGGGCCTTTTTCATTGCCGTGAAGTCGAACCCTTCATGAGACCAGAACTTATCATCCTCAGCGATGATGACCGCCTTGATTACGTATGGCGATATATGAGACAGCGGCACCCAGCGCTGCTGTATCTTTCGTTTTTTCCCCTTTGCCGCCCACTCGTTTTCACGATATTCCATAAATGCTGTTTTTTTGGGATTTTCTTTTTTCAGGCGATGGATGTTGGGGAAAATGAGATAGCAGGCGATATTGAGAACAAATGCCGCTGTACATAAGATGATGATGATTGAAATTATTTTTTTTAACATTGTTTAATCGATAGCGCTGCCGAATTTATCTTTCGTTTTTTCCATAACCGGATGGTGGGTCATACAGAATTTATGCGCAAATTTCAACCATTTCATGAAAGGAGACGCCTTTCACCGTGATCTTTGCGGATACTGGAGTCGATGGAGTTGTTTCCGTAAAAAATATACGATGTAACATATTAATATTACATATAAATAAATTATTTTCTCCTTTTTCGGCAAAATAAGTTTGACAGGATGATTTAAATTTTGCTAAAAATGCAACCCGCCATTGTTAGTGTGCAGTTTGTCATCCATTTTCAAAATTGTGCACCGTTACAAGAATGGGGGCGCCCCCGCATAAAGAATCAGGAGGGACTTCATGATGAAACGGCCGATTTTCCTGTGGATGGGACTGATTGTCCTGTTCTTGCTATTCACGATAAGCCACGAAAGCCTTGCCTCAACAAGCCATGAAGTTATAAAGGGCGATACGCTAGGAAAGATTTCCAAGAAATATGGCGTCGGCATTCAGGCGTTGAAAGAGGCCAACGGCCTTTCGACCAGTGCTATTAAAATCAAACAAGTTCTCGTTATCCCTCAAAATAATAAAATAAGCAGAACCTCAGCCCGTAAGGACGTTCCTGTCAAATCGCAATCCTATATCGTGAAAAAGGGGGACAACCTTTACGCTATTGCCAAAAAAACGGGGCATTCTGTCGATAAAATCAAAAAAATGAATCATCTCAGAAGTAACGCATTGAAAATCGGCCAAAAACTCGTTCTTGTGATGCCGGTTGCTGAAAATAATACCTTAAACGAAGTCCAGGTTGCCATTGTATCTAAGACCTCTCAGGGTGAAGCAGAGGATGATCTTGATGATGAGCTTGAAGAGGGCGATTCTGGACTGTCTGCTGAAAAAGCCGAAGAGATAAAAAATGCAAGTTCAAAGCCTCTCGGCACATGGAGCCGAGATGAACAGAAGCTGTTTGTCCGGGTTGCGGTGGGCTTTATGGGGACGCCTTACAAGTTTGGGGGGCAATCCGTAAGGGGGCTTGATTGTTCCGCTTTTGTCAAGAAGATCTACGAATTTTTTGAAGTTCAGCTGCCTCGAACGGCAAGAGAGCAGGCGCATGTCGGTATGAGCGTGCCGCGGGATGAGCTGCAGGAAGGCGATCTGGTATTCTTCAATACGAAACGGGCTTTTGGCCATGTAGGGATTTATATCGGCGGCAATAAATTTGTCCATGCCTCATTCAAACAAAAGCAAGTTAGAGTTGATCAACTCATGGGATATTACGACAGACGTTTTGCCAAGGCCGTGCGCCTGAAAAAATTCGATGAAGGGGCATAAATAAATAAGGTTCCGTCATCCGAAGCGGTACTTTAAAAACTGAGAAATCACAGCAACAAGGTTCCATCCGAAAAGCATATCTTGCTTTTCTTAATCCATCGGTTCGGCAATAAACCAGACATGTTCTCTGTTCGGGAAGGGCATTTCTTTCAGGACAATACGGAAGCCCGCCTGCATCAAGGCAAGGGATACCTCGTCGGCGGATCGGAAGCGGGCTTTGACGCCGTTTACTCGCAGGCGGGTCGTCTCCAACCATCGTTCGAAAGACGGCTGCTCCGTTTGTTTGACTGTGCAGCGCAGAATCAGGAGGCTTTTGCCTCCGGGAAGCATGCGGTCGCGAAGTCTCTCCAGGGTAAGCTTTAATTCCTCATCGGAGAGCATGTGAATAATGTCAAGAATGAGCGCCGTATCCGCCTTTTCCGGAATGTCGGGAATGTCCGGGGCGCGGCCCGTCTGCATGATGCCGCGGTCTCCAACGGCGCGGGCGGCAAAGCTGATCCGGCGTCGGTCGGGATCGATGCCGAAGACCTTCGCTTCCGGATAAAGAGCAAGGAGCCATGTCGCGGGAATGCCGAAACCACAACCGATATCGAGAATGATCCGCGGGCTTCTTACGAACTCGGCCAAGCGGGGAAACATGGGATCGAGGCGGATTTTAAACCGGGCGAACAGTCGGGTGTAGGCGGACATGCGGCTATAACGGGCAAGGACGCGCCCTACATGCTCTTTCGAGCCGGCCTTCAGGTTTCCCAGAGGCCAGGGCCTTTCGGCAAAAAGGCGTTGGGCTATGGGCGGGACAATGAGAATCGCCCCAAGAAAGGAATAGCCGATGCCGAGAAGCAGCGTGAGGCCGACGCTCTTCAGCATGGTGTGCGTTGCCAGGGACAACACGCCGAAACCCAGAAATGTTGTGGCGAAGGACAGGGATATGGAAGTGCGGATCAGAATCAGGGACGGGTGATTGTCATCCCTGTAGCGCTGCCATGAGACGATGAGATAAAGAGCGTAATCCGTTCCCATACCGATGACGATGGCGGAGATCATGATGGTCGGAATGCCGAGGGGCGCCCCCAGAAGGTTCAGGGTGCCCAGAGTGCAGACGAGGGCGAAGACCGTCGGCGCCAAGGCGGTCAGGGTCAGGGGAATATCCAGCAGGTAAAGGAAAACCACGAGGACAGTCAAAAGACTGACGATGAGCGTCACCACGATGAAGCCGTGCATAATGATGCCGCCGAGGCGCTCTCCGAAAAATGCGGGATCAAAGAGCTTTGCCGACCCTTCTGCCGCAAGGTGTCTGTAGAAGCTTTCGCTTTTATATTGCGGGCCGGATGTCAGCGTGGCAAACATGCGCCAGCCGCCGCTGTCAGGGTTTTGCGCGATGCCCATGAGGGGATAAAAGGCGCGGGGCATCTCCGGCGCCGCAGCCTCTTTGGCTTTAATGAGGGCGTAGAAAGGCGCAAAGGCCCCGGGGGCAAATCCGGCTTCGTGGGCTGCGGCCGAAAGATTTTTCTCCAGTTTGATTACCCGTTCGGGCGTCCAGAAAGTCTGCCATGCGGTAAAATTTTCATCCGCCCTTTCCCTGCCGGGAAAGACCATGGGAGGCAGGAAGGCTGCTGAAATCACGCCCTTTGTCATGTCATCTTCAAGCAGGGCCGTCAGCCTGTCCCCTTTTTCTCTTAAGTCCTCCATCGTTTTACCTTCCAGTACAACATAAATGCGGCTCAGGACGTCGCCCCAGACAGAACGGATCAGTTCTTCCGCCGCTTTTGTTTCGGAAGACAGGGAGTTCATGGCGCTGAGATTGACATGAAAGACCGGTTTGGCGAAAAAGAGCATGACCGCAAATAATGCAAGGGCGGCCCACGCCTTTGCAGGCATTTTCGCGGAGGTGACGATCCGGACGGCCTTGAGAAACGGCGCGTATCCTTCACGGCGGGCGGAGGGCATTTCCGGGAAAACAAAGGGATAAACGGCATGGACAAAAACGAACGTAAAAAGAACGCCCAGAGCGGCGAAAACGCCGATTTGAGCCAGGGCGGGAAAGCCGCTTAAGAACAGAAATGCAAAACTCACGGCTGTGGTCAGCATGGCCAGAAGGCCCAGTGTCCAGACCTCCCGGCTCGCATCGCCGCCGCGCGTTTCATAAGGACGGTCAAGAAAAAGGAGGTAGGCGATGCCGTAATCGACGGTAAAGGAAATGATGGCGCCGCCGAAGCCGACAGCGAGCATGGAGATGGACTTTTGAAAAAGAGAATAGACAAAAAGCGCCGCGATGGTGCCGGCCAGAGCCGGCAAAAGGGCCAAAATGCCGATAAACGGCCGGGGAAAGCCGACCATGAGGAGCAAAAGAACGGCCATCGTTGAAAAGAGCACGGCCCGCCGCGTATCACTCTTGGCCGCCGTTTCATTGTCAAGGGCGGCACGGTAGCCGCCCATTGGCGTCAGGGCAAAGGAAACACCCTTGGCCTTACCGGTTTTCTCAAGATCGGCGGCAATATCTTTGAAGAGCCGGGTGGCCTGATGCGCAAAAGGAGAGGCCATCGCCTGGCTTGCCGGTTCGGCGATAAGCAGAATATGCCGGCCGTCGGCGGATACGAGCCGCCCCTTGATGATTCTGACCCCTTTTCCGGGGGCAAGAGGCGCCATGCGGGCAAGGACGATATTTCTTAAACTGAAGGGATCACGGGCCATCAGGTCGGCCTGGCCGATACCTTCCATATTCAGAAGCTGGTTGACCTGATCTTGCAGCGTTGCCCGGATATTCTGAGAATCGAGAAGGGGCTTGATTTGTTCATTCAACGCATGGGCCGTAAACAGGACGGGAAGGTGCTCCGCAATAACCGTCATCAACTCCGGATAAAGCCGGAATTGTTCATCCATGCCGACCTGACGGAAGAGATTGCTTTCCCGGAGTTTTTGCTCCACCATCGCTGCCCCTTCCATCAGACGTTCCATATCGTGGGGCCGGCAGCGGATGTCCGCGACAATTCTGTCCTGGAGGGGGTGGTGGGAAATGACGTACCGGGCGTCGGCGATAACCGGATCGCTGCCGGGGAGGGCATCGATGATATTGGTCTCAATGGTCAGGCGTTTTTGCGCGCTCCACGCAAGAGCGATGACGGTCAGGCAAACAATCAGTGCGAAAGACCAGCGGAGGGGATAGCGCCCTGGTGTCGAAAGTCTCTTCAATCGGCGGTCTCCTTGAGAGAGAGTTACGGTTTATTCGGCAAAAAAGCAATGGCCCAGGTGCCCGGCCCCATATGAACGCTCGACGTAAGCGATATGGGTTGCAGGATGATGCGGGCCTGAGGATACCGTTTCCGGATGGGTGTTTCCACCTGCTCCATGACCCAGTCTATGTTGTCCGTATATTCGAGCATGATGACGGCATCGGGGTGATGCGCCATAAAGGGTTCCAGTTTCCTGTCAACAAAGGCCTTTTGATCTTTGGCGTTTCTGGCGGTTCCGACCTTGACGGCGCCGCTGGGGGTAGGGCTTACGATAGGTTTGACATGGAGCATGTCGCCGAAAAACGCTCCCGTTTTCGACATCCGTCCGCCGGCGGCAAGATACTGGAGTTTGTCAAGAAAGATATACTCCTCACACTCGCCGACAGCCTGTCCGGCGTAGCGGATGACCTCATCAGGATCATTAGCTTTCAGACTGAATTCAGCAACGGCCCGCGCGACCAGTCCCAGTCTCCCGGACGCCAACCCCGTGTCGATGACCGTCAGCCTGTCTTCAGGGTCGTTGTCCTTTTTCCAATCCATGACCACCTCGTAGTTGCCCGTATAAACAGAGCCTACGCAAAGATAGAGAACGCGGGGATAGAGGCTCAGCACTTTATGATAATGATGATGGCGTTCAAAAGCCGAAGCCTGCGACGTGGACGCCTTAACCCCCTGCCGCATCGATTCGAGCATGTGGAGGGGATCATGATAGGTCTCAGGCAGGCATAGATCGCCGACGGTGATATAGCTGTCAAGGAGGGTGACGTTGAGCTCCCGCGCGTCGTTTCTTGTCATGGAACCGGCGGCGTCGGTCATGATGTGGATCGCCTGCCGGTGTCCGCCGCGCGCAAAAAGGCGCGCCTGCTCGCCCATATCATCCTGTGCCCAGGAGACGATGTTGCCCATTTCTCCGAGCTGTTTTCTGGCCTCCTTCGTGTTGTCCGCATGGAAGTGCACTTTTAGATAGTCGCCGTCTTCAATCATGACGATGGATTCGCCCAAGGCAGACAATTGGGCTGGGTCGTCTTTGAGCATTTTTCTTTCGATTATCGCATCCACGCAAAAGCCTTCTGTCTGCTTTCCGGTGAAAACAACCGGCTTGAGGAAATTTTTGAATTTTTCGCCCAGGCCGTTGGGAATGGTTTCGCGGCCTGCCAGATACTTGAGGCTCGAGTCGAAAAAGACAAACATGCCCAGCGCCCCGGCATCCACGACGCCGGCTTTTTTAATTTCTTCAAGACCTGTGGACGTTCTTTTTACGGCCTCTTCAAGGTCGCCCATGACCTTATCGAGCCAAAGCCCTTCGGAATCCTGGGGATTTTTTTCCAGCGACTCGACGAGTACGTCAAAAAACTCAAGGATTGTACCGGGTTTTGGATCGTGAACGGCCTGGTAAGCCAGGTCGCGTCCCCTGCGGCAGGGGATCGCAAGATCAGATAAATTGTCCATAGCCAAAAAGCCCGACATGAAGCGCGCCACAATATTTCCGGAATTGCCGCGGGCGTTCATCAGAAGAGCCCTTGTAATATCCGGCAAGGCGTAGGTTTTCAGCTTGAAGGGCGCCAGAGAGATGACCAGGTTGCGGCCCGTGTCGCCGTCCGGGACCGGGAAGACATTGATCCCATCCAGGATGTCGGCCCACGCAACCACCCGCTCACTCCCCAGGGCCAGGGCTTCCATTAATCTTTCCTGCATCATGAATTTTCCTTACTCCTTTTTATTTAACGAAAATGGATTCAAATACATGCCATTCGAATGGATATTGTTGCACAGCCTCTTCCAGATTTGAAGCGTAAATTTGCGCCGATTCCCGAATGGCGTCGCTTCTTGCATCTCTTGAGGCTGCTTTTACGATGCGCGGCGGCAGGATGACAACCTGATAGTTGCCCCTCCCCAAACGATAAGCAAATAAGGTAAAGACCGGCGCACCGGAAACGAGAGCCAGTGTATGCGGCCCAGCAGGCAAATAAATAGAGCGGCCGAAGAACGTCGCCGTCAGGCGCGACCGAGGGTCTGTCCAGCCGATATCGCCGGCGATGCACAAAAACCCCCCTTCACGGATAAATTTCAATGCTTCAATGCCCGTGAAAAGGGAATCGTGATCGTCCGTTTTGGAGACAAGTATTTTAAGGCCCGCACCCTCAAGTTCTCCGCGCTGCTGCTGGTCGATCAACTTGGCTTGCCGTTCACCCATGATCAGCATCACCTTAAAATTGTCCTGCCGAAAAATCCGGGCCGCAATCCCCCAACTGCCCATGTGCGACATGATGATGATGCCGCCCCGCCCCGCATTCGCAGCTTTCAAGATATTGTCTCGGCCTTCCGAGGTGTGATGGATCGGCATGCCGAAGGAAAAGGCAATCTCATCGCAGTGGCTCTGCGCAAGGTCGTGAAACTGCCGCCAGACACAGTGAAGATAAAATAAAGGGTTTTTATTTTTAAAGGCCGTTCGGTAAAGTTCAAGGCTCGCCTTTACCCGGCGGGGGAAAAAAAAGAAATACCCTGTGGCAATGACCCAGACCACAAGCCGGATGACCCATATGCCGATATTTTTTCCGAACCAGTACAGGAGCCTGTTCGACAGTATTTTCACCTGATTCCACACGCCGGGGATATAAACATAAAATAATTCGATTTGTCCAGAGCAAATATTTGGAAGATGGGGGTGCGGCGGGGGGTGTTCGATGACGGTCAGCGTCAGGGCATTCCCCGGACAGGATGATTGCAGGATGTTCTTTCCTGTCAAGCATCTAAGACATAAGAGCCTATCGAACAATATTCCTGGAATCCCAATTTGCGATAAACAGGGAAACCCTGAGCCGTGGACTGGAGGACGCCCACCCTTACGCCCTCGGCTCTTGCTTCGAGCAAGGGCGTAAGGGTCATGGCTGAACCGATTCCCTTCCCCCTTGCTTCCGGGAGCGTCGTTATGTTGTAAACGCCGGCTGTCCCTGCTGCAAGCAGCATGGATGCAATGGCGGACGGTTTGCCGTTCCACCAGCCGATGTAGTGACGCAGCGGCATCTGCGGGTCTAAGCGGAAACTGCTGAACCAATCAAGAAAAGCGGGACCCACGGATTCAGGCATTCCATAACCTGCGACAAGAATATCGCACCATATTTTTAATGATTCAATATCCTTAACCGGTGTAATGGTCAAATGGGGAACTTCGGCACGGTCATCCTGAAGTTTGTGTAAGTCTGCCGCCATGCCGGGGGAATCGCCATCGTGAACAAAACCATGGGCTATTAAATATTGACCCAGGTCGGCCGGGGTGGTGGAAGGTCCGATAAACCACAGCAAGGGAACTTTTCGGGACCGTCCCCTGGCGATCACCACTTCGATTTCCCTATCCGCATCTTCCGGCATAAAGCGAGCATTAAAAGCATAGTTGAACAGGGGGAAGGGAATGTCCGTGATATTCCACAGCAGTTTTGGACTCGTCTGGCCTCCGGAGCGGGACCAGCCTAAAAAGTAGGGATGAAAGGCAAAGAGGTTTTCTTCAATCGCATTGATTAAAGCCGGTTCGGATAAATCACGGAGAATTTCGTTCATCATAAAGATCCCCTTTTCGATTAGTTTCTTTCGTATAAATGAATGAAAGTATCTGCACATCGACCATCGCCGAAGCTTTTGTATCTGCCGACGTGTATTTCGGCAGTTGCCGGGCCGTTTATCATAAACCTTCGTATTTTTTATTTAAATATATTTCCCCTATGGCTTTATCCCGACTTTCAATGGAATGAGCGGCAGTGCTTTTTCGATATCCCAGGGATTGATTTCGACAAGGAAGCCCCGTTTGCCGCCATTGATGAAAATACGGTCAAGATCAAGGATTGTTTCTTCGATGTAGATCGGCAAAGATGTTCTGGTTCCGAAAGGGCTGACGCCGCCGGGGAGATAACCCGTTGCCTTCTCGACCTCCGCCGGACTGGCCGTATTTATGGTTTTCACACCGAGAAGTCGCGCCATCTGTTTTGTCGAAACCTCATAATCCCCGTGCATGAGAACCGCCAGCATCTTTTTTGGTTCGCCTTCCTGATGGGCTTCCATAATGATGGTTTTGACGACTTCATGTTCCGGGACGCCCAATGCTGCCGAAGAGTGCCGGGTACCGCCCTTCTCGACAAATTTATACAGATGGGGAGTAAAGCCGATATCGGTCCCTCGGAGCATTCTGACGGCAGGCGTTACGGGTATATCCGGTTTCTTCATCGATAATTTCCGTTTCTTTCTTTTTGAAATACTACCGGATAATCGCCTCAAATGTCAAACGGCCTCTTGAAAGTTTTTGCTTGCCCACTTATTATTTCGACCGGTTTTACCAACCAATGCAAAAAAAGGCCGGAGACGGTTTTCATGCAAAAAGTTGTGACATATCAGTTCAATTGTGATAATGATGCCGCGCCCATAGTGCAGTGCTTCATGCCGTTAACCGTCCGGGCTCAGTTTTTAAAAAAAACCATTCAAAAGGAGTTTTATTATGGCACTAAATCCGTTACTCGATTCGAGAGATCTGAGATTTGCCCTTTTTGAGGTATTGGATGCGGACAAGCTCAGTCAGTATGAAAAATTTGCCGATTTCGACCGGGATATGTTCGAGGCGACCCTGGAACTGGCCGAACAGATTGCTGTCGAGCAGGTTTATCCGGCCAATAAGGAAGCGGATCATTCCGGCGGCGCCAAATACGATCCCGAGACAAAAACCGTTCAAGTCCCCGAAGGTCTCAGGAAGGCCATGGACGTTTATCGGGAGGCCGGTTTTTCGGGATTGAGCAATGCCCCCGAATACGGAGGGGCGGGCATGCCGGAGACTATTTACCGGGCTGTTATGGAGTATTTCTGCGCCGCCGGCGTGGCGTTCAGCTCTTATGACACGCTGAAAGTCGGCGCCTGCAACCTGATCATCCATCACGGCACCGATGAACTGAAAAAAACGTATGTCGAAAAAATGGTGTCCGGCAAGTGGGGCGGGACAATGTGCCTGACCGAACCGAGCGCGGGCTCGGATGTAGGCGCCCTCAAAACCAAAGCGGTCAAACAGCCCGACGGCACGTATAAAATCACGGGCCAGAAGATCTTCATCACGGCGGGCGACAATGACCTGTATGAAAACATCATCCATCCCGTTCTGGCGCGCATCGAAGGCGACCCCCCCGGAACGCCCGGCATCTCCATTTTCATTGTTCCCAAATATCTCGTGAATCCCGATGGCTCCATCGGGAAGCGCAACGACATCATAACGTCGGGCATCGAGCACAAAATGGGCATCAAAGGTTCCGCCACCTGCTCCCTGTCTTTAGGGGAAAACGACCAGTGCGTCGGTTATCTCCTGGGTCAGGAGCGCCAGGGGATGCGGATCATGTTCCAGATGATGAACGAAGCCCGTCTCGACGTGGCCCAGCAGTCTCTGGGAACCGCCAGTTCCGCCTACATGCATGCCGTCACGTACGCGAAGAACCGCCTCCAGGGAGCGGACCCCGGTAAGAAGGGTGATTTTACATCCGTACCGATCACGAGACATCCGGATGTCAAACGGATGCTCATCTGGATGAAGGCCCAGGTGGAAGCCATGCGGCTGCTCACCTTGCTGGCCGCGCAAAGCGCCGATCTGGCCCAGGTAGAGCAGGGTGACAAAGCCAAGGAAGCGCAGGGACTTCTTGATTTTCTGATTCCCCTTTGTAAAGCCGGCAACTCCGATCTGGCCTGGCTGGTGACGTCCGAAGCGATGCAGGTTTACGGCGGCTATGGGTATTGCTCAGAATATCCGGTGGAGCAGCTGGCCCGGGACTGCAAGATTCTGGCGATTTATGAAGGCACCAACGGGATTCAGTCCCTCACTCTGGCGATGAGGCTTCTCCTGATGAATCCGGGGATGTTCAATTATCATGTGTTCAGGGGTCGAATTGCCGAAGTCTGTGAGAAGGCGAAGGGCGTCGTGGACGATGCGTCCGTTGCCGCTGTGCAGGATGCTGTGAATAAAATGGACGCGACGGTGCAGAAGCTTGTCGGGTTGAAAGATCAGGGAAAGATGCTGGACATCCTGGCCGTTGCAACGCCGCTGCTGCATGCCGTTAGAATGACGGCGCACGCCTGGATGCATCTGTGGTCAATGTCGGTCGCCGTACCCAAACTTAAGGCCATTGCCGGCGATATTGACGGCGAGAAAGCGGCTGCGGCGGCAAAAGATAATGCCGAGGCGGCCTACTACTACGGAAAGATTCTCTCAGGTAAATTCTACCTGACAAACGAGATCAAGCACCTCGACGGCTATCTTGCCTATATCGATGCAGGCGGGGCAACGGTTAATGATGTTTTTGAAGACATCTTCACCGGCGCCTTATTGCAGTAAAAGGCAGGTGTTGGAAACGCATGAGAAAAGGGTTCCCCGCCGGGAGCCCTTTTTACTATCGGGCGGACGAGCAGTTAAATCACCGGACGACGGCTGTGGGTGCGGCGGCAGCTCTTGGGTGTTTCCCATATCATGCGGCCTGATTTTCATTGACATAGCGAAGAGGTTTCCTTATATTTACGATCAATTATAGCAGGTCTTTGTTAATTCGGCCGTTTGAGATGTCAAGGATGGGTTTATAAACCGGTTTTTGCAAAGCAACGCACAAGGAGACGATGATGGAAATAATCAGCAGGATGGAAAAAGATACGGCCGTCGTGACGGTAACGGGGCGGATGGATGCCATCAGCGCTCCGCAGTATCAGGATAAACTCAACGAGATGATTACCGCAGGGACGATTGCTTTTGTGGTCGATTTTGACGGTCTCGACTACATTAGCAGCGCGGGGCTGCGCGGTATTCTGGCAACGGCCAAGGCGCTGAAGATTAAAGGGGGACAGGTTCGTTTTGCCAATGTCAGGGGGACGGTCAAGGAGGTGTTTGAGATGTCCGGCTTCGGCTCCATCTTCCAGGTTCACGAATCGGTGGCCGCGGCGCTGGCAAAGATCGGGTGAGACTACGCATGGATCCCATGGCGATGACATGCAAGGCGCTTCTCGAAAACCTTGACGAGGTGCTTGGTTTTATTGAGAGTTGCGCCGACCGGTTCGGTCTTAAAGAAAACAGAAAGTTCGGACTGCTGATTGCAGTAGAGGAGGCCTTCGTCAATGTCTGTCATTACGCCTATGGCGACAAAGAGGGGGAGGCGGAGTTGGTCTGCAGCGGCGATGGAGGTTCCTTTGTGGTCGAGATCGCCGACAGAGGGATTGAATTTAATGTGCTCTCTCTGCCCGACCCGGACACGACGACCAACATCATGGAACGTAAAATAGGGGGGCTGGGCGTCTTCTTTATTCGCAAGATGACGGATGATCTGAGTTATCAGCGGAAAGACGGACGTAATATCCTGCGGATGGTTCTGCACGCCCACGACGACAGTGCGACGTCATGACAGGGTGTTTTTACATTGCCGTCAAGATAAACCGATCCGGTTTTTTTAAAATGACGAAAAATGGAAAAGGGGTTTCCGGCTATCATTACCGAAACCCTCGTTTTTTTTCAGATCATACGGGATTTTACCCAAACATGGGGCTAAAGAATTAGAGGTCCTTAATTGAGATCAGGCGGTTCCGCATCAGGTTGTATTACATATCGAGTCAAGGGTGCATTCAGGTAAGTCAACATGCAAAAATTAACCGTTGTCATGCCGTTTAATTCCAAACCTATCTTTGACGCATCACTTCAACAATTTATCGAATCGTTTCTGGTGGAGAAGGTCATTGTCATCGACGAAAAAGGCTGGTCCTCAAATCTACCGGGATGTGACGTCCGGCAGGGAAGGGCGCTGACATCGGGGATCGTCTGGAATGACCTTCTTAAAAGGGTCAGGACGAAATATGTTTTAGTGGTTAACGATGAAGGGGAATTCCGTTTAGCGCCGGAAGCGTTGCATCGATTTATCGAGGTGGCCGAATCGACCGGCGCCGGAATCGTTTATTCCGATTATCGTGAGAGCGGTAAGGTGAGCGCAAAAAAATCCGTTACGGAGAGGATAGCGGCTCGTACGGAAGATCACGCCGTCAATGATTATCAGAAGGGCAGCGTGCGTGACGATTTTGATTTTGGCCCCGTCATGCTGATATCTTTGTCCGCGGCACGGAAAGCGATAAAAAAATACGGGAATATTGCGGATGTACAATATGCCGGTCTTTATGATCTGAGATTAAAGATGTCCGCGGACAGCTCGTTTTTTCACATCCGGGAAATGCTCAGCGGGAGATCAGGATCAGACGCGGCTGGCGCACCGGAAAAGGAAAAACACTTTGATTATGTCGATTCCCAAAACCGGGCTGTGCAAAAGGAGATGGAAGCGGTTTTTACAAAACATCTGAAGGACATCGGCGCCTATTTGGAGCCCATATTCAAGCCGGTGCCAAAGGGGAAGGCGGCCTTTGCCGTTGAGGCCAGTGTGGTCATCCCCGTTCGCAACAGAAAGATGACCGTCGCCGACGCCGTTCGGAGCGCTCTGGTGCAAAAAACGGATTTTCCTTTTAACATTATCATTGTCGACAATCATTCCACGGATGGAACAACAAAGGTTCTGGCCGGTCTTGCGAGGCATCATCGTCAGGTGATGCACGTCGTGCCGAAACGTTTTGATCTTACCATCGGGGGCTGCTGGAACGAAGCGGTCTTTTCGCCGTTCTGCGGACGTTACGCCGTCCAGCTGGATTCCGACGATCTGTACAGCGCTACGGAGACTCTGCAAAAAATGATCGATATGTTTCATCGGGGCCGATACGCCATGGTGATCGGGGCCTATACGCTCGTGAATGAAAAACTTGAAGTAATTCCTCCGGGCTTGATCGATCACCGGGAATGGACGGATGACAACGGCAGAAACAATGCCCTGCGCATCAACGGGTTGGGTGCGCCCCGTGCCTTTGATGCGGCAGTGCTCAGGAAATCCGGATTTCTCAACGTGGGTTATGGCGAAGATTACGCTGCGGCGCTGTCGTTGTCGAGGCGTTACCGCGTCGGCAGGATCTATGAGAGCCTTTACCTCTGCCGTCGTTGGGCGGGCAATACGGACGCCCGATTGTCGGTTGCGGAGAAGAACCGTCATGACGCTTTTAAAGACAGTATTCGCACCATGGAGATCCTGGCAAGACAAAAAATAAATCGGAGCCGGAAATGAGTGACGGACTCCTGATAAAGAAGACATTTGCTTCATTTGACGGCCTGAGCGGAGGAGTTGTGCTCTCCGATCTGTGTCAACATCTTCTGGATGCCCAGCGTACTTTATGGAATCAGTTGGCGGAAAATGATGCTGCTCTCAAGCGAAGCGACTACCGTGATTTTATGGGAGGCGGTTTCTCTTATCGGGTTCAGTATAATCCCGGAAGGATCAAAAGCGCCCGGGCCAAGATCGATCCACAGTCCATCGCCCAAAGAAAATGCTTTTTGTGTCTTGAAAATCTCCCTGTTGCCCAGCAGGGCATCCTCTATCGAAATGAATATTTCATCCTCTGCAATCCGTGGCCGATTTTTCCCGGTCACCTGACCATTGCCCATCTCCGGCATCTTCCACAGGCAATCGAAAATTCCTTTGCATGTCTTCTCAGGACAGCGCAGGATTTATCGCCCCGATTTACCCTTTTTTATAACGGTCCGTCATGCGGCGCATCGGCGCCCGACCATCTCCATTTTCAGGCGGTTCCCGCCGGATCCATGCCGATTGAAAGGGACGCGGCCATTGATGCCCGCAGACAGATGATTCATGATAGAGAAAGCGTGTTCCTGTACAGGCTCCTGCAGCAGGAAAGGGCAGCGGTCATCATTGAAGGCAACGACTTTTTAAAAGTCCAGGACGCCTTCAGACTACTTTTCGGAGCAATGAGGCGGGTGATGGGTCATGAACCGGAGCCCATGATGAATGTCGTTTGCTCCTATTGCTGCCATCAGTGGAGGGTGATCGTTTTCCCCCGTAAAAAATTCCGCCCATCGGCATATGATCTTCAAGGAGACAAAAAGATATTGATCAGCCCCGGCGCTGTCGAAATGGGCGGTTTTATCGTCGCCCCCAGAAAAATTGATTTTGAAAGAATGGACAGGGAGAAAGTTTCAACAATATATAGGGAAGTTTCTATAGACGATAAAACATTTCGACGGTTGGAAACAATAATAGTAGAAGGATGAAAGGAAACGGCGACGATGAAGCCAGTTATTGACAGCCGGATCAATTTTGAAGAAGCCGTTTACGGTACGGCGGCACCGGAGAGCATCATCAGTTCCCTGTGCCTCATGGATGTATGCTACTTTTCGTTTGACGGTCGTCTCCATCAGGGGCAACTGGTTATCCATCAATCGCTAAAGAAAGATATGGAAGAGATATTCGCAATCATTGAGAAATCAAGATTCCCGGTTGCCAAGGCGATACCCATTGTCAAATACGGCTGGTCGGATGATGCGTCCATGGCCGACAACAATACGTCGGCTTTCAATTATCGGTTTGTTGCCGGAACGAAGAACCTGTCCCGTCACGCCTGGGGCATGGCCGTCGACATCAATCCGTTCCAAAATCCCGTCATTTATCAAAACGGTATTTCAGAACCGGTAAATGCGGTCTATGCACCTTCGGAAAGTGGCTCTTTTTCAGAGGACCATCCGATCGTACGTGAATTTATCAGGAGGGGCTGGCATTGGGGCGGGCACTTTGATGATATGAAAGATTATCACCACTTTGACAAAAAGACCGTAACTTTATAAAATCCTTCCCGCGATGATACCGGTGCGTTCTTTTTTCTCTTCCAGGTATTCTGAAAGCGTTTGTTCTGAAATGACGACCTGGCCTTTTTCCTGAGATGCGTGGAGAAGACGCAGCTGCCCGTCGATGCGGATCGCAAGGGCGGTATGGAGGACGTCCAAACCCGCTTTGGCTGCCGTAATCGCCAAAAGATTGCCGTCTTTGATCAAGTCCGCGCATTGGGGCAAATCCTTCTTAGGAATCCGGTGAAAGGTCCTGCGGCTGAGGTCTTTTTCAATCTGCAGCATTTCCTCAAATTGGCTGCCCGTTGCCAGACAAGGGTATTGCTTTGGATGTTTTGTCATGAAATTGACGGTTTTTTTATAGGGTATCCCTCCGATGTCCTCCGTAATGTCAAAGACAAATCCCTTTAACTGGTTGTCGTAAAACCAATCGGAAAAATAATGGAGCCGTGAGGAATATCCCTGCATGTCGCCGCCTCTGTAACGAACTTTCTGCAGGGTTGCCGCGAATGTTTCAAAATTGGTGCCCTTCTCCTTTATAAGCCTCGTGAGGGCAACGACGTTTTCAATCAACGTGATACAGTCCAGTTGCCGTAAATTGACAACGATTCTCTCTGTATCCTGTGTTTCAAGGGTTGATGTGCCGTAGGGGGTGTTGAGAAAATATTTCCCCACCCTCAAGGCCAGGTCGCCGGCGGGAAGCGACGACCAGTTATCCTTGAGGGAAAGGTGCATGAGTGAGGCGAAAATCTTTCTGTCTTCCATTTCGTGCATTAAAAAGCAATTCCTTTAAAATTTATAGGTTACAGCGCCGAATAGAGACCGGCCTGCTCCAGGGTAACCGCACATGGTGGATTTGTACGTCAGCGGATCCGTGAAGGATTCTAAATAGGTGTCATAGCCTTTATCAAAAATATTTTTACCCGTAAGTGAAATGAGCCAGTTTTTAAACAGACGCTGCTCAATCTTTATATCCGCTGCCCAATAATCGTCAAGACGATCGGCAACCATTTGAACATCGGGATAGGCTGTTGTTTCCGGTCTGTGCCTGACCATGTCGCCCACATAAATGGCTGTGGCGGCGATGGTAAGACCGGAGGCATTTTTATAGGTCAAAAGCCCCTTGAACTGATGCTCAGGCGTATATGAGGCGCGGCTTTTCGCCATGGTATATTGAAAATCCGGCGGTAAAAACGGCGGCCATCCGTAATCCATCCGGGTATAGGCGCGGCTTTCTTCTTCGGCGTCCGTATAAGTATAGGTCAGAGCGAGGGTGACATCGTAAAACGGACCGATTTTGACCTCCGCCTCGGCCCCTTTGGCTTCATAGCCGGCAAGATTAACGGGGCTGTAGACACCCTGAGAGTCGGGTTCCCACTGAATCTTGTCGTCAATATTCCAGCGAAACGCGGATAAAGCAAGAAATATCTTGTCATGAAAAAAAGACTGCTCGATTGTAACGTCGGAATTCCAGCCGCTTTCGGCTTTTAGATTCTCATTGCCTTTGTACAATAAATCGGCGGGATAGTAAAGATCATTAAATGTCGGCGCCATAAAATGTTTGCCGTGATTAAACTTAAGCACGGTTTTTTCTGTGGGATTGATCACCAGACCGAAGACGGGAATGTTTTCCGAGCCGAAGGTTGCATGTTTTTCATGGCGGATGCCTGCTAGGGCCTTTACATATTTGGACGGCCTGTACTCCGCCTCCGCAAAAAACCCTTTAGTGAATAAGTGGGCCTCATCGCTACGGTAACTGTCCGGTAATCCGTTTGAGTCAAGAAGGTTGCTGTCCACCTGCCAGCCGAGATCTTTATATTCCGCGCCGAGAAGAAGCTTCGCGACGGAGAAAGGATACAGATCGATATGACCCGTTGCACCGAGGACTTCATTGACGGTCAGATAATCGTTTCCGGAACCGTTATAGGCATATCGACGATAGGTGCGGTTTTTCATTTTTGTGAAATAGCCCGTAAGATCATAGCCGAACCATTGGGAAGGTTGGCCTTTCACCTCTGCGGAGATTTGTTGATCTTTATCGCTGCCGGTGTCGAGCAGCGCCGATGATTCGTTGTCGTAAAACCTCAAACCACCGACATAATAATCCTGCGTGCCTGCGGGCGGCTTGACGCCGGGCATTCCGTAGGACCTGTCAAGATAGCTGCCTGAAAGACTTGCGTCAAAGTTTGGCCGGTTGAAGACAAGCTTCAGGGAAGCGTCGCTTTGCCTCAAGTTGCTGTTTGATCGAAATCCGTCGGTTTCGGTTCGGTTGGCCGCGGCATAATAACCGAAATTTTTGGTCAGGAACATTCCGTTTTCAGCAGAGATTTGATACGTATTTTGCGACCCGAAGCCGGCGCTGATGCTTAAATCCATTTTATCTTTTTTAGGGCCTTTGGTGATGATGTTGATGGTGCCGGCGCCAGAACCGTACAGCAGCGAGCCTGCTCCCTTTACGATTTCAATGCGTTCAATGTTGTTCATGGGAATCTTGCCGACATCGGTGAGTCCCAGGGACAGGGAATTAATGTTCGCACCGTTTAGAAATACCTGGGTGGCGTTTCCCTTCATTCCCCGAATATGGATTTCCTGAGCCGCGCCGGCGTAGTTGCCGTAAGTCCGCCAAAAGATGCCGGATTCGTTGGCCAATCGTTCCCCTATCGTTTTTGCGCCTGATTCTCCAAGCGTCGCTTCATCTAAAATGATGACGGCATTGGGAATGTCTTTACGCTTCTCCGGTTTTTTTGTTGCAGTGACGATCATATCATCAAGGATAAATGAGCCTCGATGATCCGGTCCTTCTCCGGCGGCAAAACACAGAGCGGGCGACATCATCAGTGATGCAAAAATAAAGAAAGATACACAAACCTGATAAAACTTCATCATGGGTAAAACCTCCTTTCCCCCTCGGGAATAAAGTTTTGTGATCCCTCAGATAAGTTTCCTGGCTTGCGGCATCGCCTATTCTCCACGCCTTCCCAGTTCATTGCGATGAAAACCAGTGGCATTGTGTGGATTTCGTTTCCGCTTACAGTTGCGGGGCAGCGCCGGTCTCACACCGGCTTCCTTCCTCTGAAGAATGACATATTGTTGTGAACGGAAGCTAAATTATCGCTTTGGGATTGTCAAGCAATTTTCTTGGCCTCATTAAACCGGATGAACCGTCTGTTACATTAAGTTGCTTGATAATGTCAATCTGGGGGTTCCGGTTTTAGGATGCTTATCGATAAGAACGTTCGTTTCGTAAACAGTCGATATATTTTCACGGGTTATAACGGCATCCGGAGCGCCGATGGCGTGAATTATCCCTTCGTGCAGCATGACGATCTTTCCGGCGTACTGGGAAATCGTATTAATATCGTGTGTGGCAATGACGGCCGTCAGATTTCTGCTCTTGTTCAAGGTTTTAATCAGATCGAACAGGGCGATATGATGGCGCATGTCAAGGTGGGCGGAAAATTCATCCAGAAGAATTATCCGCGGTTCCTGGGCGAGGGCTCTGGCAATCAAGACGCGCTGCCTTTCCCCGCCGCTTAAGGCATTGAATTTTCGCTGTGCAAGATGCAGCGTGTTCGTTAATTTCATTGCCTCATGGGCGATATTGATGTCGGACTTGCTTTCAAATGACAATCTGCCCAAATGAGGCGATCGCCCCATAAGGACAATTTCTTCTACGCTGAAGGGAAAAATCATGGGAAAATCCTGGGGTACGACGGCTATCACTCTTGCCAGGTCATGGCGTTTCATTGCGCTTGCCTTCATGCCTTCAATCATGATTTCTCCCGACGCCGGGTTCAAAATGCCGTCAATGATTTTCAGGAGCGTCGTCTTTCCTGAACCGTTGGGGCCGATTAAGCCGACGATGTCGCCGGCAGCGACATCAATGCTGATATCGCGGAGCGTCCATTGATCGCCGTATCTGAAGCTCACGCGTTTTACCTGCAAAAGGGGCATGAATTAAAGCGTCCTCCTCCGAAGGAGATAAATAAAATAGGGGGCGCCGCAGAAGGCGGTGATGACGCCGACGGGAAGCTCAACGGGCGCCATGATCATGCGGGCGAAGGCATCGGCTGTTATCAGAAAGGACGCACCGAATAAAAGGGAAGCGGGCAATAATATCCGGTGGTCGGGACCGACCATTAATCTCATCATATGGGGAATGATAAGTCCGACAAAACCGACCATGCCGCTGAAAGAAACGGCGACGGCCGTTATTAAAGACGCTGTAATAAAAAGAACAATTTTTGACCGCTGAACATTGATTCCTAATTGAAGGGCCGTTTCCTCCCCTGTAGCGATCAGGTTTAATGCCTTCGACTCCGTGTATATGACGGCAAATCCGATGATCAGACATACGGCGAGGGTCTGCAGGCCGCCTGTCGAAGGCAATGAAAGATCGCCCATAAGCCAGAATATCATGTTTTGGAGGTTGAAGCGGCTGCTGACGGATATGAGAAATAAAATAACGGCGGAGAAAAAAGCGTTAACGATGACACCGGCAAGAAGAATGGTGTTTGATTGAAGATGGGTTCCTGCTATGCCGAATACGGTGACGACCGCAATAATTGCGCCGGAGAAAGCGGCGCCGGGTATGCCTATAACAAACGATCCGGCGCCGATCATGATTCCCAAAATTGCCCCGACGGCCGAACCGCCGGACAATCCGAGGATATAGGGATCGGCTAAGGGATTGCGGAGAAGGGCTTGAAAAATCGTTCCCGCCAGCGATAGGGCTGCCCCTACCAGGCCTGCAAGAATGATCCTCGGCAGGCGTATGGAAAAGAGGATGGTTTTATCTATGGCCGCCAAAGCATTATCGCCGTTGAGCTCGCTGCTGAAAATACTGCGAATAGCGGGGCCGATATCGACGTTTACGGCACCGGCAAACATGGCTATGGCGCCAACACCTATTAGAAGAATGATCAAAATGGAGTTGATTCTGATGAGTCTGTAGACCGTCAATCTTTTTTCAACCTTTCTCGATCGTATGTTTTCTTAGGACTTGGTACCATAATGAACGTCTAGGTTGCAAATATAATGATCAGTTGGATATTTTTTGCGAAAGGGCATTATCCGGCATCAATTGTCACAATAAGAATGGATTTTTAAAAAAAATTATTATAGGGATTCAAGGCATAGAAGTATTTAAAAAAAGCCGGAGAGAAAATTATGAGATTTGATATTGCAAAAAGCGGCAGCGGCCTTACTTACGAAATACGGCAGATTGTTACGATAGGCAATAGGCTGGAGGAATTGGGTATTGAGGTCAATTGGGAAAATATCGGCGATCCCATCCAGAAAGGCGAAAAAATCCCCGACTGGATGAAAAATGTCATGATCGACATTCTTAAGGAGGATATGTCCTACGCCTATTCGCCGACCAAGGGAATGAACGAGACGCGGCAGTATCTCGCCGAGCGTGTAAACAGAATGGGCAAGGCTCAGATAACAAGTGAGGATATTATTTTTTTCAACGGCCTGGGCGATGCCATTGCCCGTTCCTACAGTTCCATCAGGCTCGACGCAAGGGTGATTATGCCGGAACCGACCTATTCGACCCATCTTCTGGCGGAAGTGCTGCATGCGTCTTTTCCACCCAATACGTACCGCTTGAATCCCTACAGCAACTGGTCGCCCGATGTCCGGGAGTTGGAGCAGAAGGTCAGAAGCCACAAATCCATCGTCGGGATTCTGGTGATCAATCCGGACAATCCGACCGGTTTTGTCTACCCGGAAGAGACATTGAAGCAAATCGTTGCCATTGCAAAGCAGTTCGACCTCTTCCTGATTTTTGACGAAACCTACCATAATATTGTTTACAACGGGAAAACAACCCTGGCCCTTTCGGATATTATCGGAGACGTGCCGGGAATCAGTATGAAGGGCATATCGAAGGAATTTCCCTGGCCCGGATCGCGCTGCGGCTGGATAGAGGTGTACAATGCAGACAAGGACAAGGCATTCAGCAGCTACATCGATGCAATTCTCAACCAGAAAATGTCGGAGGTCTGCTCGACGACCCTGCCACAGATGTCCATACCGATAATGCTCGAACACCCTGAATATGAGAATTATTTGAACACCCGGGTTCGTCATTACGAAAAGCTGTCCAATATCGCCTATAACATTCTTAAAGATGTTCCCTACATTGTGGTCAACAGGACAAACGGCGCTTTTTATATGTCCGTCGTTTTCAACGAGGCGGTGCTTAACAATCGGCAGAAATTGCACATCGAGCAGACGGACATCAGAGAGCTTATTGAAAAGCTGGTGGATGACCAGATAGAGTATGATAAACGCTTCGTCTATTACCTGCTTGGCGCGACGGGAATTTGCGTGGTACCTCTGACCTCTTTCTTTACATCCGTTCCCGGTTTCCGGATGACGCTGCTTGAAAAGGATGCGGCCCATTTTGAATCGGTCGTAAAAAACATGGCTGAAAAGATTGTTGAATATATCGAATCATCGAAGTAAGTCCGACGGAATAGGAATGTTTCGGCATGACTTTTCCTGGTGAAGCGTTCACGTCGGCTAAAAAAAGGACTTGAGAAGGTGATGATGAAAATAAAATTTATGGGTGCTGCGCGCACCGTAACAGGATCATGCTATATCCTCGAAACGGACAGTCACCGTTTTGCCGTGGACTGCGGCATGCATCAGGGGAACGCGGACATTGAAAAGCGTAATTGGGATATTGATATCTACAATCCGGAAAAGATAGAATTTATCATTATCACCCATGCCCATATAGACCACTCGGGCCTGCTGCCCCGCATGGTCCAGTATGGATTTGACGGCAAGATTTATATGACGCCGCCTACGGCGGATTTATTGAGAATCATGCTGCTGGACAGTGCATATATCCAGGAAATGGAAGCCCAGTGGAGGAGCAAAAAAAGACTGCGGCACGGGGAAAAAAACATGAAGCCGCTCTACACACAAAAGGATGCCGAAGCAACCTTTGACAAATTTACGGCGGTTGATTACGACAAAACTTTTGAACCTTGCCCGGGTCTTAAAATCACCTTTCGTGATGCCGGACATATCCTCGGCGCTTCCTTTATCGAATTGCTGGTTGAGGAGGGGCCAACACAGACAAAGATCGTGTTTTCCGGCGATATCGGTCGTCCGGCTCAGCTGATGATCAAGGACCCCAGCATTGTTCGTGAGGCCGATTATCTCTTTCTGGAATCGACGTACGGCAACAGAAATCATAAAAACGAACAAGACAGCTTGAGCGAACTGGCGGAAGCCATATCCTACAGCTATAAAAACGGCGAGAAGGTCATTATTCCGGCGTTTGCCGTCGAGCGCACCCAGGAGATGATTTATTCCCTTTATTTGCTGGCTAAAGACGGCCGCTTGCCCAAAGATATGCCTATATATATAGACAGTCCGCTTGCAATGAAAGCAACGCAGATTTTTCGCAAATATACGGCGTATTTTGATGAGGATACCAAGGAACTGCTCAATGCGGGAGAAAATCCCCTGAATTTTGCCCAGGTCCGTTTCACAAAATCAACCCAGGAATCAATGGCATTAAATGAGATGTCCGGATCGGCGATCATCATTTCCGCCAGCGGTATGGCCCATGCGGGCAGAATCAAACATCATCTGAGGCATAATCTCTGGCGCGAAGGGTCAAGCATCGTATTTGTCGGGTTTCAGGCACAGGGAACAACAGGACGCAAAATCATCGACGGCGCTCAAAGGATTCGACTTTTCAACGAAGACATTGCCGTGAAGGCAAAGATTTATACCATCAACGGCTTTTCCGCCCACGCCGGACAGGGGCAGATCATGGACTGGCTCAGTCACTTCGTAACGAAGGACATGAAGATTTTTCTTGTTCACGGAGAATATTCGGCGCAGCAAGCGCTTGCCCAGGTGATTCGCGAGAAACACAATTATGAAGTCATCATTCCGGAATATCTTGAAGAAGCAAGCCTTAAGACCGGTCAAGAGCCGGAAAGAACGGAATTTCCCGAAAAAGCCGCGCCCAGAATCGACTGGGACTATATATTTTCAGAAATGGAAGCCGGACTGGCGCAGATGAAAAAACGCAAGGTGCAACTGGAAGGACGGTCGTGGGTGGAGCAAACCGATTTGCGGGAAAAGATCCTTGAGGTTAAAAGAAACCTGACGGAAATCGTCTCGGAAATTTAGGGTGATTTCCGGGTAAAATGACGCCTCAGCTGAGGGTGCACAATGCCGGTCAATTCCTCCAGAGCATCCATGACGCGGGGAGAAAAGCGATCGATGGTGTCGGGATCTATCCAGTGAATTCGACGGTTCCGGACAGCCTGCATATTGCCCCATTGCTGCCAGTACCGCCTGGCCCGCTCATAGTTGGATCTGTCCCCCATCGTGGCAATAACGATGACCGCGGGGTCTTTCGTGAGGACATCCTCCGCAGCGCAGCGAGGATACCTTGTCTTTTCCGCTCCGTAAATGTTCCTGCCCCCGGCAAGGCCGATTAATTCGTTAATAAAAGTTTTGTTGCCGACCGTCGTAATGGGATCGACGCCGACCTGAAAGAAAACGGTCGGTTTCGCCAACGGCGCCGTTAAAGTCAATACGCGCTTATGTCTTTCCGTTAACCGGGAAATGAGTGTACGGCTTTCTCTTTTTCGTCCCGTGATGTCGCCAATGTCCGACAGGGTCTTATAAAAACCGTGCATATCGACGGAATGGGTGACATAAACGGGAACCCCGATTTTTTCGAGTTGCATGACCGTTTCTTTCCGGTTGCCGTCGGCTGTGCAGATGACGAGGTCGGGCTTAAGGGCAATGATCATTTCCAGCGACGGATTGATAAAACCGCCGATGCGTTTTTTCTTTAGAGCGCCGGCAGGATAGTTGCAGTAATTGGTAACACCCACAATTTTGTCGTCAAGACCTATGGAAAAGAGGATTTCCGTAATGTTGGGCGCCATCGAGACGATTCTTACCGGTTCCGATTGAACGAAGACCTTTCGTCCCAATTCATCAATGTACGTTTTACCATGACATTCAGCGGTTGAAGCCGGGAGGATGAAAAAGACGGATGCGGGAATCATCCATAAAACGATGTTTAAGAGGGCATGGGAATATATCTTCATGAACGGTGCATTATTTAGATAATTTATAATGAAAAGTGGCAATAATATTAAGTCTTGACAACTGAATGTTGCGGGGCATAGGTCCATAGGGCGCGGCGGATTGGATGGCGTCAAGAACGCCCTGATCAAGCAGTTTGGCGCCGGATGACGAAATAATATTGCCGGCCACAAGGGCGCCGTCCTGATTGATGGAAAATTTAACGATGGTGGTTCCTTCTTCCCCCGACTCAAAGGACAGCTTCGGATACCGCCAGGTATAGTCGATCTTCCGTTTGATTCTTTTCAAATAGGGCGTGTAATTCGAATTTTCCGTGTTGAGGTCAACCGTATCTTCCGGAGGGGCGTTTGCCGATTGCGGTTCGATATATCTTGTCATCGGCGGATTTGCTGCGGGTTTCTTCATTTCAGGCAGTCGCGTCCGCTCCGGGGGCAACGACGGACTGTGCAGATTAACGTTCATGACTTTAAACGTCTTGCCCTGGATACTTCTTATATCCATATCCATAAAGGTCGTCAGAGAAAGCACGGCCGTATGACATGCGAAAGAAATCAACAGGGAAAGGATTAATATTTTCTTTGGTTGCAAAGCCGATACCCTTCCATCTTTGCATAGAATGATTTCATATAAAAACACATCAATCAAAATAACGTCTCCTATATATGCCAAATGATATGGAAAAATCAATAAAAGCTTTTATGTGATCAACAAAAATGCCGATATTATTTATTATGTGATAAGAGATGATCCATGATGACGGAGAAAAATGAGCAGTTTATGCGAGTTGCCTTAAAAGAGGCACAAAAAGCCTATAAACACGGTGAAGTGCCTGTCGGCGCGGTGATTGTTTATAACGATGCTGTTGTATCTCAGGCATACAATCGTCCTATTCACCTGAAGGACCCCACCGCTCATGCCGAAATACTCGCGATTCGCAAGGCCTGCCGAAAGGTGGGCAATTACCGGCTGATTGATGCCGTTTTATACACGACGCTGGAACCTTGCATCATGTGTGCGGGGGCGATCCTGCAGGCACGGATCAAACATGTCGTTTACGGCGCCGAGGATCCTAAAAACGGCGCCGTCGAATCGCTGTATCAGCTATTCAATGACAAAAGGTTCAATCATACCGTTGAGATAACCGGCGGTGTCCTGAAAGAATCCTGTGCAGAAATTTTGCATAGATTTTTTTGGGAAAAGAGGATAATATCGCGCTCCGCTTCAACAGGGTAAGTTATTTGCGGGAGAGGTACCGAAGTGGTCGTAACGGGATCGACTCGAAATCGATTTGGGGGCCAAAAGCTCTCACGGGGGTTCGAATCCCCCCCTC
>JAFGHS010000186.1 GCA_016930075.1 Deltaproteobacteria bacterium
GTAATATCTGGGTTTTTTGGCAAACAGGGATCAGGTTTATTGAGATTCATCAAGGGGGGATAAGATGAAAGATATTTTACCTGAGTTTCAGAAGTTTATTTCTGAGCGCAAATTGGCGCCGGAAAATCAAATTCGTTTTTACGCTCTTTGGGTGAGCAGGTTCCTGCGGTTTTCCAATACCCAGCAGGATAAAACGGCTGATTTAAGAGTGCGGATGTTCCTTGATGATCTGAGGAAAGACGAGAAAAATCAGGACTGGCAGTTAACTCAGGCCGATAACGCCATCAAGCTTTATATTCACCATTTCCTTTCCGGCAATACGTCTACCCTATCACCGAGTTAGCAGACTACTTGATCAGATTTCGCCACCGGAGCAATGAATCCTCTTCCAAATCGCCTCAAAGCAGCCTATCTCCAAAGCTGTCACCCATCTATTAATTATTTAAACAGGGCATTGATTTATGATATAGGCACACTTGAGGACATAAATATCACGGGGGAGGAAGAAATATGAAAAAAGCCTTAATGTCGGTATTGGCGGCGGTCATTTTATTTCTGCCTGCCGGCGCCTGGTCCGGAGCATCCGGGAATCTATCCGCCCGGGACGTGCTTATAAAAAGCGAGGTCGAAACAGCGGTGAGCATGCTTCAGGGCATCGCCGACATGCAGGCACAAGGCAAGATGGCGCTCGAAGAGGCCAAGCGCCTGGGGGCGCATCTGCTGCGCAACCTGAGTTACGGCAAAGAAGGCTATTTCTGGGCCGACACGACGGACGGCGTCAATGTCGTTCTCTACGGCAGGAAAGACACGGAGGGACGCAACCGCATCGAGGATAAGGACGCCGCGGGCGTCTATTATGTGAAAGCGTTTCTAGCCAGGGCGGCAGCGGGCGGCGGGTATGTGGAATATCTCTTCACCAAAAAGGGCCAAACGGAACCTCAGGCCAAGCGGTCGTACGTGCTGCCCTTCAAACCTTTCGGGTGGGTCGTCGGCACGGGGTATTATGTGGCGGAAGTTACGGACGCTGAGGCGGCCCGGCCCGCTGCCGATTTGTCCAAGGCCGTCGCCCGCCTCGAGGCCGGCATGGTCAATGTCCTCCAGGGACTGAGAGCGTCGATGGCTGAAACCGCCAGGGAAACAGGCCGGATAGGAGGCCATCGTGAAACGGAAATCAGACAGATGCTTAAGAAAAACGTCGATGCGGGCCGGCCTTACGTAATCGATGCCGCCTTCATCGACAACAGAGGCATCATGAAGTTGATCGAACCCGGCAGATATAAGATGCACGAAGGATCGGACATCTCCAAACAGGAAGCCGTCATAAAGATGATGAAGACAAAAAAGCCGCTGATGGGTCATTATTTTCTGTCTGTCGAAGGCATAAAATCGGTGGACATGGAATACCCCGTTTTTTCAAAGGGAAACCGGTTCATTGGTTCTGTCAGCCTGCTTATCAAACCGGATGACATGATTCATACCGTCGCAGCGCCTGTTGAAAAGGATTTGCATGTAAACTGCTGGGTCATGCAGAAGGACGGCGTGATTCTTTATGAAACGGATGCGAAGCAGATGGGACTGAATCTCTTTACCGATCCGCTCTACAAAGATTATCCGGAATTGATTGCTTTGGGCAGGAACATGATTAAAAAACAACAAGGGAACGGATTCTACACGTTTCTTGTTCACGACGGAAAAAAAGTTATAAAAAAACAAGCGTTTTGGAAAACCATTCATTTTCTCAACAATGACTTGATCATCGTCGCTTACCGGGAGGTCAAATAATCATCGGCCATGAAAGACTATTTTCAAAATCATCAAGCGATCGGAACTGCGGTTCTGCTTACCGTTATATTTATTCTAACCCTGATGACCATCCAACCCGATTCCTGTTTGGCGCAGACAAACGTGGACTCCGCCATCGAGTGCCATAAAGAAACGGCAAAAGCGGTTGTCCATGCGGCGGCATTGGGGTTGGGCGGGATTTTAAAGGATGTGCCGCCTGAAGACAAGCGCATTGAACTGATCCGGGCCTTCATCAGTCCCGTACGATTTTATGAGGACAAGTCGGGATATTTTTATGTGTACGATTTTGATTGCATCAATATCGCCCATGCAACGCAAAAAGATATTCAAGGCAAAAATCTCTACGATCACAAGGATGCAAAGGGGAAATACGTCATCCGCGAACTGAGCGCGGCGTCAAAAAAAGGCGGCGGGTTCGTCGATTTCTATTGGTTGAAGCCCGGCGCCACAGGCGAACAAAAAAAACTGGGTTATGTCGAACCGATCCCGGGCACAAACTATTTTATCGGCAGCGGCGTTTATCTGCCATAAGGGCAGGCAACGGTCCATTCAGCCGGAGCGGGACAATGCCGTCTCGCCCCGGCCTGAAATGACCTCTTCCAAAAGCCCCTGTCCAAAATCCCCTTGACATCTCTTATTTTCTCTTCATATACTTGCATCCCAAAAAGAAAGGGAAAAGAGATATTCATCATACAATCAGTCAAGCACACTCCATCACACAATACGGATGAAAGTTCTAACGTTTTTTCCGGTAACGGGATGACAGGTTTGTTGATTGATGTTTTGTGCGGGATTGTTTCGGTGCAACGGCAGGAGAGGCAGGCTGACGGCTGCACATAAGCCATGCAAAAATACATGCTGTCGGGAAAAACAACATTGCCGGCCGCGTGAAACACCTGAGGTGAGAGCTTATGATTCATGTTGAAGGCATAACCAAGTACTATGGAAATTTTTGCGCCGTAGACCACATCAACCTTGACATTCAGGCAGGGGAAATTGTCGGGCTGTTAGGGCCGAACGGCGCAGGCAAGACGACAACCCTGCGAATGCTGACGGGATTTTTCCCTCCCAGCGCCGGCAATATTCAGGTCAAAAACTATTCCATTCAGCAGGACCCGCTGGCAATCAAGCAGCTCATCGGCTATCTGCCCGAATCGGCTCCCCTGTATAAAAGCATGATTGTATACGAATATCTGGATTATGTGGCCCGTATCCGCGGCCTGTCCGGCGAGGCCAAAACGGGACGGCTCAATGCGTTGGCCGACATGTGCGGGCTGCGCGACATTATGCACAAAACCATCGATACGCTTTCCAAAGGCCTGAAGCAGCGTGTGGGACTGGCCCATGCCATGATGAGCGACCCGGAAATCCTCATACTGGATGAACCCACTTCGGGTCTTGACCCCAATCAGATCGTCGAGATCAGGGAAATCATCCGCAAGATCGGCGAACAGAAAACGGTTATTCTGTCCACGCACATTCTCCGGGAAGTTGAAGCCACCTGTGGCCGCGTCGTCATTATCAACAAAGGCAAAATCGTTGCCGACAGCGACACCCATACATTGACCGCCGGCCACAACAGGGAACGCCGCATTCAGATCGACGTGCTCGGCGCGGATGTACAAAGCCTGCGGGAACAGCTCGAATCGCTGTCCGGCGTAAAAGCCATTCAAGTCGCCGCAGCCGAGGAGCCCCATGTGATCCGCGCCTGCATCGTCAGCGGGGCGGAGGCGGACATTCGCCCCGCTGTGTATGCCGCCGTTAAGCAGACAAACTGGATCCTGCTCGAAATGCGTCAGGAAGCCGAAACCCTCGAAGCCATCTTTCGTGAATTGACCAAGGAGAACTGATATGCGACAAGCCGCGCTGATTTTCAAAAAGGAGTTTAAAGACTATTTTGCGTCGCCTATTGCCTATATCGTCATCGCCATCTTTCTGGCCCTGACGGGGTGGCTGTTTTTTTCCGCGTTTTTCATCTTCGATCAGGCGGACCTGCGGCGGTTTTTCAATCTGATGCCGCTGCTTTTGGCCCTGGTTGTCCCCCTGATTACCATGCGCCTTTTTTCCGAAGAACGGAATGTGGGTTCCTATGAGCTGCTCCTTACGCTTCCGGTAACGTTTCGGGATATTATCGTCGGCAAATATCTGGCGGCCGTGGCTTTTGTGGCCGCCATGCTGCTGCCGACCCTGTCCTATCCGATTTTCATCAGCTTCATCGGCGACCTGGACTGGGGCGTCGCCATTGCAGGCTATATCGGCGCCGTTCTGCTGGGGGCAGCCTATGCCGCCATCGGCATTTTCGCCTCGTCCCTGACCCGCAACCAGATCATCGCCTGCATCACGGCGATGGTCGTCTGCGTGGTTCTATCCATTATGGATCAGATGCTGTTCTTCTTTCCCCAATCCGTGCTGGATGTCGTCGGCTACGTGAGCGCCAATGCCCACTTCGCCAATATCGCCAAAGGGATCGTCGATTCGCGCGATCTCATCTATTTCCTGAGTGTTGTTTTTCTGGGACTTTACGCCACACACCTGGTGATGGAAGAAAAATAGAGAGGGAACGGAACATGAACGTCAAATTGCAGAAAACCGGCAAATTCGTAAAATTCGCACTGTATGCCGTCGTCGTTATATTGATCAACGCGGCCGCGGTCTCGCTCTTTTTCAGAGCCGACCTGACAAAAAACAGAATTTACTCCCTGTCTCCGGCCAGCAAGGCCGCAGTGGCTACGCTCCGCGAACCGATGACGGCCAAGGTCTTTTTCACAAAAGATCTGCCGGCGCCGCATAACAACACGGAGACGTATCTGCGCGATCTTCTCAATGAGTATGCCCTGCACAACAGAAAATACTTCAAGGTCCATTATTACGATGTCAGTGCGGACACGGAAGGGGTTTCGGATAAAGCCCGTGCCAATCAACAAACGGCCCGCGAATACGGCATTTCGCCGGTCCAGGTGCAAAACGTCGAGCACGATGAGCTCAAATTCAAGCAGGCCTACATGGGAATGGCGCTGATCCACGGCGACGTCATCGAGCAGATGTCCGCCATTACGACCACTGAGGGTTTGGAGTACAAGCTGACCACAGCTATCCAGAGACTCAACCGCAAGGTCAGCGCTCTTCTCAAACTGGACGGCAAGGTCAAAGTCCGGGTGTTTTTGTCCGCTTCTTTTTCCAAAGTCGGCCCCTTTATGGGTTTAAATGAAATCGACAGTTATCCTGATCAAATCAGGGCGCTGGTCGAACGCATGAACGGCAAAACATACAACCGGCTGGAATTCGATCTTGTCGATCCGATTCTTCAACCCGCCGCCGTTGCGAATGCCGACGTCCTTAAAACCATGCGCTTCAGCTGGCCCGATTTACCGCCTGCAAAAATTCAAGCCGGTACGGGCTTCATCGGCATGCTGATGCAGTATAAGGATGAAACAGCGGTTATTCCCCTCATGCGCGTCGTACGCATGCCGATTTTCGGTGAACAATATCAATTGATCGGCATGGACCAGCTTGAGGAAACGATCAATGCCAACCTGGAGCGCATGCTCGGCATCAACCAGGACATCGGCTATCTGGCCGACTTCGGCACCCTCGATGTCCGGGGCGGAGGCTACTTCGGACCGGAACGTGAGACCGTAACCCGTTTTACCGAACTGCTCAACAGCACCTATGCCGTCAAGAATATCCTGCTTAAGGATAACCCCATCCCCAACGGCTTGAAAAGTTTGATCATCGCCGGCCCCAGGGACAAATTTTCCGACTACGCCCTCTATCAGATCGATCAGGCCTTGATGAGCGGCACGAATCTGGCGCTCTTCCTCGACAGGCTCGAAGAGCAAAGAGACAACCAGGCCGGCATGGGAGGCAACCAACAGATGAAATTCCATGTGCCGCTCAATACGGGCCTCGAAAAAATGCTGGAGCATTACGGGGTGCGCATCAGGCCGTCCCTTGTCCTGGATGAAAGGTGCTACCGGCAACGGCTGCCGCCCCAGCAGGGGGGAGGAGAACAGCCCATCTATTTCATTCCGATGATCGAAAGCGCCAACATCAATAAGGAACTCGATTACATGAAGAACATCAAAGGGCTCTTCGCCTTTGCCTGTTCCCCGCTGGAGTTGAACGCCGAAGGAATTGCGGCACAAAAGCTGACGCCGCATGAACTGTTTTCTTCGTCGCGGCAATCCTGGGAAATGGGGGAGAATATCATCCTCCATCCCATGTACATCGCACCCCCCGCCGCAGGCACCGAAAGGGCCAAACGTCCCCTGGCTTATATGCTGGAAGGCACGTTCACCAGTTACTTCAAAGGCAAGCCCATGCCGGAAAAACCGGTTGCCGATGCTGGGAAGGAGAGTGCAAAAACAAAGGGAAGTCCGGCCCTCGCCGGCGCCGACAGGCCGCAATTCGTGGGTCAGGGCGCCTTCCGGGAAACGAGCGTTCCGGCAAAAATATTCATCGTCGCCTCGTCGAGAATGATCGGCGATCAGATCATGGACGAGACGGGACAAAACCCCAATGCCGCCTTCGCCTTAAACATCATCGATGTTCTCAACGATCGAAACGAGGTGGCGGTCATGCGCAGCAAGGTGCAGCACTTCAACCCCCTGCATCCTGCAGGCGCCTCCGCCAAATTCTGGATCAAGACAGCCAATATCGTCGGCCTGCCGGTTTTGGTGATCGTCGCCGGGTTCATTGTCTGGGGATTTCGGCAAATACGCAAGAAAAAGATCCAGATGATGTTTCAGAAAACATGGCAGGCCGATGATTCGTCGAACGAACCGAATCGTCTCTCAAATCAATAAACAAGAGGTTGGAAAAAATGAAGCTCAAAAAAGAGTATCTGATCCTCATTGTCTTAATCGTTGCCCTGGCACTCTACTTGATGATGCGTTCCGCCGGCCGGGATGCCGATATTCCGCAGCCGGCCAGGCTGGAGGCCTCAAAGCTGAGCCGTCTGGTGGTGACGGTCAAGCAGAGCGCTCCCGTTGAATTGGTGAAAAAGGATGAGCGATGGCAGATAGAGCCGAAAAAATATGCCGTGGATCAGACCGTCATCGGCAACATGACCCGTGCAGCGGCCGAGCTGACTTTGAGCGCCATCGTCTCCGAATCGGGCAGCTATGAGCGCTACGGTCTCACGCCAAAGGAAGGAATAACCGTCCAGGCCTTCAGCGAAGGGAAGCAGGTGCGCGCCTTTTCTATCGGCAAAACAGCGCCGACAAACCAACACACTTTTGTGCTCGTTGAAGGCGATCCCAAAGTGTATCACGCCAGAGGCCAGATAGAGACGGTTTTCAACCAGACCGTGGACAGTCTGCGCGATAAAACCGTCTTTGCTGTGGAAAAACAAAACATCACGGACATCACCATTGTCAAGGGAAGTTATCATCTGACGCTGGTTAAGAAAAAGATTCAAAACAAAAAGGCCGCTGATGATAAAACCGCAACGCCGCAGGCGGCTGATACGACCCCTGAAGCGCCGCAATTTGAGTGGGAAAAACCCGGCGGAACAACGGCGGAACACAGGGATGTGGACCTTTTGCTCGACAACATCGTCCGGTTAAACTGCGACGGCTTTCTGGAAGATGAAGACCCGGCCAAGCTGTCCAAAGCCGTCTTGCAGATCACTTTCAGGGACGGGACAGGCGAATACCGCCTTGCCGTCTTTCCTGAGCAGAAGGAGACAAAGGACAAGCGGCCTGCCGTCGCGTCTTCCACACCTTATCCTTTTTATCTGAGCCGGTGGCGGGTGGAGGGCCTTGAAAAATCCATCGACGGGTTGCTGGCGGCAAACCGATAACCCATCGCGTCAGCCGCAGTAAAAATGACGGCGGAAAGCCGGGGCGGGCGGCGGGTCTGTGTCGCCGCACCCCGGCCTGAGAAGATTGCGTTTCAGAATCAGACTTTGAAATCGGTCTTCTTGCCCCAGATGCCCAGGGCCACGCCCAGTTCTTCATGATCCTTGGCATATTCTTCCAGTTTGATCCCTTTGACCGCCGCGTCGATGGCCTGGCGCAACGCGCGGGCGCCGGCCCTCGGCCCTTGCGGGTGGGCGTGAATGCCGCCGCCGGAACCGATCATGATGTCCTTGCCGCAGGCGCCCACAATATCGGCCGCGTTGACCGGCGTAATGCCGCCGGAGGGCATGGGCATGGTGGGCTTCAGCCCGCCGAACGGATAGGTCAGATTGCGGACGGTATTCATGAAGCGATCATGCATGTAAGAGGCCTTCCCGCCCATGGAGAAGGGCAGAACAATGGCGTCGGCCCCGCAGAGCCGGGAAATCTTGCCGAAGATGATGGGCGATGAAATGCCCTGATTGGGCGCCATATAGAATGCGCCGGCCAGATCCATGTGGGCCAATATGGGCACGTCGATGGCCGGGTCGTCGGCCAGGGCGCGCATGGCCTCGGGACCTACGGCAAGATAATTCACCATCATGCCGTTGACGCCGGCATCGACGCAGCGCTTCGCCAGATCGAACATCCGCGGCAGGCGGTCCGTGACGTTGACGGTGTAAATCGTGTGTTCCCCCGTTTCCTCATAGACTTCTTTTTCGATCTTCATATAGGCTTTCACCCGTTTCACCGCGTCGTTATAGCGCATGTTGGCGATCAGTTCATCGTCCTTGATCACGTCGCAGCCGCCGAGCGCCGCCTGCCGGAAAAGCTCCGCGCCGACTTCCAGGGGGTAGCCGCTGCACGGCTTGATCATGTTGTTGAGGAGGGGGCGGCCTTTTTTAAGGCCCAGGACCTTCCACCAGCCGTCGGTGCCGAATTTCGGGCCGTTATACTGATCCAGCGTGGCACGGGGAATCCTCAAATCCAGCAGTTTGAAATTGGGCACCATGGAAATGTTGCCGATGGTTGCCGTCAGCAGCATGGGAAGCTGATCCTCCACGTTGGCTGCCGGAAAGGCGACCTGCAGGATGAACTGCCTTCGCTCCACCTCCGGCGGCACAGCATATTCATAATAAGGGGCTTCATAGACGCCGATCACCTTCGCAACATGTCCGGCGCGGACTTCCGGCGTCTCGCCGGGTACGGGAACCCAGGTGCCCGTGGTCTGTTCAATGGCGAGAAACTGGCCCATCACCGACATATCCATGTCGCGGCCGGCCTCAATCCAGTACGTCGCAATGACGTGATTTTCCATATCGATGCCTTCGGGCAGGGCAATGGGCTTGTCGGCAAAGGCATCCAATTTTTTAACGGGCGTCGTCTTTTTTTCTTTCATGGCATTGTGCTCCTTTATCGTTAGACTATAATTTTGATCGAATCATAATAAATCAATAGGGTCTTGCTTGTCATTCCGGACCTGATCCGGAATCCAGTTATTTTAGTGAGCGCTGGATGCCGGCTTTCGCCGGTATGACGGCCTGGTTATTTTTTACCAAGTCCTTCCTATTCTTTCCTATCCCTTCGGGATAAGGGACAGCAGATACTCCCAAATCCCCACCGTCTTCTTCAGGGATTCGTCATCATGCTGCATGCACGTATACATGCGGGTTCCCGCCAGGGTGCACAGGCCCTGCGACATACCGATCAGCTGGTAGTCGTCCGCCGTCTTTCTGCGGGTGTTGATCTGGTCAAGGGCATCCGGCGAACTCAGAGACACGGAGAAGAACGCCGTCGTCACATAATGCATGATGGGGCCGAAATTATAGACAAAAAATCCCAGATCGGGGCGCGTCGCAAAAAGATCGTTTAAGGCTTTGGTCAGCCTGTTTGCGTATGCCGTCGCCTTTCCCACCGCGTCATGCTCTTCGATGAGTTTCAGGGCATGGTAGCAGGCGGCCATGGAAATGGGGTTGGCGGCGAGGGTCCCGCCGATATAGATCTTTTCCATCATGCTTCCCGTACAGACGCTCATGACGTCTTTTCTCCCCGCCACAGCGCCGGACGACGGATAGCCGTGGGTGATGATCTTGCCCAGCACCGTCAGGTCCGGCTTGATGTTGAACAATTTCTGAGCGCCGCCCATATCGAGCCGGAAACCCGTCACCACTTCGTCAAAAATCAACAGCGATTCATATTGGTCGCATAATTTGCGAATCGTCATATTCCAGTCCGGATGAACCGGATGGCTGCCGGACTCGCCGCCGATGGGCTCCACGAGGATGCCGGCGACGCCGCCCTTGTCCTGATTGTCTTTAAAAGCCTTCTCCAGGCCGTCAAAGTCGTTGGGGGCCACATCGACAATGTGGGCGTAACATTCATCGGGAATCCCCCGGGACTGCATATTGACCGTCCCGGGAAGGTGAATCGAATAGACCATCTGATCGGACCAGCCGTGATAACTGCCGCCGATCTTGATAATCTTTTGTTTCCCCGTGAAGGCGCGGGCAATGCGGATGACGGCCATATCCGCCTCCGTGCCCGACTGGAGAAACCGCACCATTTCCACGCCGGGCATGTGCCTGATGATCTGCTCGGCGGCCAGAAGCTCATACTCCGAGGTCAACCCCATGCCCGGCCCCTTGTCCCGGATGAGTTCGATGATCTTTTCATCGAGGGGTGAAAAGCTGTGGCCCAGGATGATGGGGGCGCCGCACATGAGATAATCGATGTATTCATTGCCGTCCACGTCCCAGACTTTATAGCCCTTGGCCCGGTCCATGGCCAGGGGGAAGGGTTTGTTCTGACTCAGGTTATGTTCGACCCCGCCGGGGATCAGATTTTTGGCCTTCTCGAATATGTCCAGCGATCGCTTGTGCTGCTCGAAGTACCGTCTGCGCTCCGGTTCCAGCTTGTCTTCCGGGATGGGGCGTACGGGTCTTGCTAAAACCTCCTGCATCCTCGATTTGATTTCCTGATATTCCATAAACGGCATCCTCCTTTTCTTGCCGGCCTCTTAGGCTCCCACAGTGCAAACGGTTGTTGCGTCTTTATTGAGCCTTCGGCAGGCGTCTTTTTGCGTTTTATAATGGTTTGTAAACTCGGCGAACAACTCGTCGTAAAGCTTGCGGTTATCCGGGTTCGGCATATATTCGGCCTTGATTTTGATGCACTGAGGAATGTCTTCGAGGGTGATATATTTCAGGGCCATAGCGGCGAGGAAGGCGGCGCCCCGTGCATTGGAATAGATCGGGTCTTTGACCTGCCGGATCTTCCGGTTCAGGATATCGGCAAAAATCTGCGACCAGACGTCCGAATTGGCCCCGCCGCCGACGAAGTTGAGGTAGGCAAAAGGCCGCCGCATAAATTTCTCCACCGGATTGAGGAGCCATTTGTTATTGAAGGCAACACCCTCAAAGACGGCGCGAATGATGTCTTCCCGCGTGTTTTCCAGGGACAGATTGAACAGGGAAGAACGGATATGGCAGTCATCGACGGGCGAGCGCTCCCCGTAAAGCCAGGGGGTAAAGATCACGCCGTTGGCGCCTGCCGGCGTCTTGGCTGCGATGTCGTCCATCAGCCGGTAGATATTCGGGGCATTTTCCTCCAGCAGCAATGCATCTTTATGATAAAGAACATTATCTTTCAGCCACGTAAGACACTTGCCGGCACAATCTTGTTCGGACAGAATCAGATAGCGGCCGGGGATAGGGCTGGGGAAAGACCCGAACCCATGGGTAATATCCGTTTTTTTAAAAGGCACATGGGCGGAAATCCAGGATGAGGTACCGATATACAGGTGGCCTTCGTAGTCCCGGACGGCGCCGGACCCCACGCCTGCCGACTGTACGTCCGGCGTGCCGCCGATGACCGGCGTATCGGGTTTGAGACCCAGTTCAGCGGCAACATCTTTCTTCAACGGCCCCAGGATGTCCATGGCCCTGATCAGATCAGGCAGTTTCTCACGCGCGATGCCCGCCAAAGTCAACAGTTTGTCCGAATACGTGATTTGGTCGGGGTCGCGGTTGTCCGTTACCCAGTGGAGAAGGATTGAATCGAAAGTGGCGGCAAACCTGCCGGTGAAACGCAGGTTGATATAATCTTTCGGGTCGAGGAATTTATAGGTGTTTTGATAGATGTCCGGCCGGTTCTGTTTGATCCACAAGGTATGACACAGGGAATCCTTACCCGAACGGGCAGGGGCGCCGCCGGTCAATTTCAGCCACGTCATCATTCTAAAAAGCGGCTGACCGTCGATCTTGATCAGGCCTTTCATGATGTCCTTGACAGGTTCGGCGCCCCGGCAATCCATCCAGATGATGGCGTTCATCAGATGTCTGCCGTCCTGATCGACGGCCACCGTGCCGGACCACTGGGTTGTAACGCTCACGGCGGCAATGTCTTCCGTCGCCACAAGGCCTCTCGCCAGCAGCTTCTTTGCCGTGTTCATGATGGCGCGCCACCAGCCGTCGGGATCCTGCTCCGCCCCCCCGCCGGGCAGCAGGATGATGGGCGTATCTTCGAACTCGCTGCCCAGCACCTCGCCATAGACCGAGATTAACGCGGTCTTGGGGCCGGAGGTGCCCAGATCAACGGCCAGGATGTATTTATTGTTCTTGTTTTCCATAATCGAGCCTCACTTTATATGAGAAGTCAAAGGTCAGAAGAGAGAATACAAAACTCATCCGGTGACCAATCGCATGGTCGCTTCAATGATTTCCTTCATAACCGCTTCCGGATCGCCGGCAATCTGTTTCAAAACCCCGCTGTTGTGCAGTGATATGATGCCGTGCAGCGCGCTCGTGCAGTGAAGGGCTAAACTTTTCGGATCGGCAGGCTTCAGGTCCGGCTGCGTATCCCGATACTCTTTAATGATCTTGACGGTGAATGTCAGGAGCCGCATCGAACTATGATATTCCTCGTAAGACATTTTTTCATGGGGCGTGCCGATATAATCACTGTACTGTTTAACGGGCCTGTTGAACATGACGTCATAGATATTGACATTGCCTGTGGCGAATTCAACAAAAGCATCCGTCAGCTTCCTGTATCGTTCCAACGGCGTTTTGGCCGATTTGACGGCCGCGCGGGTCTTATCGTACAGCATGCCGTAGGCCTTTTTGTGGATGGCGATTAAAAGCTCATCCTTGTTGGCATAATAGTTATACAGATTGGCCGCCGTCATCTTCATCTTGTGACCGATCTTTGACATGGAAAGGCTTTCGTAGCCGTGTTTGGCAAGAATATCAAAGGCGCATTGGAGAATCTGCTCGCGAACCGCATCCACTTCCTGAACACTTCTGGTTATTTTCGGCATTAGGGAATTCCTTCGTTTTATGTTAATTTAATGGCGTTAAATTAATACAACGGAGTTTTCATGTCAATCAATATTTATTTCTTGATTTGGGGGACAGATTTGAAATCTGTCCCCCTCACCATTACAGTGCCCTCAATCCAAAAAACGTGCTGACGCCTGACCGGCAAAATGATCGGCAGGACGCATCGAACGGGCAAAGCCGGTTTCTCTAAATATCACCCGTCACGATGTGCCTGGATTCTCTGAACATCAGGTTCAGAATCAAAACCAAAACCAGTATCCCGATAAAAAAGACCAGCATCGGCTGTTTATCGTCCATTTGAAGCACAAAATCCGGCACCAGGATGAAGAGGATTCCCGATATCTGACCTGCCAGCATCAGGAGCCCCTGCGACGAGGCTTCGGGAGCGGGATAGGTGACCTCTGCGCCGTATTGGAAGTTGACGGGTCCGCCGCCGATGAAGAAGAATCCGAGGAGAACGCACATCGCGATCAGCAGCCCATAGCCCTCGGCAAAGGTAAATCCGCACAGACCGAAAATACCGCCGGAGGTTGCAATGACAATCAGCATTTTTCGCTTGCGCAGCTTATCGGAAAAACCCGGAATGACGATGGCGCCCACAATGCCCGCTAACAGCAGAACCGATCCGGCAATCCCCGCCTGCATTGTGGAAAAACCGCGAGGCGGGAGGATCTGCCCGACCCAGGTGAGCAATGCGTTGAAAACGCCGAGCCCGAAGAAATAAGCAATCAGCAGCAGGATGAAGTCCCTTTGCTTAAATATGTGCCTCAATCCTGAAGAAACCGCCAATCTTTCGTCATGGCCTTCAAGGCATGGGGGCGTCGGAGGATGATCCTTGCAGAAAATGATGAATAAAACCGCCGAAATCGCCGAGGCGACGCCGTAAGTCATCACCAGGGTCGCTAAGCCGCAGGCTTTGAACAGAGGCGGCGTCAGCGCCATAGCGATCATCATTCCCCCGATCTGCGCCATGGTGGCAAGCCCCCCCGCGGTGGCCCGCTCCTCCAGCGGAAACCAAACGACGGCGACTTTTGTAATGGCGTTGAGCAAAAAAGGCTGCCCCACGGCGATAAAAATCTGGGAGATGAGCAGCATGGTGAAAGATTCCGGATAGAAGCCTTTCACGAGTCCAAAAATACCGAGCAGAGCCGCCCCGATCCCGACCCCGATTCGTATGCCCCATTTGTCGATGATATAGGATGCCGGAAACGATACGACGAGATAGACCAGCATGAACATCACGGATATTAAGTCGATATACGGGCCGGAAACACCGTAGATCTCTTTAACATCATTGGTGATGATGGAAATAAAAAGCCAATGGACCTGCATCATGATATTGACGAGGATAAACAGAAAAAGGACAACCCACCTGTAGCCGTACACCTTAAACGCTTTTTCCATCGGACCGCCTCCTGAGTTTGGTTTGTCGATTTAAAAAACTTGATTTTTACGGATACATAGAATAGATGTTAAATTAACGCCATTAAATTAAAGTGATTAAATCATAAAGTCAATGGATATTTTCTGAAATGTTGAAAAGAACGGCTTCGATGACAGGAGGCTAAGATGAAACGATACGCTCTTCCTTATTCGGACGTTAACACGTTTTGAACAAAACTTTTTGGAGGGACAGACATGATGAAAAGAATTTTTATAATCGTTATGGTGTGCACGGCAGCCGTTTTATTTTCCGGCACCGCCGTAAAAGCACAGGATCCCATCATTGGAACATGGATAACAATAGGTGATCAAGGCGCGGACAAGGGAAAGGAGACATCCCATATTGAAATATTTGAGAAGGACGGCCTTTATTTCGGTAAGATTGTCAAACTCCTGCTCCCCCCTGAACCGGACAACCCCAATGAGCTCTGTCTTAAATGTCCGGGAGATTTAAAAAACAAGCCGATACTCGGCATGGTCATTATAAAAAATATGAAAAAAACGGAGGAAACGGACAAAAAGATGGGCCTGTTATACGCCGGGGGAACCATTTTAGACCCGGAAAGCGGCAGTACATATAAAAGTAAAATCTGGGTCAATGGCGATGTATTAACGTCGCGTGGATATATCGGTATTCCTATGATCGGAAGATCTGTGGAATGGAAAAGGCTTAAATAGTGATCGCCGTCAATAGATAAGAGGCCGGGGCATGCAGAAAAACGGGTTATCGTTAAAAGGAAAAATCGCTTTGGTTACCGGCGGTTCACAGGGGATCGGCCGGGCCGTTGCGCTGGCCTTCGCCGAAGCCGGGGCCGATGTGGCCATTACGGCCCGCGGAAAGGACAATCTGAATGCCGTAAAGACCGAGATCGAAAAGACGGGCGGGCGGTGCCTCGCCGTCCCTGCCGATCTGACTTCGGATCATGAAATAAAACGGGTTCATGAAACCGTCACCGCCGAGCTGGGCAGCCCCGACATCCTTGTCAACAACGCCGGCATGGGCTATATTGTCGCCCTGTCCGATCTTACCTATGAGCAGTTCCATGACACAATGACGTTGAATGCGTGGGCAGGTCTCCATCTTGCGCAACTGTGCTACCCGGCCATGAAAGCCAAGGGAAAAGGCGTCATCATCAATATGGCCTCCACGGGCGGGCTTAAACCGGATATTTTTGCCGGTGCCTACAGCGCGTCCAAGTCGGCCCTCATCATGCTCACCAAACAGATCGCCAGCGAGTGGGGCATGGACGGCATCCGCTGTGTCGCCATTTGCCCCGGCCTGGTGCGGACCGAGATGGCGGCGCCTCTCGTGGCGCATCGGGAAAAACATGGTTTTCAAAATCTCGTCAACCGCGTAGGCGAGCCCGATGAAGTCGCGGCCCTGGCCCTGTTTTTAGCAGGCGATGCCGCATCCTACTGCCAGGGCGCCGTTTACCTGATGGACGGCGGCTCCACCGTCGGCACATCCTGGGGATAAACAAAAAAAGCAGAGGAAATGCCATGATAATTGATGCCCATCTTCACTTGTCGAATAAAGGCTGGATACACGACAGCTTCTTTATCGGGGCGGGAAGGATATTTTCTGCCATGATCGCCAAGGAAACGGGCGAACGTCCCGATCCTATCCCGTTGGGCAGGAGTTTAATACCACAGCACAGCGATCTCCGCGGGGAAGGCGCAATAAAGACCATGGATGCGGCAGGCGTTGATAAATCCTGCGTCTTCGCGCTCGATTGGGGTCTCATTACCGGGGAACCCGACGTGTCCATTGAGGAGCAGAACCGGGTGATTGCCGATCTTCCCAAACATTTTCCGGGACGGTTTATCCCCTTCTTTGCCATTGACCCCCGCAGACCGCAGGCGGTTGAGATGTTCTCGCGGGCCGTGGAGGATTGGGGTATGAAGGGCCTCAAGATTCATCCCGCCACGGGATTTTATCCCTACGATGAAATTTGCTATCCTCTGTATGAAAAGTGCCTTGAGTATCGCATGCCCGTCATCATCCACACCGGTGCGATTAATGCCCCGCTCAAAAGCCGTTTCACCCGGCCGATGAACGTCGATGACATGGCGGCAGATTTTCCGGATCTACCCATCATCATGGCCCATACAGGGTTTACCATGTGGCGGGAGGCCTTGGATATCGCCGGCATGAAACCCAACATCTACTTCGACTTCTCCGCCTGGCAGCTCACCTTTACGCAGTTCCCGCAAGAGTTTTACATCATGTTAAGAAGGGTTATCGATGAAGTCGGCCCCTGGCGGGTCTTCTTTGGATCGGATGGGGCCCTGCACAGCGCGATTTATCCCCTCAAAAGCTGGGTGCAGGCCATCCGGGCACCGGATCTTACGTCATGCCCGGAGATATCATTTACCGAAGCGGAAAAGGAAATCGTTCTCGGCAAGGCATTTGCCCGACTGCTCAACATCGGGCGTTGATGTTATTGAATCTCCTGCACGAAAATGGATTAAACTGCCCGCTCTCGCTGTCGGTCGGCGCTACCGGATGCGCTTCTTCAGTTCACGGATAAGGGCCGCACAGACCTGGCCGGCGTCGGCGCAAATGGCCACGTCGGCCATTTTCATCATCGGCGCCTGGGGGTTTTTGTTGACGGCAATGATGAACTCGGCGCCGCTGATGGCGGCCGTGTGCTGAATAGCGCCGCTGACGCCAAAGGAAAAGAGGATTTTGGGCCGGATATTCTTGCCTGCCTGCCCTACGAGATCTTCATGATCCGCCCAACCGGCATAGACCAGGGGCCGCGTCGCCCCGACTTCGGCATCCGTCAGCTCCGCCAGTTCGTAAAGGCTGTTGAATTTTTTTTGGGTGCCGATGCCGCGGCCGCTGCAAATCACAATGGCCGCATCCTCGATCTTTTGCGGCTTCTGGGTCTGGCGCACCGATTTGATGAGGCGGATGCGTCTTGCCGGAATATCTTTCGGTAAAGGAATGCGGATGACCTCGCCTTTCGCTTCATAGTTGTGGGGAATTTCTTTGAAGATGCCGGGGCGGACCGTCGCCATCTGGGGGCGCTGCTGGGGTGTGACAATATCCGCCAGGAGATTGCCGCCGAAGGACGGCGCCGTCTGAACCAGAAGGCCGTCGCTATTAATGGCCAGACCGACGCAATCTGCCGTCAGACCGGTGTTGAGACGCTTGGCAACGCGGGGGGCAAATTCCCGGCCGAACGATGTGGCCCCGACAAGAAGGATCTCCGGGGAATGGGCTGCCGCGAGACGGGCCGTCAGATGCGCGTATGTCTCTGCATCATATTCCTTCAGCGATGGGTCCTCGACCACATAGACCCGGCGGGCGCCGTGGGCCATATATTCGCCGATCCACTCATCCAGGTCATGGCCCATAACGACGGCGCACACCGTTGCCTTGATCTCTTTGGCCAGTTCGACAGCCCTGCCGATCAACTGGAGGGTCACCCGGTTCTGGAAATAATTCCGATAATCGCCGAAAACCCAAATCTCGTTTTTCCGATTCATCTTTGTCAATTCCTGTTTTTCTTTATGTCCTTCCCCATCGCCCCGCCGATCCGGTCTCCGAACCGATTCAGCAAATGATCGACGATCTGCTTCGGGGCGCCGCGAAGGACGATGTTCTCCTTGTCGGCGCCGGCGGCATATACTTTAAGGATGCGGGTTGGTGAGGCATGAACGCCGATTGATTCGGGATCTAGACCGAGGTCGCCGGCCCTTACCGTCCGTATGGGCGCGCCGTCAGGGAAGGCTGCTTCGATGCCGGCCAGGGAAAAATAGCGGGGCGTATAGCATTGCGTCGATACCGTGACAAGGCCCGGCAACTTCATTTCGAGGGTTTCAATAAAACCATCGGAAAATCGACTGACAATTAGGCGATTCTTCTTCATATCGATTTCCTCGACAAAGGCCGCTGAAGGCAGGTCCAATTCCTCCGCCAGTTGCGGGCCCACCTGGGCCGTTTCGCTGTCACTGGTGTAGCAACCGCAGAGAATCAAATCAAAATCCGGGCGGCATTGCTTGACGGCTTTCGCTAATATGCGAGATGTGATAAAGGTGTCGGCGCCCGCCATAGCGGGGTCGGAAAGCAAAAGCCCTTCATCGGCGCCCAGGGCCAAGGCCTGGCGCAGAACTTCCTCGGCCATGGGCGGCCCCATCGTTACGGCGGTAATGCGGCCCCCTTGCCGGGCTTTGAGCTGCAAAGCGGCCTCCAGGGCATGCCGGCAGGCGGGATTCATCATGCCCTCGGCCAGTTCCCGCTTCAAGGTTCCCGTTGCAGGGTCCCAAGGAAGCTCCGAAACCATGGGGACCTGTTTGATGCAAACAACCAACTCCATCTGTTTTCTCCTGAACGATTACTACGCAGGCGCCGAAAGAACGGAACGGGCAATAACCATGCGCTGTATCTCGCTTGTTCCTTCATAAATCTCCGTTACCTTGGCATCCCGGAAATACCGCTCTACGTCATATTCCTTGCTGTAGCCGTAGCCGCCGTGAATCTGCACAGCCGTTGTACAAACCCGCATGGCCAAACCCGAACAGTAAAGCTTTGCCATGGCAGCCTCGGCGGAGAAGGGTTTTCCTTCGTCTTTCAAGGCGCAGCCCCGATAAAGCAACAAGCGTGCGGCGGCAATTTCCGTCGCCATATCGGCAAGATAATTCTGGATCGTTTGATTGGCGGCGATGGGCTGTCCGAACTGGTGGCGTTCCCTGGCGAATTTGACCGATGTTTCGAAGGCCGCCTGGGCAATCCCCAGGGCCTGTGCGGCAATGCCGAGCCGGCCCGTATCGAGGGCATTGAGGCCGATCTTTAAACCCTCGCCGGGTCGCCCCAGAAGATTCACCGCAGGCACGCGGCAGTCCTCAAAAAATAAGGAGGAAACAGGATTGGCGCGCATGCCGCAGAGGTCTTCGATCTCGCCCACGGAAAAACCGGGGGTTTCTTTTTCAACAATAAAGACGCTGAATCCTTTCCGGACATCGATCGGGTTCACGGTGGCAAAAATCAACGGCGTCGTGCAGACGCCTCCGTTGGAGACAAAGATCTTTGTGCCGTTTAAAATATACGAATCCCCGTCTTTTATGGCGTGGGTCTCCACGCCGCCGGCATCGGACCCGGCATTGGCCTCCGTCAGGCAGAAGCCGCCGATGCGTTCCCCGGATGCAAGCCCCGGAAGAAAACGCTGTTTCTGCTCCCGGGTTCCGAAGCGGACGATGGGATAGATGCCCACACTGTTGTGTACCGTCAGACAAAGACCGACGGCGGCGCTGATCCGGGATATTTCTTCGATGACGATGGCATAACTGATGGTGTCCAGGTCTGCGCCGCCGTATTCCTTGGGCGTCTGGAGCCCAAAGAAATTGAGGGGCCGCATTTTCTCGACGACTTCCCAGGGAAATCGCGCATCCCGGTCAACATCATGAGCGATGGGGCCGATTTCCGCTTCTGCAAATTCACGCACGGCCTTGCGCACGACCTGGTGTTTCATGCACGGATTGATATCTGACACGTCTTTTCCTCATCCTAAGGGGGGCAATTTAGTCATCCCTGTTTTCCAAGGATAAACAGGGAAATTGCTTCGTTGATAACCGATTCGTTAAAAAAATTCAAGTCCATAACGCCGGACGGACGAGAAAGGGTGATTATTCTATTAAATATTCTTGACACAGAGGGATGCAGCCCCTAAACTCGGCCCACCTAAAAAGCATTCTTATGATGTAATGCCCCATGAGCATGAATAATAATATTCCAGGCCTCAGACATTTAAAGATCAGTAAAAGAAATACCCGTCTTTTGACCGCAATCATCACCGGACTATCCTTTATCCTGCCCGTGTTGTATCCGGGCATTGCTTTTGCGGGGAACCTTTTGGAGGAACCTGCCCGTTATTCACCCGTCTCGACAACCGCAGCACCCATCGAAAAGGCCGTTGTCCTGAACACGTTTCCCCATGATCCGGGGGCATTTACCCAGGGACTGGTTTTTCATCAGGGCTGTCTTTACGAATCGACGGGCCTGTACGGTCAATCCACCCTGCGCAAAAAGGCGCTGAGAACGGGAAAAACCGTCAAAGCCGTCCGGCTTCCCGTGCAGTATTTCGGTGAAGGAATCGCTATCCTGGGAGCGAAAATCTATCAACTGACTTACCAAAACGAAACCGGTTTTATATATAATCCGGATACGCTCAAACAAATCGGCCGATTCAAATATCGCGGCGAAGGATGGGGGCTGACGACAGACGGCAAACATCTGATCATGAGCAACGGAACTTCCGTCATTACCTTCCGCACCCCCGATTCCTTCAGCACATCAAGAATAATCCAGGTGCGCGACGGCGATAAGCCTGTTGACGGCATCAATGAACTGGAATTCATACGGGGCGAAATCTGGGCAAATATTTATATGAAAAACGCCATCTGCCGGATTTCTCCGGAAACCGGCAAGGTTCTGGGATGGCTCGACATGAATGCATTATTCCAAAAGCTGGACCCCAAATATCAAATCGACGTCCTCAACGGCATTGCCTATGACCCAAAAGCCGACCGGGTTTTTGTCACGGGTAAATTATGGCCGACCGTATTCGAAATTAAAAAACCGTCAGTAAAGTAGTCGGCAGGCCGCCGTTGTCAAAGGCTAAGAGAAATTTACAAATTGCTTTTGCCCTGAAGGAAAAATAACTGATGCATTTTCTCATGCAGTATATTATTTTATGCGCATCCAAATAAAGTCATCCGAGGAGGATCATCTATGGAACTGCAAGAAGCGATATTAACAAGGCGGAGCGTCAGAAGATTTACGGAAGATGCCGTGACGGACGAAGAACTGCGGCAGATATTCGAGGCCGTGCGCTGGTCGCCGTCCTGGGCCAATACGCAGGTCTGGGAATTTATTGTTGTGCGCGACAAGGCATTGATTGAACAGATCACAGGAACCTATGCGGAAAAGAATCCGGCGACAAGATGCTCCCTGGCGGCATCGGCCCTGATCGTCGCCTGCGCCAAGACCGGCGCCTCCGGCTGCTACGACGGGAAAGAAGCAACCCCGCTTGCCAACTGGTATATGTTCGATTTGGGCATCGCCGCCCAGACTTTATGCCTCAAAGCCCACGACATGGGTTTAGGGACCGTGGTGGTCGGTTTAATGAACCAGGACGCCTGCAAGAAAGTCGTTGCCGTCCCTGAAGGCTATGAAGTCGTCGCCGTCATTCCCATAGGCAGGCCGGCCGTGGCGGCAAAGGAAGGTCCGAAACGGAAAGACGTTTCCGAATTCGTATATCTGAATCAGTTCGGTAAACAGTGGCCTTAATATCTTGAATTTATTTATGCGCCGATCATTTTTTGGGGATCCACCCATTGGGAAAACTGTTCATCCGTGACATAGCCGAGTTCAAGGGCTGCCTGACGAAGGGTCTTGTTTTCCTTATGGGCTTTCTTGGCAATCTGCGCCGCCTTTTCATAGCCGATATGCGTATTCAAAGCCGTCACGAGCATGAGGGAGTTTTCCAGATGGCGCTGAATGACGGGATCATTGGGTTTGATGCCGTTTGCACAATGATCGGTAAATGAAACGCAGGCATCGCCGATGAGGCGCGCAGACATCAGGAAATTAAAAATAATGAGGGGCTTGTAGACATTCAGCTCGAAATGGCCGCTGGCGCCGCCCAGAGTAATCGCCAGGTCATTGCCGATGACCTGGCAGCAGGCCATGGTGAGGGCTTCCACCTGCGTCGGATTGACCTTCCCCGGCATGATGGACGACCCCGGTTCGTTTTCGGGAATGATGATCTCGCCGATGCCGCTCCGGGGGCCGGAAGCCATCACCCGAATGTCGTTGGCGATTTTCATGAGGCTGACTGCCACGGTCTTTAAAGCGCCGGACGCCTCAACCAGGGCGTCATGACCGGCCAGCCCCTCGAATTTGTTCTCGCCAGTGATGAAAGGAAGCCCCGTAAACAGGGCGATTTTTGCCGCAACCCGTTCCGCATAGCCCTTGGGCGTATTAATTCCCGTCCCGACGGCCGTGCCGCCCAGGGCGATTTCCGACAAATGGGCATAGCTGTTTTTGATGGCCCGCATGCCGTGATCCAGTTGGGAAACATAACCGGAAAATTCCTGCCCCAGGGTCAGGGGCGTAGCATCCATCCAGTGGGTCCGGCCGATTTTGACAATGCCCATAAACTGCTGTGATTTTTCGTGCAATGTGTTTCGCAGTTTTTCGATGCCCGGAACTGTCTTTTCAACCAGGATTTTATAAGCGGCGATATGCATGGCCGTGGGAAAGGTATCATTGGACGATTGCGACTGATTGACGTCGTCGTTGGGATGCACGGCAGGCTTCCCCTCGCCCAGTTTATGCCCCTGCAAGACATGCGACCGGTTTGAAATGACCTCATTGACGTTCATGTTGCTCTGGGTCCCCGAACCGGTCTGCCAGACGACGAGGGGAAATTGATCGTCCAATGCCCCTGATAAAATTTCGTCACAGACCTGAGAAATGAGATCGCGCTTCTCTGCCGATAGAACACCCAGTTCGCAGTTGGCATGGGCCGCCGCTTTTTTCAGATAGGCAAAGGCCGCAATAATTTCCTGCGGCATCCGTTGGCCACCGATTTTGAAATTATCCTTCGACCGCTGCGTTTGAGCCCCCCAGTAAACATCGGCAGGAACCTGCACCTCACCCATCGTGTCTTTTTCTATCCGGTATTCCAAAAAGGGGACAGATTTATTTCCCATCGGATCCTCCGTTCATATTCAAGCATCCTGTGCCGGCCATTTCTAAAGCAGGGATAACGGCTGGTAATCTTGCATCATTCATCAAAATGATCAAGCAAAAAAACGATGATGGATTGATGAGGAATGGCTTCCTTGCTTCAGAGATATAAGGTAATACAGATAATCATTGTCCGAAGCAAAGACGGTTTGCCTGTTATGACCTCTCTGGATTACATGATGCGGGCAGTCGGCGACAACAATGCATGATGTTCTTGGCATGGATGTCACATTTTTCCCTTTTTCCCTAAAAATCAAGCGGACTCTTTATTTCTTTGATGGTTTTGCTCTTGATCGTGTGGGTGTACACCATGGTCGTTCTTACATCACTATGGCCGAGCAATTCCTGAATCGTCCTTATGTCATAATTTGCCTGAAGAAGGTGGGTTGCGAAGCTGTGACGAAAGGTGTGGGCCGAAGCTCTTTTAGTAAGTTGGGCTTTGTTAACCGCCTTTTTTATCGCTTTTTGAATATGGGTTTCGTGATGGTGATAGCGTCTGAATTCATCGGCATCCGGAACATAAGTCAGTGCCTTGGCCGGGAAAAACCACTGCCAGATAAGCTCTTTGCCGGCATTCTTATATTTTTTCTCCAACTGATTTATCATAAAGACCCCTGCATACCCATCCGCTAAATCTCTTTGGTGCAGTTTTTTAACCCGTTCAAGATGGGCTAAGAGTTCCGGTTTTATGGTCTCCGGTATAGGAACAGTTCTGTCCTTCTGCCCTTTACCGTCATGGATCGTCAGAATGCCCGCGTCGAAATTGAAGTTATGGACCCTGAGATTCAGACACTCAAACAAACGAAGGCCGCAGCCGTAAAGCAGCTTCGCCATAAGGTTGTAAGGATATGGCAATATTTTAATGATATTATCTATTTCCTCCCTGGATAAGACTACGGGGATATACGGTTTCCTTTTTGCGCGTACAACGCCGTCAATTTTACCAAAATCTTTTTTCAGGATGTTTCGAAACAGGAATAAAAGAGCATTAAAGGCCTGATTCTGAGACGAAGTATGGGCACCGCTTTGAATATCCCCCGATAGCAGCGATTTGATTGTCCCCTCTTTGGTTTTTCATTTACTTCCTATTCACAAAA
>JAFGHS010000187.1 GCA_016930075.1 Deltaproteobacteria bacterium
AAAAAGAAGATAGAAGGCGGCACCCTCTTGCGAAACTTGCATAAGGGTGCCGTTTATATCCGGCTGCAAACGATTTCATTCACCGCCTCGGCCTGATACTCTTTTTCGGTATGGAAATAGTCCCCACCCGGATGCCGCATATTTATTGAGGAATACCTTTTAATGTCATTGCTGAATAGAGCACAGAAAGCCTTGCTGGTCCTGGAAGACGGCAGCGTCTATCCGGGAAGCGCCTTTGCCGGTGGGGGCGAGGCGCTGGGAGAGGTCGTCTTCAACACGGGCATGACGGGGTATCAGGAGATCATCACGGACCCCTCCTACAAAGGGCAAATCGTTGTCATGACGTACCCTCTGATCGGCAATTACGGCTGCAATCCGGAAGACATGGAATCGGCCGGCGTGCACCTGGAAGGCTTCATCTGCCGGGAATACGGGGAACATCCGAGCAACTGGCGGAGCCGGCAAACACTCAAAGATTTCCTGGAGTCCCGCGGCAAGCTCGGCGTGGAAGGCATCGACACCCGCGCACTGACGCGGCGCATCAGGCTTGCGGGGGCCATGCGGGGCATTCTGACGACGGCGTCGGCCGATATTGCATCGCTGCTTGAACGCGTCCGGGCCTATCCGGGCCTGGTGGGCCGGGACCTCGTAAAGGAAGTGACCTGCGGGGAACCCTACGGGTGGGCAAAAAAAGAAACCGATGCGGCCTTGCGCGTCTGCGTCCTGGATTGCGGCGTTAAGTACAATATCTTGCGGCATCTCGACTCGAGGGGCTGCGATGTCATCGTTCTGCCGGCAGCGACAACGGCGGCGGACATCCTTGCCTGCAAACCCGACGGTGTTCTCTTATCCAACGGACCCGGCGATCCGGCGGCTTTGCCGTATATTGTCGAGACGGCGCGCGGGCTTCTCGGCAAGGTTCCCCTCTTCGGCATCTGTCTGGGACACCAGATCCTGGGACAAGCCGTGGGTGGCAAGACGGCCAAACTGAAATTCGGCCATCACGGCGTCAATCAGCCCGTCAAAAATCAATTGACCGGGCGGATTGAAATCACGTCCCAGAACCACGGCTTTGTCGTTCTGCCCGAATCGGTCCCGCCGTCATTGGTCAAAACCCACGACAATCTCAACGACCGGACGTCGGAGGGCTTCCGGGATGAATCTCTTCCCGCCTTCAGCGTCCAGTTCCACCCGGAGGCGGCGCCGGGCCCCAACGACGCCGTGTATCTGTTCGACCGGTTTGTGCAAATCATGGAAAAGGAAAAGAGGAAAAAGTCATGATTCTCATCATCGATTTCGGCTCTCAGTACAACCAGCTCATCGCCCGGCGCGTCCGGGAGCACAGCGTCTACTGCCGGATCGAGCCCCCGGACATCCCCCTCAATGAAATCAGGGCCATCAACCCGGAAGGCATTATCCTCTCCGGCGGCCCGTCGAGCATCTACGAACCGAAAAGCCCCCGCGTCGCCAAGGGCATCTTTGATCTCGGCATTCCTGTTCTGGGCATCTGCTATGGGTTGCATTTCATGATCGACGCTCTGGGGGGAACAGTCATCGGGGCGAAAAAAAGGGAATATGGCCTCGCGGAGCTTGAAATAAAAAAGGCAGCCGGCGGCATTTTTACAGGGATCGACAGAAAGACGCGCTGCTGGATGAGCCACGGAGACGCCGTCGGCAAACTGCCTAAGGGGTTTACGGTCACAGCCTCCACCGACAACACGGCTATCGCCGCTGCGGAAGATGCCGTCCGGCGGTTTTATGCCCTTCAGTTTCACCCGGAAGTCGTCCATACGACGGATGGGAAAAAGATGCTCGAGAACTTCATCTTCAACATCTGCCGCTGCAAGAAAGACTGGACCATGAAATCCTTTGCCAAGGATGCGATTGCCGACATCCGCGCAGAAGTGGGCGACGGGAAGATCATCCTCGGACTCTCCGGCGGCGTCGATTCATCCGTAGCGGCCGTCCTCCTTCATCAGGCCGTCGGGAACCGTCTGACCTGCGTCTTTGTCGATAACGGCGTTCTCAGGCAGGATGAAGCCAAACGGGTCCTGGAGCTCTTCCGGGAAAACCTGCACGTCAATGTCCGTTTTGTCGATGCGACGAAAGTTTTTCTCGACGGTCTCAAAGGCGTCATCGATCCGGAAAAGAAAAGGAAGATCATCGGACGCACCTTTATCAAGATTTTTGAACAGGAGGCCCATCGGATCAAAGGGGTGAACTTCCTTGCCCAGGGCACCCTCTATCCCGATCTCATCGAATCCCGGTCGGCCTTCGGCGGCCCCAGCGCCGTCATCAAGTCGCATCACAACGTCGGGGGCCTCCCGAAAAAAATGAACCTGAAACTCATCGAGCCGCTCAAACACCTTTTCAAGGACGAAGTCCGGCTTTTAGGGAAAGAACTGGGGCTCCCCGACGATCTCATCTGGCGGCAGCCTTTCCCCGGTCCGGGGCTCGCCGTCCGGATCATCGGCGAAGTCACGCGGCAGAGGCTCAACGTCCTGCGCCAGGCCGATACGATCCTCCTCGAAGAGATCCGGGCGGCCCGGCTTTACCGCAAACTATGGCAGTCCTTCACCATCCTGCTGCCTTTGAAAAGCGTAGGGATTATGGGCGACCGGCGGACCTATGAAAATATCGTGGCCGTCCGCGCCGTCACCAGCGAAGATGCCATGACGGCTGACTGGGCAAGGCTCCCCCAGGACCTTCTGGCAAAGATCAGCAACCGGATGATCAACGAGGTGCGCGGGATCAACCGCGTGGTGTACGACATCAGCACAAAGCCGCCCAGCACCATCGAGTGGGAGTAGGAATGCCCAAGCGAACAGACATCAGGAAAATTTTGATCATCGGCTCCGGCCCCATCATCATCAGCCAGGCCTGCGAATTCGACTATTCCGGCGCCCAGGCCTGCAAGTCTCTTCGGGAAGAGGGCTACGAGGTCGTCCTCATCAACAGCAATCCGGCGACGATCATGACGGACCCCGACATGGCGGACCGGACCTACATCGAGCCCATCACGCCGGAGGCGGTGGAAAAGATCATCGCCCGCGAACGGCCCCAGGCCCTGCTCCCCACCCTCGGCGGCCAGACGGGCCTCAATACGGCCGTGGCCGTGGCGGAAAACGGCGTCCTTGCAAAATACGGCTGCGAGATGATCGGCGCCACCCTCGACGTCATCCATAAGGCGGAGGACCGCGGCAAATTCCGCCGGGCTATGGAGAACATCGGTCTGCGGGTTCCCCGGAGCGGTTTTGCGCGCTCCATGGAGGATGTTTTCACTATTGCCTCGGATATCGGTTTTCCCGTTGTCTGCCGGCCTTCCTTTACCCTGGGCGGGACGGGAAGCGGCGTCGCCTACAACCGGGAAGAGTTGGCGGAGATCGCCAAATCCGGCCTCGACGCGAGCATGATCCATGAAATCATGCTGGAGGAGTCGGCCCTGGGCTGGAAGGAATACGAGCTGGAGGTCATGCGCGATAAAGCGGACAACTGCGTCATCATCTGCTCTATCGAAAACCTTGACCCCATGGGCGTCCACACGGGCGAATCCGTCACCGTGGCGCCGGCCCAGACCCTGACGGACGTGGAATACCAGAAGATGCGCGATGCGGCCATCGCCGTCATGCGGGAAATCGGCGTCGAAACAGGCGGCTCCAACGTCCAGTTCGCCGTCCATCCGAAGACGGGGGAAATGATCGTCATCGAGATGAACCCCCGCGTCTCCCGCTCCTCCGCCCTGGCCTCCAAGGCGACGGGCTTCCCCATTGCCAAGATCGCCGCAAAACTGGCCGTGGGTTACACCCTCGACGAGATTCCCAACGACATCACCAAGGAAACGATGGCGTCTTTCGAGCCGACCATCGACTACTGCGTCGTCAAGATCCCCCGCTGGACCTTTGAAAAATTTCCGGAGACGGAAGATTTTCTCACGACATCCATGAAGTCGGTGGGCGAGACAATGGCCATCGGCAGGACCTTCAAGGAAGCGTTGCAAAAGGCCGTCCGGTCCCTGGAAATCGGCCGCTTCGGCCTTGCCGCCGCCCTGCCTTTCGACACGTTCAGTCCGCGGGAAATCATCAGAGCAAAACTTCAAAAACCCAATTCGCTGCGCCTTTTCTATGTGGCCACGGCGCTCCGGTATGGCATGAGCGTTGATCAAATTTATGAAATGACGAAGATCGATCCCTGGTTTCTCCATCAGATTGAGTCTATCGTCGAGGCGGAAGAAATCCTGCACCATGAGCCGCCTTCCGTCGAACTGCTCCATGAAGCCAAAGGTCTGGGCTTTTCCGACCGGCGTCTCGGGGAAATCTGGGGCAAAACGGAGGAAGACATCCGGACGTGGCGCTTCCGCGAGAACATCCTGCCCGTCTACAAGCTCGTCGATACATGCGCCGCCGAATTCGAAGCCTATACGCCCTACTACTATTCAACCTACGAGACGGAAAGCGAGGCACGGCCGTCGGACAAACCCAAAGTCGTCATCCTCGGCGGCGGGCCGAACCGCATCGGCCAGGGCATCGAGTTCGACTACTGCTGCGTCCACGCCTCTTTTGCCCTCAGGGAAGAGGGGTACGAAAGCATCATGGTCAACTCGAACCCCGAAACGGTGAGCACGGATTATGACACGTCGGATAAACTGTTTTTTGAACCTGTGACCCTGGAAGACGTCCTGCACATCGTCAAAACGGAAAATCCCGAAGGCGTCATTGTCCAGTTCGGAGGTCAGACGCCCCTCAATCTCGCACGGGGTCTGGAGAAGGCGGGCGTGACGATTCTCGGAACGTCTCCCGACGCCATCGACCGGGCGGAAGACCGGGAGCGCTTCCAGGAGATCGTCAACCGGTTGAAATTAAACCAGCCGGAAAATGACACGGCCCTGAATGTCGAAGACGCCGTCCGGGCGGCTCAGCGGATCGGCTACCCCGTCCTCGTCAGGCCGTCCTATGTCCTGGGCGGACGCTCTATGAAAATCTGCTACGACAGCGACGCCATGCGGATGTTTACGGAACAGGCCCTCGAAGTCTCGTCGGGCCATCCCGTCCTCATCGACAAATTTCTGGAAGACGCCATTGAAGTGGACGTGGACGCCATCAGCGACGGGCGCGAGACCGTCATCGGCGGAATCATGGAGCACATCGAAGAGGCGGGCATCCATTCCGGCGACAGCGCCTGCGTCCTGCCCACCATGTCTTTTTCCGCAGAGCTTCTTTCGCTCATCGAACAACAGACCAAAATGATCGCCCGTGAGCTTGGCGTCGTCGGCCTTATGAATATCCAGTATGCCGTCAAAGACGGCGTACTTTATGTCCTGGAAGTCAATCCCCGCGCCTCCCGCACCGTCCCCTTCGTCAGCAAGGCCATCGGCGTTCCCCTGGCGAAGCTGGCCGCCAAGATCATGCTCGGACGCACTTTGAAAGACCTGGGATTCACAAAAAGCGTTCGCCCCAGGCATATGGCCGTCAAGGAAGCGGTTTTCCCTTTCAGCCGGTTCCCCAATGTCGATATTCTTCTGGGTCCGGAGATGAAATCCACCGGCGAGGTCATGGGCATCGACCGGTCCTTCGGCCTGGCCTTTGCAAAAGCCCAAATGGCAGCCGGCTTTCGCCTTCCCACGGCGGGGGGCATTTTCATCAGCGTCCAGGACCGCCATAAAGAGCGCATCCTGCCCGTGGCGAAAACGTTCCATCATATGGGTTTCCGCATCCTGGCCACAGCCGGGACAGCGGCTTATCTGAAGGGCCACGGCGTCGAAGCGGAAGCGATATACAAAGTCAGTGAAGGCCGGCCTCACGCGGTGGACTTTATCAAGAACAGCGAAATACAACTGGTCATCAATACGAGCACGGGCAGGCGCGCCACCCTGGACGCCTATCAAATCCGCCGGAGCGCCCTCGTCTATAATATTCTCTATGCAACCACCATTGCCGGCGCCGGCGCCATCGCCGAGGCCATTTCAGCGTTGCAGAAAGAAGCGTGGCAGGTCATGCCGCTCCAGGAATACCATAAGGAACTCCTATGAAAAGCGATTCGTCGTTTCCACGAAAACCGATGCCGTTGACGCCATCCCGACCGATATGCCCGCCATCCCCTCCGGCATTCCCGCACAGGCGGAATTCCGGTCATGCCGAAACCGGCCGCCCCCGCGAAGAATGCGGCATCTTCGCCGTTTACGGCAATTCCGAAGCCGCACGGGTTGCTTACTTCGGCTTATTTGCCCTCCAGCATCGCGGCCAGGAAAGCGCCGGGATCATTACCAGCGACGGTGACAACGTTCGGGAGCATAAGGCTATGGGACTGGTTTCCGAGACGTTCCACGAAGAAACGTTTGCAAAATTACCCGGTCATCTGGCCGTCGGGCATGTCCGGTATTCCACGACCGGATCGTCCACCCTGTCCAATGCCCAGCCCTTTCTCGTCCATCACGGCGACGAGTACTATGCCCTGGCCCACAACGGCAATATTATAAACTCCCTGATGCTGCGCAACCGGCTTGAAGATTGCGGATCCATATTTCAATCCACCATGGACAGCGAGGTCATCGTTCATCTCATGGCGCCCTATTTCAGGGGCCCCCTGGAAGATGCCTTGACGAGGGCTTTTTCCCAGGTGGAAGGGGCCTTCAGCATCGTCATGCTGACCCGCAACAGCATCATTGCCGTCCGCGATCCCCGCGGCTTCCGCCCCCTGGCCCTGGGACGTCTGAACGGCGGCTGGGTCGTGGCGTCCGAAACCTGCGCCTTCGATCTTATCGGCGCCGAATACATCCGCGACGTCAAACCGGGAGAGATCATCATCATCGATGACAAGGGGCTCCGCAGCATTACGCCCTTTGCCAAAGCGACGCCGGCCCACTGCATCTTCGAGCTGGTCTACTTTGCCCGTCCCGACAGCCGGGTATTCGGGCAAAACGTTTATCTCTGCCGCAAAAGATTCGGGCATCAACTGGCGAAGGAGTATGCCCCCGATGTCGATTTTGTCATGCCCTTTCCCGATTCGGGCAATTACGCCGCCTTGGGCTATGCCGAAGAACGGGGCATCCCCTTTGAAATGGGCATGATCCGGAACCATTATATCGGCCGTACCTTTATCCAGCCCACGCAGCCCATGCGCGATTTCGGCGTCCGCGTCAAATTGAACCCCGTGAAAGAGCTTCTGACCGGCAAGCGCGTCCTCATCGTGGAAGATTCCATCATCCGGGGCACAACGAGCCGCAACCGCGTCAAGCATCTCCGTGAGTCCGGGGCGAAAGAAATCCACATGGTCGTCAGTTGCCCCCCAACCCGCCATCCCTGTCCCTACGGCATCGACTTTTCCTCCAAGGGCGAGCTGGTCGCCGCCCAGAAGGAAGATGAACAGGCCATCGCGAAATTCATCGGCCTTAACTCACTCCATTATCTGACGCTGGAAGGTATGATTGCGGCAACCGGCATGCCGATGGATAATTTTTGTCTGGCCTGTTATTCGGGAAACTATCCCTTACCGAACACGGAAAATATGGATAAATTGCGTCTCGAGAAAAAAGCATAAACACGCAACACATTCATCAACAGCTTTTTTTACCGGACTGTCGAAAGCCGCAAATACCCTCATCGCTGTTTTCGACCTTCATCGGCAATAGGCTTCCTTACTTTACTCCTTGATAAATTTTCCCTTAAATATTACATTACGCCGTAATATATCAGGGGTCAGGTCTACACTCTTGACGCCGCCTGAGGCGGTGTCAAGAGTGTAGACCTGACCCCATTAAAAGGAGGCATTTATGGATGACGTATATATTGTCAGTGCGGCCAGAACACCTATCGGCAAGCAAAACGGCTACCTCAGAAACTGGATAGCCCCGGAACTCCTCGGCGCCGTTCTCGATGAAGTGATGCGCCGGATTGATCTCGATCCGGCCATTGTGGACGATGTGATTACGGGCGCCGTCTATCAGGTAGGCGAACAGGGCTTCACCCTGGCCCGCATGGGCCTGCTCGCCTCAAAGATCCCTGACACCGTGCCCGGCGTCTCCGTCAACCGGCAGTGCGGCAGCAGCCTTACGGCCATTCAGTTCGGATACGGCATGATCGCCTCCGGCGTCATGGACGTCGTCATTGCCAGCGGTTGCGAATTTATGTCGAAATACACCATGTTTTCCGACCTTAACGGCACCCTTTTCAACGGCAAGCCCATGGGAAATCCCTTCGGGGAATTTTATACCAGTAAATACGGTATGGCCGATCAGATCTTAGGCGCTCAGATGATCGCCGATAAATGGGGCATCACGCGTGAAGAATGCCAGGAATTCGCTATCGGGAGCCACCGGAAGGCCCACGAGGCAACCGTCAAAGGGTATTTTAAAAACGAAATCCTGCCGATGCGGGGCGTCGACAAGGAAGGAAACGAAATCGTCAGGGACACGGACGAAACCATCCGGCCTGATACGAGCCATGAAACCCTGAACAAGCTGAAGGTATTGCCGAACACCAAATTTATCACGGCCGGCATATCGAGCACGATTACCGACGGCTCCTCCGCCGTGATTCTCATGAGCGGACAGAAGATGAAGGAACTCAAACTGGAACCCCTGGCCCGCATCGTCGCCAATGCCGTTATCGGCTCCGATCCCAAACTGATGCTGACGGGACCTATCTATGTCACGCCGAAAGTATTGAAGAAAGCCGGTCTTGCCTTAAGCGACATCGACATCTTTGAAATCAACGAGGCCTTTGCCCCTGTGCCCCTGGCCTGGCTCGCAGAAACCCATGCCGATCCTGAAAAACTCAACGTCAACGGCAGCGCCCTGGCCCTGGGTCATCCCGTCGGCAATTCGGGCTGTCGGCTCGCGGTGACGGCCATTAACGAACTGAGGCGGAGGAAAGGGCGTTACGCTCTGGTTTCGCTCTGTACCGGCGGCGGTATGGCGCCCGCCACGATTTTTGAAAGAACTTAAAAACGCTTAATTCATATTAAAAAAAGGAGAGTAAAAATGACACCGGATGAAATGAAGAAAAAAGCCAGACAATTGCTGATGGACGGATTGCATTGAAGCCAGGCCGTTCTTGCGGTCGGGCAGGAAAAACTGGGCGTAGATAACGACGGTTTAATGAGGGCCATGGGGGCCTTCGGCGGCGGTTTGGGCTCCAATGGGGAAACCTGCGGCGCCATCGTCGGCGGGATAGCGTCTTTCGGCTTGAAATACGGCGGCGTCCACGGCAAGCCGGGGGATGATACGACGATTCAGGCTTATACGGAGGAGTTTCTGAAGCGCTTCAAAGAAGACCTTGCAAAAGGTTGCATCTTCTGCCGGGACATCACCGGGGTGGATTGGAAGGATGAAAAACAGGTTGAAGAATACCGAAACAGCGACAAACCCGTTAATTGCTGGATCCTCGTCGGCAAAACCGCCCAGCTCATCGGGGAAATGCTGGAAAGAGATGCCCCCACTCAACAGACGTAAGACACAAGTAAATGCCCTGAAGATTTTACCCTGGGGGCAGCGCGGCACAATGGGAGTAAGAGAAAAGATCGTCTGATGCGGGGGAAATCTGAGAATTTTGAGGATTCCCCCGATACCCATATTGTAGGGCATAGAAGGGGACATCCTCTCGGAATTTAAGTCGATAAAATAAGTGACGACCTCGTAAAAAGTCGAATCCTGTCATTTCGAGGAGTCCCGCTGAAGCGGGACGACGAGAAATCTTTAATGATTTCAGGATTTCTCCCC
>JAFGHS010000021.1 GCA_016930075.1 Deltaproteobacteria bacterium
AGAAATCCTGAAATCATTAAAGATTTCTCGTCGTCCCGCTTCAGCGGGACTCCTCGAAATGACAGAATTCGACTTTTTACGAGGTCGTCAATCTTGAAAGTGCATCATATGAACACTTTAAGATTCATGGCATGCACCCGGAATGACATACTTGTCTATTGAGACACAGCCTCGGAAGCGGGAATCCGGAATCTATAGAAATGGATTTCTAATTGCCCCAACTGTAGGTAAGACCAAGATATCAGCGGCATTAATTTTTTAAAGGAGAAACAAAGGTATGAAAAAAAACAGTGATTCTTGTGATTGCGACTCCGCTTCCTGCAGCAATCACGAAACGGCAGGCGGTCAACCTGTTAAGCAGCAGGATGAGAATGAGCAAATGAAGGCACGCATGTCCAAGATCAAGCATAAGATCATGGTCATGTCGGGCAAGGGGGGCGTCGGGAAGAGCACCGTAGCGGCCAACATCGCCGTGGCCATGGCCATGGAGGGCAAATCGGTCGGCTTGCTGGATGTGGATTTTCACGGACCCAGCATCCCGAAACTCCTGCATCTCGAAGGGCAGCTGCTCACAGGGTCGGAAGACGGCATGCAACCCGTGGATTATGTCCATGGCATCAAAGTCATGTCCCTGGGATTTATGCTGGGGAACCAAGATTCCGCCGTCATCTGGCGGGGGCCTTTGAAAATCGGCGTAATCAAGCAACTGCTCACCGATGTCTCTTGGGGTGAGCTGGATTACCTTATCATCGACTTTCCTCCGGGAACGGGTGACGAACCCCTGTCGGTTGCCCAGTTCCTTCCTGACGCCGACGGCGCCGTCATCGTTACAACGCCTCAGGATTTATCTTTATCCGATGTCCGGAAATCCATCGACTTCTGCCGGAAATTGAACATGAAAATTATTGGCGTCATAGAAAACATGAGCGGCATGGTTTGCCCACACTGCGGGAATGTCGTCGATGTCTTCAAAAAGGGCGGCGGTCAGACGATGGCGGGCGAGATGGGTGTGCCCTTTCTCGGACGAATTCCCTTGGATCCCCGAATCGTTACGGCATCCGACGACGGCGTGCCGTTTGTTTATCATTTCAACGAAACCGAGGCCGCCAAGGCGTTTTCCGAGGCCGTCCTCCCTATTCTCATGTTAGAGGAACAGGGCGGCAGCGTTACTGTGAACCCTGTTAATCTTAAACCAAAGGAGAGTGATATGAAATCCATAAAAATCGCCATTCCCGTTGAAGGCGGCCGTCTGTGCGCCCATTTTGGCCACTGCGAAACCTTCGTCCTTGTGGACGTCGATACAGAAACAAAAAAAATTATCAAAAAAGAGGAACTCCCCCCACCGCCCCACGAACCGGGGTTACTGCCCCACTGGCTCCATGAAAAAGGCGCTAATATGATCATTGCGGGGGGCATGGGTTCACGGGCGCAGGGGCTTTTCGCGGAAAACGGAATCCAGGTCCTTGTCGGGGCGTCCTCAGATGCACCCGAAGCGCTGGTTAAAAATTATCTCGATGGCGCCCTCGTGACAGGCGATAATGTTTGCGACCATTGATAAAAAAGGAGATATAATTTATGCCGAACAGAGACGGTAGCGGACCGAGGAGTTCAGACCAGAGAGGACCCGGCAGGGGACTCGGCGGCGTAAAGCGCCCGGGGCTGGGCGCCGGCGGCAATTGCGTCTGCCCGAATTGTGGATTGAAAATGCTCCATAAAGCCGGAATGCCTTGCAGCAGCCAGACGTGTCCCGAATGCGGAACAAAAATGGTCCGGGAATAACGTGATTGCTCCGCGTTGTTTGAGACCTGGAGATGAGTTCCTTAAAAATCGCAGAATTCAAGGTTGATGGTTTCGTAAAAAGTCGAATATTTATCAGTCACGTCATACCGGCGAAAGCCGGTATCCAGTCCCGCCACGGCGGGATCAAGTGTTTACAAAAACACTGGACCCCGCCGCCTGTCCCGGACTCCGATCCGGGATTCGCCGGTGTGACGACTTTTTGCAAGAGCGTCAGGGTTCTTGGTACAGATATAACCTCTTTCGGCAAGCCCCGGCCTGTCGGGGAATAAAGAAAGCAAGAAGCGGAAAGGAGTAAAGGGGATATGCCTATCTATGAATATGAATGCGCGTCGTGCGGCGCCGTTACCGAATTTTTTGAGGGCATGGCCCAGGAGAACCGGGAACGGCAATGCCGGTCCTGCGGCGGCGGCGATCTTCACAAAATCCTGTCGAAGGGCGTGGCCGCACGGATGGGCGGCATCATGGGCTCCCAGGGCGGCAAGACCTGCTGTGGCAGGGAAGAACGCTGCGAGACATCTCCCTGCGCACAGGGACAGGCCTGCCATCGATGAGGGAAGAGGAGTCACGCATTGGACGAAGAGCAAATCAAAAAGGAAATGATTGATCTGCTGATGCAAAAGATCACAGGCGGTCTTTCCGAAAAAGTGATAGAATACGGACATGAACCGAGAAATTACGGCACCCTGGAAAAACCGGATGGCTATGGTAAAATAACGGGGCCCTGCGGGGATACGGTGGAAATATTTCTCCGGATCAGAAACGATAAGATCGTGGATATTACCTACACAACTGACGGCTGTATGACGTCCCACGCCGCCGTATCGGCAGCCACGGTGATGGCCAAGGGCAAACCGGTCCGGGAATGCATCAGGATCAACCAGAGCGCCATTCTCGAACACCTGGGTGGCATGCCCGAAGACTCGGAGCACTGCGCCCTGCTGGCCGCCAAGACATTTCACAAAGCCCTGCGGAATTACGCCGTCGGGAAGAAAAACAGATGATGTCTCATCAGTAAATGCAATATCGGCTGCATGGAAAAAGGCAGATCGTTATAGACATTTTAAAACCGTCAGTTTCAGGAAAGGAGGTTGCGGATTATGGCTGAGGAAATCAAGGCCGGCTGCGCAAGACCCACAGGCGGCCCGGTCGGGGAAAAGGTGGACGTCAAAAAAGAAACCCATGAACCCATTGTCAAGGAGGTCAAGGCTATGGTCACCGTAGGACAAAAAGCACCGGATTTTGCAGCGCCGGCGTATCACAAGGGCAAGTTCATTTCCGTCAAACTATCCGAATTCCTGGGAAAGTGGGTGGTCCTCTGTTTCTACCCCGGCGACTTTACGTTTGTCTGAGCGACGGAGATTTCGGCGGTCGCCGAAAAATATCCGGAATTCAAGAAGCTCGGCGTTGAGGTTCTTTCCATGAGCGTGGACAGCGTCTTTGTCCATAAGATGTGGAACGACCATGAACTCTCCAAGATGGTCAAAGGCGGCGTTCCCTTCCCCATGCTGTCCGACGGCGGCGGCAAGGTCGGCAGCGTCTTCGGCGTTTATCTGGAAGATGCGGGCGTGGAAGCCAGGGGCCGTTTTATCATCGATCCGGACGGCGTGATTCAGGGCTTTGAAGTCCTCACCCCGCCGGTAGGCCGGAACGTTAGCGAATCGATCCGTCAGATCCAGGCATTCCAGCATGTCCGCAAGAGCAAAGGGACGGAGGCCACGCCGTCGGGCTGGCGGCCAGGCAAGATGACGTTGAAACCGGGTCCGGATCTTGTCGGCAAGGTCTGGGAAGTCTGGAAAACGAAAATGGCTTTTGATTAAAGCAAATCATTAAACATAAACGAAGGAGAAACCTATATTGACTGCTTATGTCCCCCGTGAAATTTTTCTGACAAAAGGAGTCGGCGCCCACAAAGAGGAACTGCATTCATTTGAACTGGCCCTCCGGGACGCCGGAATTGAAAAATGCAATCTGGTTCAGGTGTCAAGCATCTTTCCGCCGGGTTGCCGCATGATTTCCAAAGCTCAAGGATTGAAAAAATTGCACCCCGGCGAGATCACGTATTGCGTCATGAGCCGGTGCTGCACCAACGAACCAAGGCGGCTTCTGGCCGCCTCGGTCGGCCTGGCGATCCCTGCCGACAGAAAGACATACGGCTATATCAGCGAACATCACGCCTTCGGCCAGACGGAGCGCCAGTCCGGAGACTACGCGGAAGACCTCGCCGCCGCCATGCTGGCCTCCACCCTCGGCATCGACTTCAATGTCGATGAAAGCTGGGATGAAAAAAAGGAGCTTTTCAAAATCAGCGGTAAAATTGTCAAGACATGCAACAGTACCCAATCAAGCATCGTAAAAAATAATGATTACACAACCGTTGTGGCGGCGGCGGTTTTCATATTCTGATTAAACTCATAGGGAGCAGGGCAATGGGGTCAGGTCTTGAAATATAAGTTTTCCAGAATAACTGATATTTCAAGACCTGACCCCATCTTAAACTCATAGGGAGGAATCACCATGGCACCATACAAGGTCAACGAGGTCGATAAAATTGAGATCCTGACATTGCAGGATAACTACATCGAAATTACCGCCGGGGATAACAGTGAAATTATCGCCCGTGCATCTGCCTTAAAGGAAGGCAGCGTCCGCCAATCGATCCTGGCGGAACACGGTTATTGCGCCGTCGTCAAAACCACAACCGGCGACCGGGTGCGGACCCTCCTGTTTGATTTCGGTTTTTCCGAAGACGGGGCGGCCTACAACGCGAAGGCCATCGGCGTGGACATGACGCAGGTGGAAGCAGCGGCACTCTCCCACGGCCACAGCGACCACACGGGGGGCATCGCGGCCTTGGGCGCCATGATCGGGAAAAAAGACATCCCCATCGCCATCCATCCCGGGGCGTTCAAATCGCCGCGCTACATAAAACTCGGAGAAGAACTCAAGATCTATTTCCCAAAATTGACGAGAGAAAACCTGTCTGACGCGGGCTTCAAGGTTGTAGAAGCGAAAACGCCTTACTCACTCCTCGACGGCGATATTCTTTTTTTGGGCGAAATTCCCCGGCTGACGGATTTTGAAAAAGGTTGGGCACTGGTTCATTGTGAGGAAAACGGCGTCGAGAAATGGGACCCTATCGAAGACGACACATCCATTGTCATGAACCTCAAGGGCAAAGGCCTCGTCATCCTGTCCGGCTGCGCCCATTCGGGTATTATCAACACCGTCGGCTACGCCGTCGAAACCACAGGCATTAAAAATGTCCACGCCGTCATGGGCGGCTTCCATCTGTCCGGCCCCGCCTTCGAACCCATCATCGGCCGGACGACGGAGGAACTCAAAAAATTCCATCCGACCTATGTCGTACCCGTCCACTGCACGGGTCGTAAGGCCATCATGTACATGGAGAAGGAAATGCCGCAGCAGTTTCTCTTAAACATGTCGGGAACGAAACTGACTTTTTCTTAAAACGGTAAAAAGACAAGCCACACAGCGAGGTAATAATGGCGGAATTGATTGTTTTCCACAGCGGGAACCCGGGATGACTGTCCTGCAAAAAGGCTATAGGCGTAGCCGATCAGATGAAAGCAAAATATGATGGCAGACTGGATGTGAAAATATTCACCATGAATTCTAAAGAAGCGCTGGCCTATCAGTTTAGAAGTTCAACCCATGTTTTGTTCGAAAAGGAATCTGTGCCCATCGTTATTGCAACAGATAAGGATAAGATGGATGCCTTTCTATCATCAAAACTTTGAAGGTTCGACATGGATCAATCCGGCGGCCTTTGCGTGAACAGGGCCGCCGGTTCTCATCCGTAAACATCCTTTGCCGTTTAACCATTTACAGAAAATTATTTAATTTTTCCGGAGGTTGATACCATGTGGGATGTAGCAAAATGTAATTTTTGCGGGGATTGCTTTGTACAATGCCGTTACGTTGACTATGACAGGGAAAAAGCGATCAGTGAAATCAAACTCCTCGCCGCAGGCAAAGAGGCGGATATTCTCAAGCACTGCATCACTTGCGTCGCCTGCACCGAATACTGCCCGACCGGCGCCGATCCGTCCGATCTCGTCTTTAAAATGCAGGAAAAGACCGGAACGGCCCCTCTGGTCATGAATAATATGCCTGTTCGGGAATCGCTGGCCAAGGGCCTTGAGGGACAGGGCGACCCCGTCGAATTCATCCCCGGCGACCCGGATAAACCCGTTTTGTCGCTCGACTCCTTCGAGTACAAGAATTTCCCCGAAGGCACCCTCGGAAGCAGGCTGTTTCAAGGCATGACCGTGGTAAGAGGCCCCCAATACATGTCGCTTACGGGCTGCGTTCATATGGGAGGGCAAAGCTTCGTTGAAAAGTACGCCGCCAGGGTCATCGGCAAACTGGCCGAACTGAACAAGGACATTGTTTATATCCATAACGAAGGCTACACTCTGGCCCATGTAAAAGCCCGTGAACTGGGCATCGACGTCCCTTTTAAATACCAGCACCTCTTTGAATACCTTTTGGATTACCTCAAGAAGAATCAAAGGGACATCACAAAGCTGGATAAAAAGGTCGCCGTGCAGGTCAACTGCGCCACCCGGTGGCTGCCCGGGCAGGATGCCTGGTTGGATGACATCTTCCGCCTCATCGGCGTCGAGCGCCCGCCAAGGCGCTATGAAAGACGCAATGCCCTCTGTTGCAGCGGACCCGTTATCGGCATAAACAGGGAAATGGCTGTGGACATGCAGGAAAAAAATGTTCAAGACGCCCTTGACTGCGGGGCTGAGGCCATGATCACCATCTGCCCCATCTGCGACGCCGTGATGCGGCGCCCCACATCCCGGCTGGGTCTGCCCAAACTATTCATCACCGACTTGTGCCGCATCGCCCTGGGTGAGATGGCCTGGCCGGACAAATAGCCACTATGCGCGTTTTGATAGAATAAACGTAACAAAATAAATATAAAAGCTTAGAAAAGGGGAATGGTTTATGGCAAAAAAAAGAATCATTGTGATCGGAGGGTCCGCGGCCGGACCCAAGGCAGCAGCCAAGGCAAGACGAATCGACAATAACGCGGACGTCATCATCATGCAAAAGGACGCCGACCTGTCCATGGCGTCCTGCGGATACCCCTATTACGTGGGCGGATATTTCGACGACCGGAACATGCTCCTTGCGACGCCGGCAGGGGTTGTCAGAAGCCCGATGTTTTATCTCAACGCCAAGAATATCGAAGCATGGGTCAATACGGAGGTAACGGCTATCGATCGGAAGGCCCGCTCCATTTCCTTCAGAAACATTGTCACCGGCAAATCCGGTGACACGAATTATGATAAACTCATCATCGCCACAGGCGCCGTGCCCCGCATGCCCCCCGTTCCCGGCATCGGTCTTTCCGGCATCACGACCCTGCAATCCATGAAAGACGCCGACTTTCTCCGGAAGGTCCGGGACGAAGGGAAGATCAAAAAGGCCGTGGTCATCGGCGGCGGCCTCATCGGCATCGAGACCTGCGAAGCCCTGCAGCTTGCAGGCATCGAGATTACGGTCATCGAACTGTTGCCCCAGTTGCTCACATTTTTGGATTGGGAACTGGCGAAGCTCGTGGAAAGCCATGTAAAGAGCAAGGGTGCCAATGTCATTACCGACAACGGCATCGCCGCGTTTCTGGGCGAGGACGGTCAACTGACGGGAGTCAAGCTGGTAAACGGAACGGAGCTGCCCTGCGAACTGGCCGTTGTGGCTATCGGCGTTCGACCCAACGTGAAACTGGCCCAGGAAGCGGGGCTGACCATCGGCGAAGCGGGTGGTGTTCTCGTTGACGCCTACATGCAGACGTCGGACCCCGACATTTACGCCGCCGGCGACTGCATTGAAATCCCCAACCTGATCACGGGGAAAAAGGTCCACGCCCCTTACGGCGATCTGGCCAACCTTGAAGGCCGCGTAGCGGGCGAAAACGCCGCTTCGACCAACGGCGTCACCTTTCCCGGCACGATCCAGACAGGCATCTGCAAGGTCTTCGATTACGCAGCGGGCGCCACGGGGCTGTCCGAATCGGCCACCAGGCGCCTGGGATACGAGGACATCATCACCGTCATCAGCGCCGGCGCCGACAAGCCCGGCTTCATGGACGCCGAACTCCTCGTGACCAAAGTCGTTGCCGACCGCAAGTCAGGCAGAATCCTGGGCGCCCAGTGCATCGGCCCCGGAAATGTCAGCAAGCAGATCGCCCAGTGGGCCATGGCCATCAAGG
>JAFGHS010000188.1 GCA_016930075.1 Deltaproteobacteria bacterium
GCCATGTGGAAAATTTTGACTCAACGCATTCATACAACCTCGGACCCTCCACCGTCCTGACACACCCAACTTATGGGGAAGGGTCAGGTCTATGGCGGGGGCCGCCTGCCCGCTTTGGCCGTCAAGCGATTTACACAGATCCAAGGCAACGGCTCACCCGCTGTCGTGGTCGTTGTTTACGGTAATCGCGCCTACGATGACGCCCTTTTGGAACTCCGCGATCTGGTCGGCCAAAACGGCTTTACACCCGTCGCCGGCGCGGCCTTTATCGGGGAGCATTCCTTCTCCGACAGCAAAAAGCCCATCGCCAAAGGGCGGCCCGATCCGGAAGACCTGGAAAAAGCCGCGCAATTCGGCGCTTCCCTGGCCGCAAAGATAAAAGCCGTCGACCGTCTCAGCGATCAGGCGCAGCTTCAAGTGCCCGGAAAGTTTCCTTACAATCCGCATGCTGTGCCGGGCGGCATATCGCCCGTCACGGACAACGAGATGTGCGTCCAATGTGGAACCTGTGTCGACAGCTGCCCGACAGGAGCCGTTCGCCTCGACGACGTGATTGTGACCGATGCGGCGTTGTGCATCGCCTGTTGCGCCTGCGTCAAAAATTGCCCAAACGGCGCCCGATCCATGCAGGCGCCGGGCATACAAAAGGTGGCGCAATGGCTTCACGCCAATTGCCAAGCAAGAAAAGAACCCGACCTGTTCTTATAAATGAATGCGTTGAGATTTCTCGTCATTCCGCTTTAGCGGGACTCCTCGAAATGACAAATTCAAAGGTCTCCATACGACCCCGAATGTTCGCCTCATTATGCTTATTATGGCTGCCGCGATCAGGCCATGTCGAAGCGGTCAAGGTTCATGACTTTGTTCCACGCCGCTGCAAAGTCGTGCAGAAACTTCTCCTTAGAGTCCTCACATCCGTAGACTTCCGCCAAGGCCCGAAGCTGGGAGTTCGAGCCGAAGATGAGATCGACGCGGGTAGCGGTCCATTTGAGCTCGCCCGTTTTGCGATCACGGCCTTCGAAAACGTCTTCGTCTTCCGAAGTTGCCTTCCACGCCGTGCTCATGTCGAGCAGATTCACAAAGAAATCGTTGGTCAGCGCCTCCGGCCGCTTGGTGAAGACACCGTGCGGAGAGCCTCCGAAGTTGGTCTTCAGGACACGCAGACCGCCGATGAGAACGGTCATCTCCGGCGCCGTCAGCGTCAAGAGCTGCGCTTTGTCAACCAGCATCTCCTCGGCCGATACGCTGTATCTGGCCTTCTGGTAGTTGCGGAATCCGTCGGCTTTCGGTTCCAGTACACTGAACGACGCTGCGTCGGTTTGTTCCTGCGATGCGTCCGTGCGGCCCGGCGTGAAGGGAACAGTCACATCATGACCGACATTTTTCGCTGCCTGCTCGACGCCGGCGCATCCGCCCAGGACAATCACGTCGGCAAGCGACACTTTCTTCCCCCCGGACTGCGCGCCATTGAACGCCTTCTGGATTCCCTCAAGGGTTTCCAGCACCTTCTTCAATTGGATCGGCTGGTTCACGTCCCAATCTTTTTGCGGCGACAGACGAATACGCGCCCCGTTCGCCCCGCCGCGCTTGTCGGAGCCGCGGAACGTTGACGCCGAAGCCCAGGCCGTCGAAACCAGTTCCGGAATGGACAGGCCCGAGGCCAGGATCTTGCCCTTGAGGTCCGCAACGTCCTGCGCGTCGATCAGTGCGTGGTCGACGGCGGGCACCGGATCCTGCCAGATCAGCTCCTCCGCCGGGACCTCCGCCCCGAGATAGCGCGACCGGGGACCCATGTCGCGGTGGGTCAGCTTGAACCACGCCCGCGCGAAGGCATCGGCGAAGGCATTCGGGTTCTTGTGAAAGCGTCGCGCGATGGGCTCGTAAATCGGATCCATCCGCAGGGAGAGGTCCGCTGTGGTCATAATGGTTTTAACACGCTTCGACGGATCGTGGGCAGCCGGCGCGAGATTCTTTTCATTCGGATTGACCGGGGCCCACTGCCAGGCGCCGGCAGGGCTTTTTTCCAGATTCCAGTCATAGCCGAACAGCATATCGAAATAGCCCATGTCCCACTGGGTCGGTTTCGGTGTCCAGGCGCCCTCGATACCGCTGCTGATCGTGTCATCGCCCTTGCCGCTGCCGAAGCTGCTCTTCCAGCCGAGACCCTGCTCTTCGATGGGGGCGGCCTCAGGTTCCGGACCGACATGGGCCGCATCGCCCGCGCCATGACACTTGCCGAAGGTGTGTCCGCCGGCCACGAGCGCGACGGTCTCTTCGTCGTTCATGGCCATGCGCGCGAAGGTTTCGCGGACGTCGCGGCCTGATGCGACCGCATTCGGTACGCCGTTGGGACCCTCCGGGTTCACATAAATCAGGCCCATCTGCACGGCGGCAAGCGGGTTTTCGAGATCGCGGTCGCCGGAGTAGCGCTTGTCGCCGAGCCAGGCGTCCTCGCTGCCCCAGTAGATGTCCTCTTCCGGCTCCCAGATGTCTTCGCGTCCGCCGCCGAAGCCGAAGGTCTTGAAGCCCATCGACTCGAGCGCGCAGTTGCCGGCAAGGATCATGAGGTCGGCCCAGGATATCTTGCGGCCGTATTTCTGCTTGATCGGCCAGAGCAGCCGGCGCGCCTTATCGAGGTTCACGTTGTCCGGCCAGCTGTTGAGGGGCGCCAGGCGCTGATTGCCGGACCCCGCGCCTCCGCGGCCGTCGCCCATGCGGTATGTTCCGGCGCTGTGCCACGCCATCCGGATGAAAAGCCCCCCGTAGTGGCCGTAATCGGCGGGCCACCAGTCCTGCGAATCGGTCATGAGCGCATAGAGGTCCTTCTTGAGGGCCGCGAGGTCGAGTTTCTTGAATTCTTCAGCGTAGTTGAATGCCTCGCCCATGGGATCGCATTTGGCAGAGTGCTGATGGAGAATCCTGAGGTTCAACTGCTTCGGCCACCAGTCCCGGTTCGACGTGCCTCTGACGATAGCGGGTTTGCTGTCTTTATCCATAATGTCCCCTCCTTTCATTATCTGAATTTGTTTTTATGGTCACCACGATCATTTGACGACAAAAAATAACCTCTCCGAAATACCCATACCGCATGCAGCGAATACATCAAACCGGAACCATTCCTGATTTGAGTTAAATCTTTTTATGGCCGAACGCATCATCTCTTTGTTCGCTTTTCATCATCTTCTGACTCTTGCGTGTGGTTGATGCAATCGGAACAGTAACCGTAATAATCCATCCGTTTGTCGATCACCATAAATCCCGTTTCCTGCGCAATCTCTCGCTGGATCAAGGAAGGGGGGATTTTGTAATCAATGATTCTGCCGCATTTTTCGCATACCAGGTTGATGTGTTCCTCCAGGTTCATCTCATACCGGTTCTCTATCCTGTCAAACTCGAGGGTTTTGATGATCCCGTGGCGGGCAAATTCATTGAGCGTGGCGTACACGCTCGACAGACTCAATCGACGGCACTTTTTTTTTGCCTCGCCGTATACGAGATATGCCCCCGGATGGGCATTCCTGTTTTCAATCAAAACATCAATGACGGCCAGTCTCTGAGGGGTTATTTTGAGACCTTTTTGCCGCAGTTTTTGAATAATCGATTCTTTAGGCAACATTTCTATACAGGAATCATTCCATATTAGGCGCACATTACCCTGACCAACCCTGCCTGTCAAGTCCTTATTTCACATCGCTCTGCCGGCTTCTCAGGTAGTCGCTGAAAGCCTCCCTGCCTGCTTCTTCCCAGAATTCGCTGAAGGCATCCCGGTCATAAGAAACGTCATGACTGGGCAGCGTCTTTTTTTTGCCGAAGAAGCCGTGAAAGTGCGAATGGTCCTCGTCGTGATGGCCCTTGTGCCAGCCGCCCACCAGGAGCCGTGCCAAAAGGACAAGGCCGAAGGCCTGGTAATAATTGATGGCCTTGAGGCCGAACAAGTCGGTCATGAGCCAGTTCCACAAAAAGGTAACGACTACGGCGAAAAAAGCCGCGAAGGCGAGGGCCGTCAGTATTCCAATCAATACCCAGAAGGCTATCCTGACGCCGTGTGGATGCCGCGCATTTTTGCTTCTCGGTTGTTCCATCTTCAATCCTCCAAATAGATTCTTAAATTGGATAGTTTTTTTGCCAGCCTGTCGACGGCCCGCGCCTTTCTCGCCATGAGCGTCCCGGCCGGTATGCCCGTCAACCCTGAAATTTCCTTAAACGTCTTGCCGTCGATTTCATTCATTATAAATACGGAGCGGAGCTCTTCCGGCAATTCCATCACCGCTTCATACAAAGCGGCGGTCATCTCTTTCTTCTCGATAAGCCCATGGGGGCTTTCTCTATCGTTCGTCCATAGATCTTGTTCTAAAAATACCTTTTCATCCTCAAAGGAAATCGCCGCCTCGTCCCTTGTACGCAGGATGTCGATGATGCGGTTTTTCAGGGCCCTGTAAACATAGGCGCCCAGATTCTCAATAGGAGCGCTGATGTCGGCACGCTCGAAGATCCTCGCGATCACGTCGCTGACGATATCCTCGCTGTCCCGGTCCGCCGCCTCATGTAAGCGGGCGCGGACATAGCGCACCATCCGCGTGTATTCGGATTTCAGGAAATCGGCTATCCTGCCTGTATCGCTCTCCGGCATGATTGATGGCCTTCGCTCCAGGATTTTTTATGCATGACCGCAATTTTATTATCACCTTTGCGATCTTTCCCTTCAATGATAAAACCCTTTTCCGCCATCATGTCAAGTTCCTCGTCAAATTCGCTTTGAGATAACACATGGGGTTCGCCGAAAATGAAGCGTCCTCCCGGCTTCAATGTCGTTGCAATGTCGTAAATAAAGGCTTTTTTATCCCTCACCTCATGCAATACGCCGAAGACCAGGGCCAGATCGATTCTGCCGGCCAGATCATCCACCCGAAGGGATGTAAAAGTGCACGGCCTGACGACAATAATGTCTGAAAGCCCCTTTTTCGCCGCACGTTTGGCCAGCACATCAAGCATCCGCTGCTGCGGATCGACGCAGAATACCCGGCCCGCCGGGCCGGTCATCTGCGCCAGGGGCAGGCTGAAAAAGCCCATGGCGCAGCCCGCGTCGAGGATGGCCATGCCGGCCTTGACATGCGGGCCCAGCAATGCACAGGGATCCAAACGGCGTTTTCGCAACGGGTTGAGCAGAAAGTAACCCGCCCACCAGGGGAAAATATGGTTCGTTTTCATTTTTGCCTCCTTTTCGTTCATGGCGTTTATAGATTATGACGTTGAAAAGAGATTTTTATTGTCAATTTCTTTATTTTTTTTTGCGACCGGCAGGCCGGTTTTTGCCGGTATGGTCAGGAGGGTCGATCGGGCTGTCGGACATTCGGCTCTTTGGAGAAAATGCCTTGAAAGACACGGCGAAAAACAATAAAGGGTAAGGCAACAGAAACAGATTGAGCCTTGAGTCAGACTATGTATAAGAAAACAATCGTCATTTTATTCCTGCTTTTCCTGGCAGCAGCGGCGCCGCCGGCCCTGGCCGCGCGTGCCGGATCCGCGGTCGTTAAAATCATCGCGACGACGGATGTGCACGGCGCTATTTTCCCTTATGATTTTATCAGGGACAAACCGGCCGACGGTTCCCTCGCACAGCTTTCCTCTTTCCTGGCGGCGGAGCGAAGCAACACGGGCCAGCAAGTCCTTCTGCTCGACAACGGGGACTTCCTTCAGGGCCAGCCTGTTGTCTATTATTATAATTTCGAAAATACGAGGACCGGACATATCGTCTCCGAGGTCATGAATGATCTCGGCTATGACGCAGCCACGGTCGGCAACCACGACATCGAGGCGGGTCATCCGGTGTATGACCGAATCAGAAATGAGTTCAAATTCCCGTGGCTGGCGGCCAATGCCGTGAAGCCGGACGGCAGCCCTTATTTCAGCCCTTACACGATCATCAAAAAAGGCAGCGTTAAAATCGCCGTGATCGGCATGGTCACGCCCGGCATTCCCAACTGGCTTCCTCAGCAGTTCTGGACGGGCATGAGGTTTGAAGACATGATTGAATCCGCCCGCAAATGGATCAAGATCGTCAAGGAGAAGGAGACGCCGGATCTGGTCATCGGACTGTTCCATTCCGGCGTGGATTACACGTATGGGGGACAGACGGCGGACACGCCGTGCAACGAAAACGCCTCCCAGCTCGTCGCCGAGCGGGTGGCGGGGTTCGACGTCGTGTTCGCCGGACACGACCATAAAGCGACAAACAAAACCGTAAAAGGCCCCGACGGTAAAACCGTCCGTATCTTCGGCGCGCAAAATGCCATGAAAAGCGTTGCCGTTGTAAAGGCGGCTTTCACGCGCAACACGAAAACGGGCGCATGGGAGAAAACGGTTTCCGGCATGATAAAACCCGTCGCCGGCATGGCGGCGGATCAAGCGTTTCTCTCCCGGTTCGATTCACAGTATCGCGAGGTGAAGGCCTATGTCTCCCGCCCCATTGGGAAACTGGCAACATCCATAAGCGCACGGGACGCCCTGTTCGGCGACAGCGCCTTCATGGGCCTCATCCACCGCATCCAGCTTGAGATTACGGGCAGTCCGGAATTCGGCCTGAACCGGGCGAATATTTCATTTGCCGCGCCGCTCTTGCGGAACGCCTCTCTTCCGTCCAGTCCGGACGGCGTCCTGTACGTTCGCGATCTGTTCAGCCTATACAAATACGAAAACTTTCTCTACACCATGCAGATGACCGGCAGGCAGGTGAAGGACTATCTGGAATATTCTTACGCGGGCTGGATGAACACCATGCAATCAGACGCAGACCACATGATTCGCTTTAAGAAAAACGCCGCAGGAAACGTCATAACGGATGAAAAGACAGGGATGCCAGTTCCGGCCGCGAACTGCTATACTTATGACTCCGCTGCGGGGATTCGCTACACTGTCGATTTGACGAAGCCGGCCGGCTCGCGTCTGACGATCCTGTCCATGGCGGACGGGACGCCTTTCAGTTTGACGGGAACCTACAGCGTTGCCGTCAATTCATACCGCGCCCAGGGCGCGGGCGGGCACCTCGTAAGGGGCGCCGGCATGACGGACAGGGACGTGAAGGCCATGAAGTTTGTCACCTCCTCCACCGTCAAGGACATCCGCTACTATTTGATGAAGTGGATCGAGGCGCAGAAAGGCCCTGTCACTCCGGAGCCTTCGGGCAACTGGCAGGTCGTTCCCGAAGCATGGGCGGCAAAAGCCGGACAGCGCGACAGACCCCTGCTTTACACGACGCCGCATTAGAACATACCGTTGGCAACAAAGGCGGCGTGAACCGCCCCTATCTTCCTTGACGTAAAACGTAAATATTTCTTCTGCCTCCGGTTATTTTTTGCCGATGATCATGCCGATGGCGCCTATCATAAAAGGCAATTTCGCCACCTTCGGAATAAAATCCGATTTGCCTGTATTGACGAACTTCACTTCTTTGCCCCCCCAGCTTCGCACCTTTTCCACCAGTTCATCGGGCTCGCCATATATCTGCTTCCACAGAAAGAGGTCCTGGAAGACAAATGCACCGCCTTTCTTGACCACGCGCAATGCTTCCCGGATAAGCTCTCTCTTGTCTTTGACGCCGCCCACCTCATGAAAAACAAGGTTACTGACCACGACATCCATACTGCCGTCATCGAAAGGCAGCGCCGCCGCGTCGGCTTTTTGAAATGTCACTCGATCCGCCACGCCTTCGATTTCCGCGTTCTTTTCACATACCCTTTTCGAATATCCCCATTGTTTTCCCCAATAGTCTATCCCGATGACTCGCGCCTCCCTGCATTTTTTTGCTATATCGATCGTTAATGCCCCGCTTCCGCAACCGATATCCAGTATCTGACCTTTTCCAGTCCAATCCACAGCCGACAGCGCCAATCCTCGTACTCGGGCCTGCAATTTCCCGCCTCGCGGGGAAAATAAATGCCGGGCATACGCGAAGTAAAGAGACACAAAGAGAAAAAGAGCCGCAATGATAAAAAGAAACGGGATGATGACGGCAAATCCCATTATAATCAAACTCACCGCCGCCGGCATGTAAATAAGTCGCCTCGACACCCAATTTCCATACTCCGGCTTTTCTGCCGCCTGCTGCTCCATACTGCTGTCCCCCTGTGCTGTTATTTTGGGTTATTGGCTGATCCTTTATATAACATAAGCTCATATGGTTCCTTATTTTTTTGTTAATGGCATGCAAGATTCAGGTAATAGCATTCCTCGCAGAGCGTTTGGATCGTATGATTGAAAAAGTTGTCGTTATTCCTCTTTATGGAATAGTCAGCGAGTTTGCGACGATTGAAGATGCTCTTAGGTTTCTCGATCAACACCACATCTATGACATTTCCGGAGAGTTTCATAAATACGAAGTTCTGATAAGCTTCAGCAATGGAGACCGTGTAGAGGCATCATTCAAAAACAAAAGGAAAATCCAGGAGTTCCTCCAATTCATATCCAAACAATAATGACATATTAAGATATGACCCTTTTGTTCTTGCTTTTGTTCTTGTTCTCTTTTGTTCTTCCCAAATTGACGTATGTCCCGGGCAGCGCCACATAAGAAGAAAGTTGTATCGGGATTGCAGATGCTGTTTGTGATCCTCAAAATAAAAACCTTGATTTTAACATCCAGGGAAGGTATATTCGATCCGTTTATTGTGGAGTATAGAACAATGGCCGACAAAAAAAAGATCTATAATCTACCTGTCCCGGAACAGGACAAAGCTGCATTTTTAATTCTCTGTGCCGCCCAGGAGATACAAAACCGCATCGGGAATTTGATCAGAAAAGATGACCTGTCCATGACCCAGTTGACTATTCTGCATATCTTGGATGTCATTCCCCAGGGGAAGGTCCAGGTCAAAACCATTCGGGAACTCATGGTGGAAGACAGCCCCAACGTGTCGAGGGCGCTAAATAAACTGGCGGCCAAAAAGCTCATCACCAAAGAACGGGACACAAAAGACCAGAGGGTTGTGTATGTGACCATCAACCAGTCCGGCAGGGACTTGCATCATGTTTCCGATGCAAAAATAGCCGGCAATCTGATCAATATTTCGGAAAAAGACGCGGCGGCGTTGAATAAAATCATCATGAAGACCTAAAAAATTTTTTACCCAGATAGTTTCCAGGGAATTTAAATCCCTAACAACAATAAAGGAGAGAACCATGACAAACGCATCAGAAGAAAACAGCGCATTTGAATCCACCATCGACGCCTTTCACATGAACTGGAACATCCATCCTTTTCCGGTCCTGTTGATCAAGAAAGACCGGACCATTCTGGGGGTGAACACAGCCGGGCAAAAACTGGGGATCCCCGCCGGCATGAAATGTTTCCGTCTGGCCAAAAACGAAAAGATCTGCCCCTTCTGCCAAGGCAACACGGCCTTAAAAGAAAACCGGGGAATTCAGGTGGGCGGCTACAATCCGGCCACCAAAAAATTTACCGAAACCTTCTGGGTCCCGTTGGACGGCATCGAGGATGTTTATCTGCACTATGGAAATGATATCACCCAATGGGTCAGGGAAAACCTGCTTGAAAAACCGGCATGATACCAATAGAAGCATCTTTATAAGAGGACGAAAGCGTGAGATCGGCAATAAATATCGGCAGGAGAAAACGTTGGCGCACCCATCGAACGGCATCCTGCAATGAAGCCCGCCGGATGCAGGCCCCAGGGGACAGGCACCGGCGGGCTGTTTCACGGGAGGTGAAACAATGAATCAAAAAGGACACGAATTTAAAGGGTTGTCCGGAGGGGTCCATTACCGGAGGCTGGCTAAATTGTTTGGAATGGGGGAGGCGTATTACCGTCAATGCATTGGAAATATCCGGCTGACGGCCGGGATGAAGGCCCTTGATCTGGGTTGCGGCCCCGGGGCGCTGAGTTTTGCCCTGGCTCAGACGGCCCATCCCGATTCCGAGATTACAGGCATCGATATTTCCAACGATCAGTTGAACTACGCCCGCCATTTTGCCGGCAGTTATCCCTGTAAGCCGGCGTTTGAAAACTGTTCAATGGATGCGCTTCCCTATCCTGACGGTTCTTTCGACCTGGTCATGACTTCTATGGCGATCCATACGACGCCGCCGTCCGTTCGCAGGGCGGCAATCTCTGAAACGGCAAGGGTTCTGAAACCTGAAGGGATGTTTTTGTGCGTGGACTGGAGCAAACCCCGGTTCGGACTGCTGGGAATCATCTGGTTCCCTTTTCTTTGCTGGGGCGACAAAAACAAGGACAACTGGGATAATGTGTATCCGCAATGGTGTGCCGAACAGAAATTACACCTGTGCGAAGATGCCTACCTGAATTCCATTGCCCGCCGGCAGGTTTTTAAAAAAATCTGATCTTCTGAATCCTGCCGGTCAAACGGCCTTCTTGCGGCATCCGTTTCCGGCAACTCCCGCTGAAGACGATCCAGACAGCCTTCAAACCATGCCTCAAGCCTGCCCGGGACGTCGTCGATCATTTTCATTGTCCCCTTAAAATCTTTGACAAACGCGGCCCCTATGAAATAATAAGGACCCATGAATATTCTCCAGACACTCATCATGTCCGTCGTGGAAGGGATCACCGAATTCCTTCCCATATCATCCACAGGCCACCTCATGCTGACGGCCCATATCCTCAATTTGAGTCAGACGGAGTTTCTCAAAACCTTCGAGATCAGCATCCAGTTCGGGGCTATTCTGTCCGTTGTCGTATTATACTGGCGGCAGCTGCTGGTCGATTTTGAGGTGTTGAAGCGGGTCATCGTCGCCTTTCTGCCTACGGCGGTGCTCGGTCTCGTCTGCTATAAGATCATCAAGACATACCTGCTGTCGAACCACCATCTCGTTTTGTGGACCCTGCTTCTGGGCGGCATCGCCCTTATTGTTTTCGAACTGATCCATAAGGAAAAGGAGGATTCCGTTGACGACCTCGCCGCTATTCCATACCGGACAGCCGTTTATCTCGGTCTTTACCAGGCCGTTGCCATGATCCCCGGCGTCAGCCGCTCTGCCGCAACAATCGTCGGCGGTCTGATCCTCGGAATCAAGCGCAAGACCATCGTGGAGTTTTCGTTTCTGCTTGCCGTGCCTACCATGCTGGCTGCCACGGTCCTCGATCTGTATAAAAACGCCGGCCAGTTCTCCGTCGATCAGCTCTCCACGCTGTCCATCGGATTTGCAGCCTCCTTTGTTTCCGCCCTTCTCGGCGTCAAGTTTCTGCTGCGTTTCATCAAAAACCACACCTTCATCCCCTTCGGGGTCTACCGCATTGCAGCCGCCATTGCCTTCTGGCTCATTTTTATTGCCTGACGGCCTCCATTTCTCGATATTCCCAATGCATAGCATGACTTCTGTGAAAAGCTGCCGGCCCCGAAGGTCTGGCTGGCGGTGTTTTTCAGATAATAGACCAGCACGATGTCAATCAAAAGATCTCTTTATGAACACGCTGCATACCAGACGCCAGACGCGTCAAAACCGTTTCCGGTTACGATTTTAGAAATCAACCGGGATGATCTGACTGATAATGACGTGATCGGGATGTTTAATGACGTTTAAGCCACTTCTGATTTGGCCCTCACAATAATATAGTGCACGCCTCAGCTCCGGCATCTGTCTGAAAAATGCCCGGTGTTGAAAATAGGCAACGAAGAATCGCGGGATAAAATCAGGCGGCATCCGGCACCTCAGCATGGCAAAACAGATAACAATCTTGGGATCATTGCCCTGAGATACGGACCTGATCCGACGGGAAAATCAACATTCAGGTCAACAAATGGAATATCAACGATAAATCGCGTCCATCCATGATGCCAATATTGCTGTCAATATTCCCTTGACACACAAATTTTCTCTTCCTATACTCTGGCTACGAAAAAGCAATATCTTATCAAAATCTTATCAAATCACGCATATTGAAAATGATGTTATAAATAAGGTCATGCTGACTGCAAAACGTAAATTGCGGCTGACCTCGCTATACGCTGAACCGTAAAACAATGAGGCATTTGAATGTCTGGCATAGCAATTAAACATAAAGTACCCATCTGGCCTTCTATACTGCGGCTTATAAAGCTATCCGGGAGAAACCGGCTCTGGCTGTACCTGGCAATTTTGATACTATTTATAAGTGTACCAGTTGTGACGACCTCGTAAAAAGTCAAAAATTAGCGTAACAGCTTAAAATAATTTAACATTTGTGCATTTTTTCCTTGACAGCTATTCTGCA
>JAFGHS010000189.1 GCA_016930075.1 Deltaproteobacteria bacterium
ACGACGGGATGTCTGAATCAGCCGCACGGCCTTTTCAAACCCCAATCGGTTCATCAATAAAAGAACAGGAGGATTGTTATGAAGAAAATATTGGTCGGCTATGCGGGCAGTGTTCATGGGGATAAAACGTCTCTTGAAGTTGCCAAACAACATGCGGCAGCTTTCAAAGCCAAACTGATGATTGTCAGCTCTCTGGAAAACGTGGCGGAAAGAAATATCGATGAAATGGATGAGGTTAAAAAACATCTCGCCTATGTGAAAGATAACGTGGAAAAAGCAGGCATCGAGTGTGAAACCCACGTTCTGGTGCGCGGACTGAGTCCGGGGGAAGATTTGGTCAACTACGCCAAGGAAAATAAAGTTGATGAAATCATTATCGGGATTGAGAAAAAATCCAAAGTCGGGAAATTCCTCTTCGGGTCCAACGCCCAATTCATTATTCTGGAAGCGCCCTGTCCTGTTGTGTGTGTTAAGCAGATTTAGTACATCTTTTTAAACAATCCATCTTGATGCTTCATCCGATGCGCCCGGATCAGCCTTTACCGATCCGGGCGCAGGGTCTTCGCAGCCTTTCCGGTTCGGGGAGGCCGGAAGGATTCCCGCAGGCCGGCTCAGTTGCTGCCGCAGCATTTCTTGTATTTTCTGCCGCTGCCGCAGGGGCAGGGTTCGTTGGGGCCGACTTTCTTCCGCCGCAGGGGGGCGTCGGGCGGTTTGGGGCTTTGACGATCTGCCAATATCTCTTTGCGTTTTAAGGCGCTGTATTCCCGGAGGCCTTCAACCGCTGTCGGGAGAAAGGCGTAAAGCATCGCCTGCAATTCTTTGGGATCTTTTGCCGGCTGATCCGGCGATTTTTCAAATATATTATCCCGTTCTTCGGGGATAGCGACGGCCGTGATGATGTTGACGCAATCCATAACGTCACGGATGTCCTCGGGGAGGTCTTCATCGGCCACGTCATCGTACTTATCAGATACGCCCCAAATGTCCGGCCGCAGGCTGATGGCGAGGAAAAGGCCGTAGGCCCAGCCCTCAATCAAGGAATGTTCAAAGTCGGTGATTTTTTTCATATTGAACGGAAAATCAAGTTTGCCTTTGTTGAAGTCTGCAATCAGGCGATTGTAAGCATTAAACAGATGCCCCATGCAGGTGTTGGCATCGTCCAGATCGTCGAATTGCGGCTCGTCAGGGAAGATGGCGGACAGCCATTCACTGGGCATGATGGGGGAGGGCGTCAAGGCCAGACCGAAAAGCAGACCGTGAAGCTCTTCCATGAAAAGCGTGTCTTCCTGATCAGCGGATTTCGACAGCACGTAAGCCAGATTTTTCTCTTCCTTGGCGGTGAACATTTTTATCATCCCCGATTCCATCCTTTCCGGTCATAATTTTTTTTTATTGTGACGCGATACGCCTGCCGTATGCGGAGTTTCATATAGGCTTTATTGCGGAAATGCAAAATAAAAAAACGCTGCCGATGTCGGACGATTTGAGACCTTTGAATCATACCGATTTTCTGTCATTTCGACCCCGCATTTTGCGGGGAGACATCTTATCGGTCTAAATTCGTTGATATTTCTTGTCGTCCCGCTTCAGCGGGACTCCTCGAAACGACAAATTGAGAGCTTTGAATTTCCGTTTTTCCCGTCATTGCGAGGCGCGGAGCGCCGTGGCAATCTCTTATGTTATCGATTGCTTATGAGATTGCTTCGCTTCGCTCACAATGACAAATGAGGCGTTTTTCAAAGGTCTCAAATTCAAAGGTTGATTTGTTTTATCGTGCAAGCAGGCATAGGCGGATCGCTTGCAGGCCATGCGGGAGACGGCGTGTATTGAAATCAGCCGTCTCCCGCCTTTGAACTTAAGATTTCTTGTCTAAAAGCAGTAAATTGATGGAGAGTAAAAAACAGATGCCGGTGAATAAGGCGAAGCTGCGCGGAATTAAATAGGGGATGTCAATGCCGAGAAATTTTTCGATGACGCCGATTACCAGACTGATGATTCCGATACAGATCACCACAATGGCTAATTGTCTCATGTCCTTCATATGATGCTCACCTCCTTTCTGACTTAAAAGAATGCTGCTGCTGTTTCTCTATATTGATACAGCCCCGCACAGCGGCTGTCATCCGATTATTTCAGATGCCTTGAGGCAATGGTTGAAACGTTTTTGAAAGGGTTTGCGATCATCTTTTTTACGGCTCACGATTATCAAATAATTGCCCCTGCCACATATAAAGTCGAGGTCATTAACGATTACCCGTCATCCATAAAAACTGAGCGTGAAAGAACTTGTGGGAAGAAAACAAAAGTCGTCAAAAAATTGTTGATTGGCGGGAACTATATTAAATATTTACGGAAAATGCAAAATAAAAAAAGCCGCCGGTGAAGTTTCTGGCCGGCGGCTGTGGTTGTGGCCGTTCGCCTCCGGATTCCCGCCTATGCGGGAATGACAGAGGGGTTTGGGGATGACACATGGGCGCGTGGATCACACATGGGCGCACGGATCACATGTGGTCGCGGGAACAGCTGGGGCGCGTTTTAATGTGCTGCCTCAAGGCTTCGGGAAGCCTTCAATGGCCTTAAGAGCCCTTGCAATTTCACTGTCCGGCATTTCGTAAGGCTGGAGTTTGCCCGACAGGTAGGCCTCATAGGAGGCCAGATCAACCAGGCCGTGGCCGCTCCAGTTGAAGAGGATGACCTTTTCCTTGCCTTCCTCTTTGGCCCGCATGGCCTCCTGGACAACAGCAGCGATGGCGTGGTCCGTCTCCGGCGCTGGGATGAAGCCCTCCGTCCTTGCCCAGTTGACGCCGGCTTCAAAGCTCTCAATCTGATTGTATGCCCGGGGTTCGATGAGGCTTTCCTTTACGAGATGGCTGATGATGGGCGCCATGCCGTGATAGCGCAGACCACCGGCGTGAATAGGTGCAGGAATAAAGTCGTGGCCCAGGGTGTACATGGGCAGCAGGGGTGTCTTTTTGGCCAGATCGCCGAAGTCGTAGGCGAAGGGACCCTTGGTCATGGTAGGGCATGATGACGGTTCGGCGCCGACGATGCTGATGTTTTTCCCATGGATCTTGTCGCGCACGAAGGGCAGGGCGATGCCCGCGAAGTTGCTGCCGCCGCCGGCGCAGCCGATGACGACGTCGGGATACTCGCCGATTTTTTCAAGCTGCTTCTGGGCCTCCAGGCCGATGATGGTCTGGTGCATCAGAACATGGTTCAAAACGCTTCCCAATGAATACCGGGAATTTTCGTGGGTTACGGCATCTTCGACGGCCTCGCTGATGGCGATGCCGAGAGAGCCGGGGGAATCGGGGTGTTCGGCCAAAACATTTCGGCCCGATTCCGTCATGGTGCTGGGGCTGGGGATGCACTCTGCCCCCCAGACGTTCATCATCATACGCCGGTAGGGCTTCTGGTCATAGCTGACCCGGACCATGTACACGCGGCATTCGAGACCGAACATCTGACAGGCCATGGAGAGCGCGCTTCCCCACTGTCCGGCGCCCGTTTCCGTGGCGAGGCGCTTGATGCCGAATACTTTGTTGTAATAGGCCTGCGGGATGGCCGTGTTGGGTTTATGGGAGCCCGCGGGGCTGTAGCCTTCATTTTTGTAATAAATTTTAACCGGCGCATCGAGGAGCTTTTCGAAATTGCGGGCCCGGCAAAGAGGGGAGGGCCGCCAGATCAGGTATTTTGCGAGCACTTCTTCGGGGATGTCGATCCAGCGTTCCTGGCTGACTTCCTGTTCGATAAGGTTCATCGGGAAAATCGGCGCCAGGTCATCAGGACCAACGGGCTGTCCCGTTCCCGGATGCAGGGGCGGCTTCATGGGCGTGGGCAAGTCCGCCTGGATGTTGTACCATTGCCTCGGTATTTCATGTTCATCCAAAAATACTTTGATCTGTTCCATAATCAGGTCTCCTTTTTGTTTTTTTAAAATAAAAAAGCCGTGAGATGATTTCCCACAGCTTGTCTTTTGAAGTCGTGGGAGGGCTTTCCCTGCCCACGGCTCATCATCGCATTTATCGAAGAGCTACAGCAGGCAGACCGTTTTGGTCCGCCACCACCATACGAGATTCACGATTTTAACCGTCAACAACATCATTGCCATTATGCCTTATTAATCAGGATGTTGTTGCCCTAACACAGAGATTATAGGGATGTCAAGCTGAAAGAACAATGGTTAATTAAATATGTAAGATCTGCTTCTCTCAGCGAAGCGCTCGGCATTTTGAAGGATCATGGCGCCGAAGTCATGCTGACGGCAGCCGGTCAGGATGCCGTCAGCCGGTAATATGCCTTGACTTCTCGCATACAGCAGCGTATCTTCAACCCATATCCTGTACCTTGATGTGGTCTTTATTTTGTATGGTGCAGTTACCGTTGGGTCATTAAAATCTGTAGTGCAAAGGCGGCCGCCGCGCTCTTTAGAGTATGGGTGGCTTTTTTTATGAAGGAGATAAAAAAATGGGAAGGTCCATGTACAACTTCGGCAAGCAGTCAAAAGAAAAAGCAAGACAGCAAAAGCAGATAGAAAAGGCGGCTAAACGGCTCAATGCAAAACAGCAAAAGGCGAATTTAAAGGCGCGGAACGCAGACGCAGGCACTGATGTCGCTGAATCCGACCCGATAGAAGAAACCCTTTAGAGGCGCTGATATGGCTGAAGATCTGTTGGACTACTGGGTCAGACTGATTAAAACGGTTTTCCCCGAAAACGCCTGGATAACGTCCAGCTTCTCAAATGAGGATCATTTGATACAGATCGATTGGAAGCTCGGAAATGATCCAAGGCAGCCCGACAAGCGTTCCAAAAAAATCGAGATCGTCATTAAAGAGGGCGCAATCGACGATTATCTCGACAAGAACAAACAAGGCCGTGAATCAGCCGATATCATGCTGAAAGAATTTATCCGCAAGCGCTATGATCATTTCATATACGATGATGATGGTCATGCCAGCCCGTATGCATCGGCGCAGCGGTGGTTAATCAACAAAGATGTATTCAACGGCAAGACTTCCATTTGATTGATCTGCTTAGTCGTCGCGTCATGATGTGAATCCATTCCATGTCCGGTTGCCCGGTGATTGCTTCAGCGCTTTGGGGTTATCAGGAAGCGATGCGGATACGACTTCTTCGAGCGTGCAGCCGACGATGGCTTCGAATTCTCTTTTAACTTTAAAGGCGCGGCCTTTGCGTTGCAGGATCGCGGCCACGGCCTCCGGTGCCACGTTTTTTTCTTATCCCTTTCACTGATCAGTTCGGCAACAATGCTGACGGTGATCTCTTCCGGCGTTTCGCCGCCGATGGTTCCGTAGCTTTTTCCCGTTTCATCGACGACCATTTTTGTTCCCTCGTGCCGGGGCGATGATCCCTGAATGCCGATGATGGATGCCGGGGCGAGCGGCATGCCCGTGCCCAGTTTTTCGCAGATGGTTTCTGCCGGGAATCTGTTGTCGTTCATATCAACTGTTCCCTTTAATCCCCTTTTTCATCCAGAAACTGGCGCAGCTTTTTGGAAAGATCGGCCAGCGTAAAAGGCTTCTGCAGAAAACCCTTGCAGCCGCGGTCCAATATATCCTTTGCCTGTCCGTTGATGCTGTAGCCGCTGGAGAGAAGCACCTTGATCTGCGGATTGATTTCTTTGAGCCGGTCAAAGGTTTCGCCTCCGCCCATTTCCGGCATGATCATATCCAAAATGACCAAATCAATCCGGCTTCCTTCCCGGCGATAGATATCGATGGCTTCCGATCCGCTTTGGGCCGTGATCACGCGATACCCCAATTTTTCCAAAAGGTTTTGTCCGATATCCGTTATGGACTCCTGGTCATCCACAAAAAGAACGGTCTCCTCGCCCGACAGGACTTTTTCCGGAATATTCGCTTCCTGCGCTATGGTTTTTTCCGTTGCGGGCAGATAGATGTTGAACGTTGTTCCTTGCCCTTTTTCACTATAAATATTGATAATGCCATTGTGATTTTTAATGATGCCATAGGCCGAAGCCAGTCCCAGCCCTGTCCCTCTGCCCATGCCTTTCGTGGTAAAAAACGGATCAAAGGCCCTTTTCTGGGTGGCCTCATCCATCCCAACCCCGGTGTCGGTTACCGAGATCCTGACGAATTTTCCGGGGGTAAGGCCGATGGGGCGGGTATAGTTTTCATCGAGGATGATGTTTTTTGTTTCCACATACAAGTCCCCTCCTGCGGGCATGGCGTGTCCGGCATTGACATAGAGATTCAAAAGGACCTGTTCGATCTGATTCCGGTCCACCTCGACCGTCCAGACCTCCTCCAGCAGAAATTTATGGATTGTGATTTCCTTCCTTGTCCGGCCGTACAAATCGAGAACCCCTTCGATCAGTGTATTGATGTTTGTTGCCTTGACTTCATACTTCCCACCCTTGGCCACGCCAAGCATTTGCTTGGCGAGCTCCGCGCCTGCCTGTACCTGTTGCTCGATGTTTTTCAGTTTGGAGTAATGAGGATGATCGGAGCCGATGTCGAGCAGAATCAATGACGTGTATCCCTGAATTCCCATGAGGAGGTTGTTGAAATCGTGGGCGATGCCGCCGGCCAGGGTTCCGACAGCCTCCATCTTCTGCGCCTGCAGGAGTTGATTCTCCATTCTCTTCTGGGAGCTGATATCCCGGAGAAAATTAAGCGTGGCCGGCTGACCTTCCCAATCGATTCTGACAGAGCCCAATTCCACCCACAGGTTTTCACCCTTTCGGTTGATCATTCGGAAAGAGAAAGTATCCTGGCGATCATCTCCTGCAAGCACCTTGCGTTGCCGTTCGGCAACGCTCTCCTTGTCTTTGGGATGAATCAGCTTCACAAACGGCATGGCGGCTAATTCTGCCGCCGGATAGACGGTAATGGTTTCGGTTCTATGGTTGAAGAATTCTATTCCCCCGTTTTGAACAATAAATATGCCGTCATGGGCGTTTTCCACCAGAAGGCGATATTTTTCCTCACTTAGCCGGAGCGCCTCTTCCGCCTTTTTCTGCTCGGTTTTATCCATGATGATGCCGCTGAAGCCAATCGGGTTTCCCGAAGGATCTCTTCTTAAGGCAACGGAAGCCTCGATCATGATGGTCGAACCGTCTTTTCTGAAGACCTTGTGCCCGAAGATCTTGGTCGGGATGCCGGTCCGGTAAACCTCCTGATAAACGTCCCTTAATAACGTCAAGGTTTCGGGAGGCGCATACGTCCGGTAGTTCATGTTCATCATCTCATCATGGGAATAGCCGTATATTCTGCACAAGGCATCATTGAAAAAGGTTCGATTTCCGGCCAGATCGACTTCATAATACCCCTCCTCCATCGTCTCCAGGATCGTGCGGTATTTTTTCTCACTTTCCTCAAGGGCCTTTTCCGCCTTTGTCTGATCCGTCCGGTCCCTTACAACCCCACGGAACCCGATGGTCTTTCCCGACTCGTCTTTCAGCAAAGAGGCGGAAAACTCGGCCAGGATGATTGCGCCGTCTTTTCTGATAATTTCATAATCGATGATTCTGGTCGGGGGGCCCTGGTCTCTGTACATTTCATTGAAAATTTTATAAATTCTTTTTGACGTTTCAGGGGAGTTATAGGCCCGGTTATTCAATCCCATCATTTCTTCATGGGACCGCCCGTGCATTTTGGCCAGAGCGTCATTAACAAAAGTGAAGTTGCCGGCCAGGTTGACTTCGTAGTAGCCCTCGCTCATGCTTTCCAAGATATTGCGGTATTTCTCTTCACTTTGACGAAGGGCTTCTTCGGTCATATGATGTTCGGCAAGTTCCTGCCTGAGATCCATGACCATTTTCTCCAGGTCCTTTTTGTTCGGTTTGTTGGCCATTTTTTCTCTCCCGTTGTTTCAGCAAATCAAGGTCTTCGAAAAACGCCTCGTTGGTCATGGCGAACGAAGCGAAGCAATCTTATGAGCATCCGATAATACAAGAGATTGCCACGGCGCTTCGCGAATCGCAATGACAGGAAAAACGAAAATTCAAAGCCCTCATATCCTGATTTTTTATAATTTGTTTTCCCAATCATCAAGGGGAAACATTCATTCGATATTCCAATATCAACAAGAAAACATCGGTATTTTGCTGCATCCGCCGGAAAAGACAGCAATCAGCGGCCGGCAGCCGAAATCGTCAGGTCCGCTGATGCGCCAGGCGCATGCCGGGGTAGGGCGCCGGGAAATAAGGAATGGTTGTGCCGTCCAGATTGCCGATGAAGGCCGTTTTGCGGTCTTTGCCGCCGAAACAGATATTGGTCGGGCGCTGAAAAACGTTGTGTGCGGGATCTTCAAGGACAATCTTCAACTCCCCGGCCGGCGTCAGGTATCCGACGGCATTCAATGTCTGGTCGGGGAAGGTCACCCATAAATTGCCGGCCTCGTCGAAGGCGATGCCGTCGGGAAAGCCCCTTTGATGCAGACGATCGGGGCCGAAGACTTCCGCCGTGCCCAGCGAACCGTCGTCCCCTATGCGGTAGCGCAGGATGTTGCGGCGCATCGTTTGGGCGACGTAAATCCAGGTTTCCGATGCATCGAGGGCAAGGCCGTTGGCAAAATAGATGCCGTCGGCGACGACGCGGGCGCGGCCGTTTTCGATGAGCACGACGCTGCCGTCGGGCTGGGGCCGGTCCAGAACCGATTCGGTATCCTCTGCTGCGGTGGAATTGGAAACCCAGATGCGGCCCTTTGAGTCCACGAAGGGGAAATTCGGCGAGCCCATGCGCCTGCCGTCCGCATGGGTCATCAGGACCTCATGTCTTCCATCCCGTGAAAGGGCCTGCACTTCGCCGTTGCCGATATTGGCCACAATGCAGCGGCCTTCACGGTCGATGCAGATGCCGTTGGGAACGCCGCCGACATTCCCGAAGAACTCCGTTCCGCCGTCCGGGCGTATATGAGCGCATCGGCCCCGGCCGTCGGCGGTGTACAGACTGCCGTCATCGAGGGCCATGACCCCTTCGGGCCGGATGATGCCTGCTCCCATTGTTTTGACTTGCGCCAAATCCATGCGCGCGACCTCCTTCCTGCCGTGACATGAGATGTGATTAGCGCCCGTCGCGCCTTAAACAGATGGCCGGCGCGAGGGGCGCTAACGGAAAATAACGTCTTTCGGGGCGGTTCTTACGATCCCATCAAGGGCGCAGAGAGGGAATAGACCTCGCCGGCGGACCAGAAGGGCTTTGCCTTATCCAGATTCTTGATCTTTTCGATCTGATCCCGCACCTCTTCCGCCGTGATATCGCGCTCCGTGTCGCCGATGCAGACGCCTTCGCCCGAGACCACTGCCGTCCGGGCAAACCAGCCGGCGCTCATGGTGAAAATCATGCCGGAGTCCTGATTCTCCTCCGAACAAAGATAGATCACCATGGGGACATTGAACTTCGGCTTCATTTTTCTGGCGATCTCTTCCGGAATGAGTCCCCGCGTCATCTGCGTATCCGCGTTCGGCGCCACCGTATTAACCTTGACGTTGTATTTGGCCAGCTCCTGCTTGATGACGTTCATGAAGCCCACCTGTGCCATCTTGGCGGCGCCGTAATTTGCCTGGCCGAAATTGCCGTAGATACCCGACGTGGAAGCAGTCAGAATGATCCGGCCGTAATTGTTTTCCTTCATCACTGCGGCCGCCGGCTGGGTGACGCAGAACGCCCCTCTCAAATGCACGGCCATCACCTGATCCCAGTCCTGTTCCGTCATCTTGAGAAAACTCTTGTCCCTTAAGATACCGGCATTATTGATCAGAATATCGACTTTCCCGAAATTGTCCACCGCCGTCTTGACGATGTTCCTGCCTCCTTCCACCGTGGAAACGGAGTCATAATTGGCGACGGCTTCACCGCCTGCGGCCTTGATTTCCTCCACGACCTTGTCGGCCGCCGATGTGCTGCTGCCGCTGCCGTCAAGCTTGCCGCCCAGATCATTGACAACGACCTTCGCCCCCCGTTTTGCCAGATCGAGGGAATATTCTCTTCCCAATCCGCCGCCGGCCCCCGTAACGATTGCTACTCTTCCTTTAAAATTAATGTCCACAGCCAAAAACCTCCTTATATGGTAATGATGTAAGAAATTTCATTCCGCGCATCCGACAGATCGGATTGTTGCGGCAATACTTTCTCGATCGGCTTTTTAACCCGGATTTGGAATCGTGTCAAATACCGTTATCGTATCACCGGCGTCTTTTGTCGAACTCGCTGCGCGGGGTTCCCCATTCAAGCTCGCCCCCATGGTCATCCTTCGTCGGGCCGAGATCATAAAGCCGCCTGCACATGGGACATTTCGACGGCGGAACATACTCCAGTTCCTCATCTTCCGGATAGCGTTTCCAGCCGCAGTGGGAACAAATGATTACACCGTCTTTGCCGTTACCCATGTTTGCCTTCCTTTCTAAGGGGATCAGGCGGTCCTTGTGCCGGGCCGCCAATGCCGCCGTATGTTCGATGGAGGCGTGCCGGCCCGTTCCGATACAGGCACAGGCAACACCCGCCTCATCCAGCATTTTGATGAACGCCTCTTCCGTCATGGCGTTTTTTTGCATGGATCGTTCGGTGATTTTTCTTCTCACCTCGAGAGGCGTCAGAGTTTTCCTGGCTTCCTCAAACTCTTCAGGGGCCATTCCCGCATCGTTCGCCCATTTAGGTCCGAAGATGTTGATGTAATTTGCCGTGCCTTCGGCGCCGCTTTCGTATAGAGCATTCAGTATGCCGGATCAAGCCGGACGCCGTATCTATAAAACGAAAACGCCGTTACGGCAATAGTCTTTTTTTGACGGAATCAAAAGGGTCTTGCATTCTTCATGGTGAAGCGTCATAAAATATCCCATCATTGATTACGCCATAAACAGGAGGATTCAGATGCCGTATAATTTTGACCGGGTTTGCGACAGGAGAAACACCGACTGTGCCAAGTGGGATTTTGTTCAATCCATCTTCGGACGGGATGATGTGATCCCCATGTGGGTTGCCGACATGGATTTTCCCGTTGCCCCGCAAATTGTCGAAGCGCTCATAAAGCGCGCGGAGCATCCGTTTTATGGATATACCAGTCCGGGGCCGGGGGTGATCGAAGCGGTCGTCGAACGCATGAAGCGGAAATTCAACTGGACCATCAAGCCGGAATGGGTCGTTTTCACGCCCGGGGTGGTTCCGGCGCTTAATGCAGCGATTCGGATGTTGACCCATCCCGGCGACGAGGTGATTTTGCAGGAACCCGTTTATTATCCCTTTTTCCCGGCCATTACTTCCGGCGGATGCCGGATTGCTTCCAATGAGTTAAGATTGGTAAACGGGCGCTACGAGATGGATTATGAAGGCATGGAAAAATTGTTTCAAAGCAAAGCGGGCATGACCCCGGTTCCCAGCCGCGTGAAGGCCGTCATGCTCTGCAATCCGCATAATCCCGTCGGCCGACTCTGGAACAGGGAGGAGCTGATTGCCGCGGGAGAGATTGCCCTCCGTCACGGCGCCGTCGTCATTTCCGACGAGATCCACTGCGAACTGCTTTTCAAAGGTTACAGGCACACGCCGTTTGCGTCCATCTCCGAAGAGTTTGCCCAGAATTCCATCGTCTGTATGGCGCCCAGCAAGACCTTCAATCTTGCCGGTCTGGAAGCTTCTTCCATCATCATTCCCAACAGGAATCTGCGCCGGGAATTTTCCAGAATCAGGGAAGGCATTCTGCCCGCCCCCAATCTTTTCGGCTATACGGCCCTGGAGGCCGCCTACCGGTTCGGTGATGAATGGCTGGATGAACTCCTTGAATATCTCCAGGGAAATCTGGACTTTGTTCTTCAATATTTTGCCGGGAAGATCCCCCGGATAAAAGTCGTCAAACCCGAGGGAACCTATCTTGTCTGGCTTGACTGCCGCGACCTGGGAATGGACGACATGGCGCTAAGGGCCTTTATGAGGGAACAGGCCAGGGTGGGATTTGACGACGGCTTTCTTTTCGGCTCGGGCGGATCGGGCTTTGAACGGATGAATATCGCCTGCCCCCGCACGATCCTTGAAGAGGCGTTAAACAGGATAGAGTCGGCGGTCAACAGCCTTTAATCACAAGCCGCATAGGCAAAATAAACACGTTCGTCGATGTTGCAATTCCTATGCAAGGACGATAACGGGACATTATGTATTGTCCCGGAACACGGGAAACCCTTTCTACGGCTCATATGTCCAAACGTACCGGGAACGGGATATTCGTGACCTGGCGAGGGTCGGCGATGAAATGGCTTTCCATGCTCCGGGCCTCCGGCGTCATCCTTTCGGCCCCGGCGGCTTGATCTGTCCGGCTGCGCAGCCTTTGCCGCTTACGCCTAAAGCATCATCCTTCCCGGCTAACTTGGTTTAGGCGGCTTTTCGCCAATCCCGGCATGTTTTTATTGACAGCCGACCCATCAAGGAATATATTCCATTTTAGTTTAACTAAAAGGGAGTTATATACTTCATGGCGACAATCAAACGAATCATCCGGATCAAGCTGCCGAAGGGAAAGTCTGCTTTTCTTTGGGGGCCGCGAAAGACGGGTAAAACAACCTATCTGAAGGAGGTTTTTCCGAACAGCCTGATCTATGACATCCTGCAAACCGATCTTTTTCTGGAGCTTACCCGGCGTCCGTATTTGCTCAGGGAACAGCTCCTGGCTGCCGCCCCGCAGCAATTGAAGGAACCTGTCATTATCGATGAAGTCCAAAAGGTGCCGCAGTTGCTTGACGAGGTTCACTGGCTGATCGAGAACAAGGGGCTGCGCTTTATTTTGTGCGGCTCCAGCGCCAGGAAATTAAAGCGAGGTAAAGCCAATCTGCTTGGAGGCCGGGCTTGGCGTTATGAAATGTACCCGCTGGTCTCCAGTGAGGTGGAAAATCTGGACCTCCTCAAGGCGCTGAACAGCGGCATGATCCCCACGCACTATTTGGAAGATGACTACCATAAATCGATTCAAGCCTATTGCCGCGATTATCTCAAGGAGGAAGTTTTTGATGAGGGTCTCACCCGGAATATTCCAGCCTTCTCACGTTTTTTTGAGGCCATGGGATATTCCCACGGGCAACTGACCAACTATGCCAACATCGCACGGGAATGCGGCGTCGATGCGAAAACCGTCAAGGAATATTATCAAATCCTGATTGACACCCTGCTGGGCGTCATGATCGAGCCGTTCAAAAAGCGTCAGGAACGTCAGGTTATCATCAAGGCGGGCAAGTTCTATTTGTTCGATTGCGGTATTGCCGGCGGTCTCACGGGACGCCATATCCCGGCAGAAAAGGGGGAACAGTTCGGCAGGGCCTTTGAACATTTTATCCTCATGGAAATCATGGCCCACCGTTCCTACAGTGAGTTAAATTATGAGGTTAATTTCTGGAGAACAAAAAACGGTCTGGAAGTTGATTTTATTTTAGGCCGTGGAGAAATCGCCATTGAAGTAAAAGGCGCCGACCAGATAAAGAGCGCGGACATGCGCCCTTTGAAGGCCTTTATCGAGGCATACGGTCCACGGAGTGCCTACCTCGTGTGCAACGAGCGCAAGCCGCGGATTCACGAGGATATTCATATCGTGCCGTGGCGTGATTTCCTTTCGATGCTCTGGGGGGGCGGCGTTATTGCCTGATCCGATGACGCATTGGGCGCCATGACCACATGGGGGATGTAATACAAATTCCCCTGTCATTTTTGACGGTCTCGTAAAAAGTCGTCACCCCGGCGAAAGCCGGGGTCCAGTGCTTTTGTAAACACTTGATCCCGCCGTGGCGGGACTGGATACCGGCTTTCGCCGGTATGACGTGACGGGTGAATTTTCGACTTTTTACGAAACCATCAATAATTAAGAAACAGGCAATTTATTAGACAGTATTGAAAGGTTTATATGAAAATCCCCCCTGCTTCCCTTTCTAAAGGGGGTCAGGGGGGATTTTCATGTTCCGTCGCGTCCCTGGGGGGCGCGGATTCTTGGATTCTTGTGATCAGGAAACGTAAGGGCTGTCTCCGGCGCATGGGCGGCACATGGCGCCGTCGCGGACGGGATAAGCTTCGCCGCATTGTGGGCAGACGGCTACCTTGCCCATTTTTTCCTTCTGAAGCAAGGCCGGCTGAACGCGAATGGGATGTTTGCTTAAGATCGCTCTTCCCGCTTCTTTGATCTGATGAAACAGTTTTTCACTGTCCTGATCTTTTTTCGGGATCAGTTTCATGAACCATCCATTAACTTCAGACCATTGGGAAAGTTTGGCGGGATCGAGATAAATCCTGATTCCCTCTCCGCTGTACTTTTCATAAAGCGCAAGGGCATATCTGCCGTAGTCGAATACTTTGAGCCATCCGTTGCCGATGGTGCAGGGCGTCAGGATCTGTACGGCATCGGGCAGGCAGACCCTTGTTTCGCAGATGGCGTCAAAAAATTCACCTTCAGGCAGACTGTTCATAGCGTAATCGACCATGAAACCGCCGATCATGAGCCCCGGCGCCTGACTGCCGTGAAAGGATTTAACCAGATGCAGGTATTCCTCGTATGAATAAGTTCCAATGTTCATGTTGTCCTCTTTAATAAAACAGGGTTTCAGGATTCAAGGCTTCGAGGGTTCAAATATTCGAACGACTCATAAAATCATTGAACTCGAATCCTTGAAATCTTGAATCCTTTCGTTATCAATATGCCAATGCGAGCTTCGGTACTCTCGCTACTTTCGCCTGTCCATTGACAGCCGCCTGTTGAGCGACGATCCGTTCCAGCCATGCCCGGTCCACTCGGCCGTTGACAATGGGAAGGATAATATCCCCGATGTAATGGGCTTCATGGATGTCATGGGTCACGTAAATGACGGTAATGGCCCTTTCTTCTTTTATTTTTTTCAGCTCCGCCCGCAGGACGCGTTTTGTCTCCACATCGAGGGCCGAAAAGGGCTCATCCAGGAGCAGCAGGCGGGGATGCGTCGCCAGGGCCTGACAAATGGCGCACCGCTGCCTTTCTCCTCCGGACACCTGATGAGGCTTCCGGTTCCGCAATTCCGTCAATCCGAAATAATCGATGAGATCATCGACCTCATTTCTGTCCTTCGCGCTGAAAGCGGCATTTTCGGAAATGGTCAGGTGCGGAAAGAGCGTGTAGTCCTGGAAAACATAGCCCAACTGTCTTTTCTGCGGCGAGATATTCACGCGGCGCGACCGGTCATAAAAGGCCATGCCGTCATAGACGATTTGGCCGTCATCCGGTCTTTCCAGGCCGGCGAGCATGCGGATGATCGTCGTTTTTCCGGCGCCGGACGGGCCGATGAGGGCCAGGGTCTTTCCCGCCGGGCAGTCGAAGGCCACATCAATGGAAAAGGCCTTTATCTGTTTTTTAATGGTGCATTTCAATCCCATGACTTAATTCCTTGTGAGTTTGTTGACGACGAGGAGGAAAAAATAACTGATGGGCAGGAAGGCCAGTGACAACATCCATGCCGTCTTGTAATCCATGGTTTCTACGGCCTCGTAAATGGCGATGGAAGCGACCCGTGTTTCGCCGGTGACGCTGCCGCCGACCATGAGGATCACGCCGAATGCCCCCATGCTGTGGAGAAAAACCAAAATTGCTCCGGCCGTGATGCCGTTGATGCTGTTGGGAACGATGACCCGAAAGAACGTTGCGACGGGGGACAAGCCGAGGACATAGGCGTTTTCCCGCAGGCGGACGTCGAGCTTTTCGAAGGCCGCTTTGATGGGCTGCATGGCAAAGGGGAGGCTGTAGATCACCGTGGCGATGACAATCCCCGTGAAGGTAAAAAGGAGCGAACCGCCGAAAATCTTTTCCCAAACGGCCCCCCCGCAGCCCCTCGGCCCCATAATGTAAAGCAGATAAAAGCCGATGACCGTCGGCGGCAGGGCAATAGGAAGACTGATCAGGGCCTCGACAAAGGATTTCCCCGGCCATTTCAAGAAAACCAGGAAATAGGCCAGAGGCGCCGAAATCATGATCAGGACTATCGTGGCAATTGTCGCCAATTTGGCTGACAGATATAGAGGCATAAATTCCATAAATCGATTGCCCTATCGTTTTTTTGATTGAGGGTAGCTGTTCTTTATTTATGTTACAAATAACATATAAATAGTCATTGTGCTACAAATAACATATAAGTGTTTAAGATCATGAAATTTCTTAAATAGCTTTTCCATTTTCCCCTCTGTATTGAAGGGTACATCGACCCTTTTTGCAATGAGACTGTGTCGTAATAAAGGAAATTGTCATTCCGAATCCCGCAGCGGCGGGATGAGGAATCTGAAGTTTTTAATATCATTAGACATCGAGATTTCTCCCCCGCAAAATGCGGGGTCGAAATGACAAAAACGGTAAGGGTGACACAGTCTCAAGGGGGTAGGGGGACAGACAGGTTTGCTTTGGGTGGATGGGTCAAGGAAAGTCCGGAAAAAAGCGGCGGATTATTTATCTAATTTTGAAAACAGTCCCCGGTCTCTGCGGTACCAGAAGTTTGGTATGAGGCGGTAGAGGATTCTTGATATGGGGCCAATGAACTCATTTGTCCTTTTATCAAACTGGATGGCCTGGATGATTTTTTCCTTAATGTCGCTTTTGTTGCACCGTTCATTAAAAATGCTGTAAGCGCAATGGAAAAGGGGGCTGTACATGTTTTTCTTTTCCAGGTACTTGTAAACGTGCCTGATGGTGTTGGGGCCTTCGGGCGTGCCGTCGATTTCCTTGAGCACCTGGATGTCCGTTTCGATAGGGTTGCCTGTGTAGAATTCGTAAAACAGCCTTCCGTAACGATAATTTTTACTGGCCTCCGAAGAGACCGTGACATACATGTCCCCAACGCCGGCCTGGCTGTGAAACGCCTGGAAACTGCCGCCCAGAAGTTTGGACAGCGACCGGATTTCCACGCCGGACCGGGCGAAAATGGTCCCGGGAACGGAAGAGCCCAGTTCCAGCGAATCGGCAACGCCTTTAATATTGGCGACGACGTTTTTAAGGGCGCCGCAGGCCTCCGTGCCGACGGTATCAAAGTTATAATAGGACGTCAGCTCTCTTTTGTTGAACCGGATCAGGTCTTCCCGGATCACCATGGCGATGGATTTTTTTCCGGCTACGGTCAGGCAGACGGGATTTCCGAGGGCCAGATCCATATCGAAAAACGGCCCGCCGATCGTGACGATCTGATACTTATGCTTGAGATTATAGAGGCTGTCGTTGATGAGTTGGGACGGGGTGATCAGCTCTTTGGTGATTTCATCCGCCATCAATCCCTTAATGGGTGAAATAATGCACATCGGGCCGGCCTTCTGTTCGATGAGCGGTTTTAAAAAATTAAGAAAGTCCGGCAGGCGGTTCATGGTGATGCAAAGCAGGATCAGATCATGATCCTCCACCACGCGCTGAAGATCGTTTGTGGCGAGAATCCGGTTGGTGAAGCGTGGAACCTTATCCATGCCGCCCATCCGGAGGGCAAGATCCTGGGTCAGATGGCGGGGATTCAAGTGTTCTTTATTGATTGCCTTGCACAAATCCACATCGTGGTAATACAGGGTCACCCGTTTGTTGTCGCGGCCGAATTTATACGCAAATGCCGTTCCCAACCTGCCGGGGCCGATTATGGCAATTCTGCTCGTATCAATGTCTGTTGTTGTCATGCGTCTCTTCATCATGCCCCGTTTCTTTATACGAGAGCGGAGAAAAATGCAAATATCCTGTTTGTAGGGTGGGGTTGAAAATTCAGTGAGCAAGGGTCAAAAGGTGCTTGCGGCGGGAGCGAGTTCGCAGTTCGACGGAGCTCAGCAGCGCCTATTCCAGCTGGTAGATAATCGGCATTTGCAGTTCCGCCGTAACCGGCGGCTTCGGAAAAGGAGACACCTCCGTGATCGTCTTTATGACGTTGTTATCCAGGATGCTGTATCCCGAGCTTTTTAGTATTTTGATGCTGTCTGCACGGCCGCTTTCCAAAACGATAAACGATACCGTTACTTTGCCTGCCCATCCTGCTTTTCTATCCAGAGGGGGATAGGTCAAATTTTGCTGAATCAGTCTTTTAATATAGGTAAATTGTGCGCTTAGATACTGTTGCTGAAGCTGCTCATGCGACGTTCCGGTGTTGCCTTTTCCTTCGGACAGGTTTGCTTTCCCCGAAATCGTTTCGCGCCTGGTATGGTTCTCAACAATCTGACCATTTCCAGTCAATATGGGCTGATCGATGCCGGAACCCGTAATTTTTGGGGACGCCTGTTTTATCGGGCTGGGGACAGCCTCTACCGAATCAGGATGGCCGGGAATCGGTCTCTGCACCTCGGTAATAGGCGGCTGGGAAGCAGACGCTGCGGGTGTC
>JAFGHS010000022.1 GCA_016930075.1 Deltaproteobacteria bacterium
CATAAGACCTGAAGATCTGGATAACATAGAAGTTACACCAAGTTCCGTCTCTATGACAGCCGGACAGCAGCAGTTATTTCAAGCCGAAGGCAAAGACCAGGCGGGCAATACCTATACGGTCGATCCCACTTGGACGGCCAGCGGCGGGACCATTGACGAGGACGGCCGGTATACGGCGACCATACCCGGAGATTTCACCGTTACCGTGACTGTCGATGGGAGCGCCGTAACCAGCACAGCAAATGTCTCTGTTCTCCCAAAAGCCAATGTGAAAAGCGACTTTAACGGCGATGGCAAGGCGGACATCCTGTGGCGCAATACGTCAACGGGGTGGAACTGCGTCTGGCTCATGAACGGCACCCAGTTTATCAGTTATGTTTTTCTTGAAACCATGACGGACCAGAACTGGCAGATAGTGGGTACAGGGGACTTCAACGGCGACGGCAAGACGGACATCCTGTGGCGCAATACGTCAGAAGGCTGGAATTGCGTGTGGCTGATGGACGGCACCCAGTTTATCCGTTATGTTTTTCTTGAAACCATGACGGACCAGACCTGGCAGATCGTGGGCACAGGAGACTTCAACGGCGACGGCAAAACGGACATCCTGTGGCGAAATACGGTGGAAGGCTGGAACTGTGTCTGGCTCATGGACGGCACGCAACTCATCAGTTATGTCTTTCTCGAAACCCTGACGGACAAGACCTGGAAAATCGTGGGTACAGGGGACTTCAACGGCGACGGCAAGATGGACATCCTGTGGCGAAACACGGCGGAAGGCTGGAACTGTGTCTGGCTCATGGACGGCACACAACTCATCAGTTATGTCTTTCTTGAAACCATGACGGATCAGACCTGGAAGATCGTGGGCGCAGGAGACTTCAACAGCGACAGCAAAACGGACATCCTGTGGCGAAACACGGCGGAAGGCTGGAACTGTGTCTGGCTCATGGACGGCACACAACTCATCAATTTTGTCTTCCTTGAAACCCTGACAGACCAGACCTGGGTTTCGGGCAACAATTATTAGAAGCAGCCCATAATGCATCAGACGGCGATGGAGGGTTGCTCCCACCTGTCGTCCGTTTTTGTGCGGGCCAGAGGATTATGGATTGGTAAAAAAATTACGATAAATACGGGATTTTGCTACCTCGGATAGGGCTTACAACAAGCTAAAGCGGGTTAAGCGATGGACCGCATGAGGAGACGAGCCATGAAACAGATGAGATGGTTTTACAGCGCAGCAGTCGTTCTTTTGCTTTCTGTCTTTATAGCGGGAGAAAGCATTTCCAGTGAAGATGTCGCGCTGACGGACGGCCTTTACGCAAAACTGATCACGTCAAAAGGGGATATTCTGATTAAGCTGGAATTTGAGAAGACGCCCCTGACGGTTGAGAACTTCATCGGTCTTGCCGAAGGCGCCAAGGATTCCAACCGCGGGAAAGGCGTTCCATTTTACGATGGACTGACTTTTCATCGCGTCATTCCGAATTTTATGATTCAAGGCGGCGATCCTTCCGGCAACGGCACCGGCGGACCCGGCTATACCTTTCCCGATGAAATCGATCCCACGCTCAGGCATGACGCCCCGGGCATATTGTCGATGGCTAATGCCGGTCCGGGCACCAACGGGAGTCAATTTTTTATCACACATACAAAAACACCCTGGCTGGACGGCAAGCATACCGTTTTTGGACATGTTGTAGTGGGGCAGGATGTCGTCAACGCCATCCGGCAGGGCGATGCCGTCAAGAATATCAAGATCATCAGAATAGGCGCAAATGCCGCGGCGTTCAAGGCTGATCAGGATTCTTTCAACGCGTTGCTTTCCCGGCTCAGACAAAAAAAGCGGTGACTCGACGACAACCGTCATTCACGGATTGCTTTTCCCAGATCGATATGGCAGTAGCCGCGGGGGTTCTTCTTCAAATAGTCCTGGTGGTATTCTTCCGCCGGGTAAAATTCTTTTTCCGGCAAAATCTCCGTGACAATTTTTTTGGAATACTCGCCGGATTTTGACAATCTCTCCAAAGAAGCCCTTGCCGCCTTTTCCTGCGCCGGATTTGTGTAAAATATGGCGGATCGGTATTGGCTGCCCATATCATTGCCCTGCCTGTTGATGCTCGTAGGATTGTGTATCTCCCAGAAATGCTCAAGCAGCCTCTCGTAACTCACCACTTTGGGGTCGAAAACGACCCGGACGGATTCCGCATGGCCCGTTTTGCCGGTGCAGACCTCCTCGTAGGTAGGATTTTCCCTGGTCCCTCCGGTATAGCCGGACTCGCTTTTTATCACCCCTTTTACCCGGCTGAAATATTCCTCCACCCCCCAGAAACAACCGGCGGCAAAAATCGCCGTTTCCCTGCTCCGGGCCGATTGATCGGCAAATAAATACAAGTACTTGCCATACCCCGCTGCCGCCATTTCTTCCCTTGGAATGAATTTCAATGACGCGGAATTGACGCAGTATCTCTGACCGGTCGGGGCAGGCCCGTCGTTAAAAACATGCCCCAGGTGAATATCCGCCTTTGTGCTTCGCACTTCTCTGCGCTTCATAAAATGACTATTGTCTTGCTTTTCAAACAGGGCGGTTTCTTCTATGGGCCGTGTAAAGCTCGGCCATCCTGAACCGGAATCAAACTTGTCGTGAGAGCTGAAAAGCGCGTCCCCGGATACGATATCCACATAGATCCCTTCCCGATGGTTGTCCCAGTACTCGTTTCTGAAAGGCGCCTCCGTCGCGTTTCCAAAAGCGACATCGCACTGAAGGGGGGTCATCCTTTTTTTCGCCTCATCCGCCAGGGTTTTTTTATCCATTATCTTTTCTCCTTTCTTTTGCCCCGTCAATCCGTTCGCAAAAGTCAACAGCAGTAACAGCCCGGACAACAGGATGGTTGCCCAAACCGGAAAATATCTATTTTTCATAATCTCACCTCGATCTTGTGCTTAAGATAATAAGCGCCCACCCGTATGGCAAGGGGGATTAAAGATGATGCCTCAGGTCTTATAATCCCCTTGACACCTATTTCCGATTCCTATACTCCCAATACACATGCAAAATTTAAAAAAAGAGGGAGGGCAGGGTTTGATGAAAAAGACTTTCTTTGAATCAGGCAGAAGAGGCGTGTTTGTGGCGATACCGTTCATTATGCTGTTTATCCTTTTGGGACAGACGGGATTGGCGGAAATGAAAATAACCACCCATGACGGCCGTACACATAAAGTTCCCGTCCAGGCAAAGGAAATCAAACTCATTGAGTTCACGGACGCCGATTCGGCGGGCATTCAATATCTTGGCTGCTTCCGGGATCAAGGTAACGCCACGGGCACGTCAGGGCGGGATTTGTCCGGCTTTGCGGTCAGCGAACCTCAAATGACAACGGAAAGATGCGTTTCTCTTTGCGGCGAGAAAGGCTTCCGGTATGCAGGAACTCAATACAGTTCCTGGTGTTTTTGCGGGAATAGATACGGGAAATCCGGCAAGGCCGACAATTGTAACATGAAATGCAGCGGAAACAACCGGCAGATATGCGGTGGATCATGGGCCAACAGCGTCTATTCCACCGAATGACGATCAGGGACACGGATCCCGTGGCCATACCGCCTGCCGACGGCGGCAGGCGCCGTTATTTGCTGACCGGTGATCGATAGGTCGGGTAATCGTAAGGATGGTCGAAGCCGATTCTCTCGTAGACCGGTTTGCCCATAGCCGAAGCCTGCAAAACACTCAGCGTGCAGCCCTTTTCCCTGCCGGCCATGACGGCTCGCATGGCGATAGCCGCCCCGAAGCCCCGGTTGCGGTATTCGGGCACTGTCGAGACCCAGTATATGCCGGCCACGGCCCCTGTCGGGAAAAGCATGGACGTGCAGGCGGGTTTTCCCTCTGCGTAGCCGATAAACATTTCGACTTCAGGCAGCATGAAGGTCTGTTCGGTTATCACGTACGATCCGGAGCCGGCGGGCAGGGAGAACCCCTTTTCTTCGGCATCCTGATAATCGCGCAGCTCTTCCGGCGTCGTCACCTTGCGGATGACCAGGCCGCTGCTTTCATCGGTCTTTCCGGAAAACGCATCGAGGGTCATGACGGGCATGGCGTCCGACTTCGTATAGCCTTTCTCTTGCAGAAGCGGCAGAAAAGCGCCTTCCAGGTCCGGCGGGAAAAATACGCGAAAGGGCAACCCCCGGGACGCGAAGAATTGTTCCCATTTTTCCATGACCTCCCGGGTTTTTTTAGTCGTTCTCTTGACGAAAACCACGTTCCAGTGATCATCGGGGAGGCCGCTGTTGTAAATACCCGCCCGGTATGAATCGAAGAACTCCCCCAGTACGGAGTTAGACATCAACATCCCCATGGCGACGACAAAATTATGGTCCATGGCGGCAATCTTCTCTTTACTCAACATCATGATGCGCCTCCTTTGGTATTGGTGAAACGGAATTTCTTCCGCCTCTATTTATCATATTCCATGACGAGACGGGCTATGCCTTCATCGCCATAGGTAGCCTTGAACTCCGGCGTTCGCTTGTCGTCGACGAACCGGAAGCCCGCCTTTTCGTAAGCCTTCCTTGCCGGCATATTGCCGATAAACACGCCGATCTGTGCTTTTTTAAATCCCTTGGCTTTTCCTCTATCAATAGCTTCTTGAAGGAGCAAGCTTATAATGCCGCGCCGCCTCACTTTTTGGACGGCGGCAAGCATGACCCAGGCTAAAAACGATGCATCATCGGGTCCGGCTTTGCGTATTGAAACAGTCATGCATATACCTCCTCTGTATATTATTTGATGCGCCTTTGCACAATCCGGCAAGCCGCTTGATGCCTTCGAGGATCTCAGCGGGCCGGGAGTTGGAGAAGTTGAGCCGCATGCAATGGCCGCCCGATGCATCGGGAAAAAAATCCCGTCCCGGGACGAAGGCAACGCAATCCTCCAGGGCAGCGGGAAGGAGCTTATGCGTGTCGAGTCCCTCAGGGCCCGTCACCCAGAGGAACATGCCCCCGTCGGGATGGGTCCAGGAAAATCCGGCGGGCATGTATTCCTCAAGGGCCTCCTCCATTGTCCGGCAGCGCTCGCCGTAAGCTTTGCGGACGCATTCGACGTGGGCGTCGTTGTCGTTGTCCATAAGATAGCGGTCGATGACGATCTGGTCGAGGCTCGACGTGTGGAGGTCGGCTGCCTGCTTGGCCACGACCATCCGGTCCCGCACGTCTTTCGATGCCACGGCCCAGCCCGTCCGGATGCCCGGCGCGATGACCTTGGAAAAGGTGCTCAAAGCGACAACAAGACCCTCTTTATCCCAGGCCTTGATGGGCGGGATGGCCTCTCCCCGGTACCGCAGCTTTCCGTAGGGATCGTCTTCAACGATCACGAAGCCCCGCCGCCGGGCGACGTCATAAAGCGCGGCTCTTCTCGTCCGGGACAGGGTCCGGCCCGTGGGATTCTGAAAATTCGGAATCGTATAGAGGAATTTCGGCTTGTACCGCCCGGCCAGTTTGTCCGCCGCGTCGGGGATCAGGCCGTCGTCGTCTGTGGGAACGGGAACAAAGCGGGCCTCGAAACACTGGAACGCCTGGATCGCTGCCAGATATGTGGGGTTTTCCGTCAGGATCGTATCGCCGGGATCGAGAAAAACCTTTCCCAACAGATCGAGGGATTGCTGTGAGCCCGTCGTGATAAGGATATCCTCCGCCGTGCAGGCGACGCCGCGTCTGTTCATTTCCGCTGCGATTTTTTCCCGAAGAGGCAAAATGCCCTCCGTTGCGCCATACTGCATGGCCTGTGGGCCGATTTCAGCAAGAACCCGCCCGGCGGCGGCGCGCACCTCCGCAACAGGGAAAAGCTCCGGCGCCGGGAGTCCTCCGGCAAAAGAAATGACGTCGGGCTGCTCGGTCACTTTGAGCATTTCCCGGATGGATGAGGGCTGCATGGCTTTCATACGCCTCGCAAAACGGGCATTCATGATATTCCTCCAAAATTTATTGGACAAAGTGATAGCATATTGATATAGTACAGACAAGACATAAAGGAGGATATTGTATGGTTTCTGTATCGATACAGTTGAATAAGAATGCCGGAAATCCACTCCACGAACAGATCTCGGATGCCCTGGAAAAAGCCATCAAGGCCGGCGCCCTCCGGGGAACGAGGCTTCCATCCGTCCGGGGCCTTGCCAGGCGTCTCAAGGTCAGCCCCTCCACCGTCACCGCCGCCTACCGAACCCTTGTGGACAAACATCTGGCGAAGGCGGCTCCCCGATCATCTTTCGTGGTGGCTGCCGACACAAAGACCCGGGAAGCCCCCGGTATTCTTTCGATGGAAAAAATCCAGCCCAATCTCAAATATCATCCCGTCGCAGAATTCGGACAGCTGATTGCAGAAGTGGCCGGACGGGACGAGTCGGCGGGCGGGTATGAGGACTATCGCGGCTGGCGGCGGCTGCGGGAGCTCCTGGCCGCCATGAATGCCGAAGCAGGCATTGCCGCCGATCCGGATATGGACATCTTCATCACCGCCGGGTGCCAGCAGGCGATTGCGCTTGTCGCGCAGATCATGGGACCCGGCGCGAAAGTCGCTGTTGAAGACCCGACGTATCCCGGCGCCCAGTTGGCATTCCAGCAGGCAGGCGCGACGCTTGTCGCCATACCTAATGGAGACGACGGCCCCGATCTCAAAGCCCTGGAGGCGGCCGCCGGGTCCATCGACCTGTTCTATTGTTGCCCGACCTACGGCAATCCGACGGGAAGGTCCTGGAGCATCAAGACCCGGGAGTGGGTTGCCGCGCTGGCTGCATGGAAGGGTTTCACCATCTTTGAGGACGATTATCTCGGCGATCTCGATTATCTCGATGAGAAGCTTCCCCGGCTGAAGGCATTAGCCCCGGAGGCGAAGATCATTCACGTCCGCACGTTTTCCAAATGTCTTCTGCCGGCCCTGCGCATTGCCGGCGTAACGGCAGACCCGCAGACCATTGACCTGCTCCTGAAAAAAAGGCTGGCCGCCGATATCACGGGCTCGCCCTTTCTCCAGCGGGCGCTTGCCTTATTTATCGAACGGGGGGGCTATAAGGATCATCTGGCGCGTGTGCGGCCCTTCTATCAATCGGTCCGACAAGCGCTCAGGCAGGAACTTGACAAAGAGGGAAGCGCCATCCGTTACGGCGATCCGCAAGGCGGGCTGTCCCTTTTGGCGGAACTCCCCAAGGGACTTGACGCTGGCCGTTTTGCTGCGGAATGCGAAAATCTCGGCGTATTGATTGCGCCGGCAAGGGATTATTTCCTGAATCCCCGTCAGAAAGACGCCTTCTTCAGGATGTGCTTCGGCGGCATTGAACCCGCAGACGCACCCTTCGTTGTCTCGGCCTTAAACCGGGCCTGCGAGCGAACCGCCCTTGCCGCACAAAGCGCCCCCCTGGTTTAATAAATTTTGGAATAGGCCGGGTCCTTGTATTTTTACAGATTCATTTTGTATTGATTTAGCCCATCGGGATTGAGGGTTGATAATTTTTTCGGGCAACGCGTGTAAACGCAGGCGAAAAACGACCTTCCCCTTGCCTCTGCCGTGCTCATCCTTTTTAACAAGGGGGTCCGTAAAAAACCAGATGACATCATCAGGTGCCATGAAAATCAAAAGGATCAGTCCCGGCTATCGGGGAATCCTACTAATTTTGAGTCCAGTTGGACGCCTGCGGTGTTGAGAAACATGGAGACCATATTGTAGTTTCCGACGGTCATGATGAGATCGATCATTTGCTTTTCATTGTAGCTTTCGGAAAGGGCATTCCAGGTGGCGTCGGAAATAAACGCGTCGGCGTGCAGCTCATCCACGGCCCGCAGCAGGGCGGCGTCAAAGGGATTCCACCCCGGGGCATCGGGTCCTTTCGTGATGTTCACAATTTCCTGCGACGTTAATCCCGCCTGTTGTCCGATGCGGGTATGCTGGCCGAATTCATATTCCGACCGGCAAAGCCAGCCGATCCGCAGGATCAGCATTTCGCGGTCCCGCGCAGGGAGAGTGGACTTGTTTAATATGTAACCGGAAAAGGGCTGCCAGCATTTCATCACTTCGGGATGGCGGGCCTGGGTCGTAAAAATATTATAGACCTTTCCGGACGGTCTTCGATAATATTCCAGAAGCTCTTTTTGCTCCTCGGTCCATTCCGATTCGGGCAAAGGTTTCACACGGGGTTCTTTCAATCGCATAAACGCCTCCTTGTTTTTAAATGATGTGGATCATATTTTTCCGACATCAAAGTCAACAGATATTTATCCTTTACGCACAAACCGGCGGTCTTTTGTTCTTCCAGGGACGGGCCTTTTCCAGTTGCGCCGCCAGACGGAAAAGGACGGCCTCACCGCCGAAGGGTCCCATGAAATGGACGCCGATGGGCAGACCCTGATCGCTCCAGTAAAGCGGCACGGACATGGCCGGATGGCCCGTGGCGTTGCAGATGGGCGTAAACGGGGAAAATCGGCCGCTCCGCCGCCAGCCTTTCAAGGGGTCTTCAGGCGGCGAGTCGAAGGTTCCGAGAGGTACGGGCGCTTCCCCCAGCGTCGGCGTCAGGAACATATCACAATCGGCAAAGAATCGGGCAACCTGCCGCGAAATGGTCTGAATCGTCCGGACAGCCGCAAGATAATCGGCGGCTGTACATCCCAGGCCCATCTCATAAAGCGCCCAGGTGATGGGTTCATAATCGGCGGGAGACGGCGTTTTCCCTGTCAAGGACGAAACAGCGTTTATTTCTGTCACGTTGTTTGATGCCCAGATCACGCCGAATGCGATGCCCAGGGCTCTTGCGTCATAGTCCGGTGTTACTACGATCAGTTCGTGGCCGAGATCGCCGCAAAGCTTTACGGCGTCCGCCAGGGCATTGGCACAATCGGGCGGTAAAGCGCCGCCTCTCGGCATTTGGGTTAAATACGCAATGCGCAGACGGCCAGGGTCTTTCCCGACTTCTTTTATGAAAGGCCGTTTGGGCCCCGGGGCGCAGTAGGGGTCGCCTGCCGCATAACCCATGGTGGCGTCGAGGATGGCCGCGGAATCGCGCACGGAACGGGTGAGGACGTGTTCGGACACAAGGCCGCTCATGATGTCGCCGTGATCGGGCCCCAGAGGGTTTCGCCCGCGGGTGGGCTTCAGGCCGAAGAGGCCGCAGCAGGACGCGGGGATGCGGATCGAACCGCCGCCGTCGTTCCCGTGGGCGACAGGGACAAGGCCCGCCGCCACTGCCGCCGCCGATCCGCCGCTGGACCCTCCCGTCGTGCGGCTCAAATCCCAGGGGTTGCGGCAGGGGCCGAGAAACCGGGATTCCGTCGTCGGCATAAGACCGAACTCCGGGGTGTTGGTTTTGCCGACAGTGATAAATCCCGCTTTTTTGTAGCGGCGGACAAGCTCACTGTCATGATCGGCGATGTAAGACCCCATGTTTTTTGTGCCGAGGGTCATCCGTACGCCGGCGTAGGAGGCAAGGAGATCTTTGATCAGAAAGGGCACGCCGGCAAACGGTCCTTCAGGAAGGGGTTCACGGGCGGCCTTTCGCGCCTCTTCAAACATGGGCGTTACAACGGCATTGAGCCGCGGATTGATCTTTTCAATCCTGTCGATCGTATCGTCCATGAGTTCGCACGGCAGAATTTCTTTTTTCCTGATTAATTTTGCCAAGTCTGTGGCGTCCATAAATGCCGGCTCTTGATAGCCTTTCATTGTGTTACTCCTTTCTTGTCCGTACCTTCAATTTCCATCTGCACCCGCCGGAACCAGTCGGCCACAAAGGTGTCCATAATCATCTGGGTTATATGATACGCGATGGCGGGAATCAAGGCCATCGGAAACGCCCCGGCGAAATATCCCGACCAGACCAGGTAGCTCACCGTCAGGGTTTTCTGGGAGACATGGATCGTAAAGGCGGCGGTGGACGGCTGGTCCAGGCGGATCAGCCGTGATACTCCGTAATTCATCAGCAGAATGCATACATGAAGCAGGATCATGAAGATGAATATCCCCAGGATGGCGATGCCTGCCTCAATGATGCGGTCCGTGGAACTCGATACGGCATTTAAGATGATCATAAGAACGAGACATTGATTAAAGATGGAAAAAACTTTGCCGTAAGGGACGAGGAGATCTTTCAGCAGCGGCCGGAGCAATTGTCCGATCACGGTGGGGAGGAGAACCTTGACGGCAAGGCCCGTGAGCATCTGCATGGCCGGCAGGCTGACCGGGGCGCCTCCGGCGCCCAAAAGAAGATCGAGCATGAAGGGGATCGTCAGGACGGCGGCGGTGTTGCATAAAACGCAGATTAAGAGACTTAAGGGGACATTGCCAAAGGCAACGGCCGTCATGACCATTCCCGAGGCAATGGTGACGGGGGCCACACCGTTGATGAGGGCGCCGATAGCGGCATCCGACGGCGTACCGAAGATCCAAACCGCCGGCCAATAGGCGATGATGGGAAAAAGAAAAAGCGATGATGCCACGGCGGCAATCAGGGCCTTTGCGTTTTTCAGCTGCCGGACGATGCTCGCCATCTCGAGGGTCAGACCGGTCAGAAGAAATGCCACAAAAATAACAATGTCCAGAATTTTATAGGTCTGCAGAAAAACGCCGACGGCAGGCAGAGCAAAGGCGATCAACACCACGGCGGCAATGCCCGTAAAAAACCAGTATTTCAGCAAGAGTAAGCGAAATTTCATCGAGCCGTCACGCTTTCGGTTTCGGCCCGAGAAAAGCGTGGACTTTTTTCATCCATTCGATGATCTCGATGTGCTGCGGGCACATGTTCTCGCAGGCCCCGCATTCCGTGCATTGATTGCCCCACTTCTCTTCCGGCTGCTGGCGGTAGCGAACCCGCGGCATCGCCTTATCGCCGTAAATGAACGCTTCGTTATACAAGTCAAAGACGTATGGAATATTGATGCCGCCGGTGCAAGGCATGCAATACTCGCATTTCGTGCAGGGAATGGGCGACAGACCTTTATAGGCGTCGCGCAACTGAGCGATGATTTCCATTTCCTCCGCCGACAGGGCGTTTTTAGCTGACTGCGCGGCGATACCGCAATTTTCCTCCACATGTTCCATGGCCGACATGCCGGACAGGGCGACGGAAACCTCCGGTTGATCCAGAACCCACTGGAGCGCCCATTCGGGAAGGCTGCGCTTCCGGGGGGCTTTTTCCAGGATGTCCTTGATTTTCTGAGGCGGGGCTTTGGTAAATTTTCCGCCCCGGAGGGGCTCCATGACCACGACGGCCAGCCCTTTATCGGCGGCGTACTTAAGTCCTATTGTCCCGGCCTGATATTCGATGTCCATGAAGTTGTACTGGATCTGGCAGATATCCCAGTTGTCGTACGTATCGATGATGTCCTTGAACGTGTCGAAATCGTCGTGAAAGGAAAAACCGAAATGGCCGATCCTGCCGTCGGCAACGGCGCCCTCGGCCCAGTTGCCGACACCCAGGTCTCTCATTTTCGGCCAAAACCGTTGATTCAGGCCGTGGAGAAGATAGCAGTCGATATGATCCGTCTGCAGTTTCTGGAGCTGTTCGTTGAGGTAGCGGTCGAAGTCCGCGGCTGTTTCCACAAGCCAGATGGGCATTTTCGTCGCGAGCTTGACCTTATCGCGATAGCCGCCTTCCTTCAGGACGCGGCCCACAAAAGGTTCGCTCCGGCCTTCGTGATAGCCGTAGGCCGTGTCGAAATAGTTCACGCCGTGCTCGACGGCATAGGCGATCATTCGCCCGGCCAGAGGTTCGTCGATGGCGGCCTGCTTCCGATCAATGACGGGCAGCCGCATGGCGCCGAAGCCCAGTGCCGATACTTTCCAGTCCATCCTGCCAAATCTGCGATACTCCATAGGGAAAGAAGGTCTCCTGTCTGTAGTCTATTTTAACGGCACTTTAAGAACGATCCTGCCGGGGCGGTTTAAAAAAAAGCCCCCTTGCTGATGCGGGCCCCGCTTTCAAGGTCTTGACCGCTGCGTGTGCCTTTTTATCCTCTTGGCATCCGTCCTGATATAATCGCAGCGAAAATTGCGACGACGTTCCTGCGCGGATGCGCAAAATGCCGATTGTTTAGTGCAACTGTTATTGAACATGGGGGCGAATCTATACTATCCATTTTTTTCTGTCTATCATTTATTACAATAAGTGCGGCTTGCCAATCGGCAAAGCGCCCGGCGTCTCGGGCGGAACTGATCGGGCGGAAAATGAAGGCGGCCGGGACATTCGAACCCGGCCGCCTCAGTATTTTGATTTCTTAACCAATTCTTTGTGCTGATCGATTTTATGCGCAAATCGTTTTTATTTTATCAACACCTGGGGCAACCACAGGATGATTTCCGGAAACAGTATGCAGATCGCCAATCCCACCCCTTGAAGGATGACAAACGGCACAATGGATCGATAGATGTCTCCCATCCTGATTTCCGGCGGGGCGATGGCTTTCATGTAAAACAGGTTGAATCCGAAGGGCGGCGTCAGGTATCCCATTTCCATATTCATGATAAACAACACGCCGAACCAGAGCGGATCAAAGCCAAGCGATTTGATCACCGGCACAAAGACGGGCGTGCAGATCATGATGATGCCCACGGGATCGAGAATACAGCCAAGGATAAAAAAGACAAGCTGCATGGATAAAAGGATGGCATATTTCCCTCCGGGAATTGCCAGGAGAATATGCTCCATCAGTTCATGGGCGCCTGTGCCTGTATAAACCGCCGTAAAGCAATACGCGCCGATCAATATCCAGACAATCATGGCCGTAAGCGATGCCGTCCTCAGGCAGGCTTCTTTCATCAGCAGCCAGTTGAATTTGCGGTAAATGATCGCCGAAATGACGGCCCCCAGGCATCCCAGGGCCGCCGCCTCCGTGGCCGTGCAAATCCCTGCGTAGATCGATCCCAGAACCATGATGATGATCATGATGGGCAGGGCGACGGCCTTAAGGGAGATCAACTTCTCCCGCCACGACACTCTTTCTTCCACCGGCAGGGCGGGCCCCATAGCAGGCTGCAAATGACAGCGAACACCGATGTAGATCACGAAGAGAAACGCCAGGAGCAAACCGGGCATGATGCCTCCGGCAAAAAGGCCGCCGATGGATTCGCCCGTCAGTGTGGCATAGAGGATCATGGGCACGCTGGGCGGGATGAGAATGCCGAGGGCACCTCCGCCGGAGATGGAGCCCATGGCAATGGTTTTGTCATACCCCCTTTTGAGCATCGCCGGCAGGGCAATGACCCCCATCGAGACGGTAGCCGCCCCGCTGATTCCGGCCATAGCGGCAAAGACGGTGCAGATGCCCACCGTGCCGATAGCAAGACCTCCTTTCAGGGAGCCCATCCAGCGGTGCATCATCGTGTAAAGATCGTCCGCCACACCGGCCCTCTCCAAGATCATGGCCATAAAGATAAAAAGCGGGATGGCCAGAAGGGTAAATTTGTTCATGGCGCCCCATGCCTGGGCCGCGATGAGGTAAAGCCCCCGATCCCCCCAAAGCAGGTAACAACCCACTGCCCCCACGCTGCCGAGGACAAAGGCCAGAGGAAGACCAAATAACAACAGGATGATGATCGCTCCAAAAAGGAGGATGGTGATGAGTTCAATGCTCATGTCGTTTCCTCCTTTCCGGTGATGACCGTTCTGATATCACGAAGATACTTGACCAGCCCCTGCAACAGCAGCAGAAAAGCCCCCAGAGGGATCATCATCTTGACAGGATACACGGGCGGCGCAAACGCCGTGGGTTCCGTTTCTCTGAAGCTAAACGAATCCCATGCCATCTGCGACCCTTTCACCAGAAGGGTGCCGCAGAAAATAAAAAAGAGAAGCCATGTGAAAAGGTTGATCACGGCCCGGGTCCGCGGTTTGAAGCGCAGATACAGAATTTCTACACTGACGTGGCCGTCCCGCTGCTGAAGAAATCCCCCCAGGAGAATCACATAGACCCCATAGACCATCTGAGATACTTCATGAGCCCAGATGGTGGGACTATTGAGCAGGTACCGGACAAATATCTCATACAGAATAACGCATACGAGAATGATGATAAAATAGCTGACAGTCGTCCCGATCCATTCATTCATCCGGTCGATCCATTTGAAAAATTTTTCCATGAGCGTTTTGCCCTCCCGCATAAAGTCAGCATGGATTATCGTTTCAAAACAAGAACGATGATATCGTAGAAAATCGCACCGCACCGTTCATGTCATTTCGACCCCGCATTTTGCGGGGGAGAAATCCTGAAATTATTAAAGATTTCTCGTCGTCCCGCTTCAGCGGGACTCCTCGAAATGACAGAATTCGACTTTTTATGAGGTCATCGAGGATGACGGATCAATCAATATGTCCGACTTCTTTGAGATATTTTTTGAGCATCCCGATCGCCTTCGCCGAATCGGCGTCTTTGAAGGCCACAACGTCCCACTGCTTCATCGCCGACGCCATCATTTTTTTCTGATCCGCCGGATTCACAGTGGTCACGGAGACGTTGTAGTCCTTAATCATCTTGTCGAGGGATGCCTTCTCGTCCTTCGCATAATCTACCGTCCGTTTAAACACACGCTCGTTGAGCGTCTTATCGAGAATCTGCTGAATGTCCTTGGGCAGAGCTTCAAACGCATCCTTGTTGATGATAATCACATCGGTGCCGGCCATGGCCAGATCGGGCTGGCTGTAGTACTTGGCCACCTCGCAGAATTTCATGGTCAAGGCGCCGCTTGCCGCTCCCCAATGGGCTGCATGGATGACGCCGGTTTGCAGGGAAAGATAGATTTCTTCGCCGGGAATTAAAACCGGCGAGGCGCCCAGGTCCTTCAGCATGTCCGCGATGGCGCCGGAGGAACGGACCTTCAAGCCCTTGAAATCATCGATCTTGGTGATGGGCTTTTTGCTGATCATGGCCGTCGGATAAATCCGTTCCGTGTAATAGAGAAGTTTGTGCTTGGCATGGGCGTCCTTGAGCATCTTCTCAAAACCGAGCTTGAAATGAAAATGCAGCCCTTCCTCGGGGGTGCGGAAGGTCATGGGGCAGTTGGCCGCCACGGCGGCAATGGGAATCTGGCTCATCCAGTACGCTGGGGAGGCCGTAGCCGCTTCGATGGTTCCCATCCGGCAGGCGCCGAAGATTTCCTTGGACGGGACGAGGGCTGCAGCCGGATAGACCGTCACCTGTAGGACTCCGTTGGTGAGTTTAACCATGTCTTGTTCGAAAAATTCTTTCATGGGTTTGAAGGATGCGCTGCTGGCGGGCCAATGAGACTGCAATTTCCATTTAATCACCTTTTGCGCGGCAGCCGGTTGAACCATTATGATGCTTGTGATTGAGATGAAAAAAAAACCGATTAAAAAAAAGCAAAACCATTTCTTTCCCATATCCGACCTCCTTTGTTTAGTTGAAGTTAGAATATTGAAAAACAACCCCATCATCAAAGCAATGATGCGCAAGAAACCTTTTGGATATGAAATGTGCAACGATTTGTTTTTTGTATGAAAAAAATAAGACGCCCGGCAACATTGATCATGCCGTTATCCCGGAAAGCAAAGGAAGAAAGACAGGAGGAGGCGGTCATAAAACAGTATCATCGAGAAGTTGTTGTGTAGCTTCCGTCGTTAATATTGCTCCAGGACAGGGGGAGTATAGGCTTAGGCGTTTTTGTCTGTCAAGCTAATTTTATGAAAATAAGTCAGGGTGCGGACGCTCTGTCCGGCTGTTCATTGCCGCTGCAAATTACGTCTGTTTGCAATCACTGCTCGATACGCTCGGCATGCAAGTCCCTTCTTCTGCTGAAGATGGATGACAACGGTTATATATTGATTTAGCGTCACAGACGGGGACAGGTCTGCATTCTTGACAGATCTGGATGAGCACGATGTCTTACGGATGTGCAGATGGGCTTATTTGTCAAAGACGGCGGCAGTCTTTTCCATGAGCTTCGTCAGGCCACGGGCGTCTTTGTTTTGGATGAGGCGCTCCAGTTGCGACAAGGTTTTCTTGCACTGTTTGACAATTTGATCCCTGTGCGGATTTTCAATGATGATTTCCGCGTACAGGGCCGGGTTGTCGCAGAAAACCTTTTTCACCATCTCCATTTTGGTCCGAAAGACAGGCGTTGTAAACGGATCGATGTCCGAAGGGCCTGCATCCATCCTGCCCATGACGAGCCCCATCATGACGTTGTTCAAATGATTCAGCCCCTGCACGACGGCCATCATCTCGTCGTGTCTTTTCGGGTCGGCTTCCGTGACCCTTGCGCCCGCATTCAGAAATATCGTTCTGAGCCAGGATTTCCATTTCCCGGGGCGGGCCGGACACAGGATGACGTTCTGATCCTTTGTTTCCATCTGCGGGCCGAAAAGGGGGTGGCAGCCGATAACGGCGGACGCCGAATGCTCCAGCATCCATCGGACCGGTTCTTCCTTCAGGGATGTCAGATCCATGAGGAGGGCGGTTTTTCTCATCAGCGGGCCGACGGTTTTGATGATGTCCGCCGTGACGCCGATGGGAACGCTCACGACGACGACATCGCAGCGCCCGGCCGTCTCCGGGATAGTCAGGCCCGATGTCCGGCCGGAGCAATGGACGGTAAAGCCCTGATCCGTCAGGAGACCGGCAAACCACTTCCCCATGCCGCGGGTTCCGCCGATGATGCCGATTTCGATCTTTTTCATCCTGCCACCGCTTTTTGCCTTAAGAGATGATCGGCCAGAACGATTTGCACCATGGCCTCGCAGACGGGGATGATGCGGGGGATGACGGAGACGTCATGCCGTCCCTTGACGGAAAGTTTCGCAGGCGCACCGTGGATGTCAATCGTCTGCTGTTCCTTTTCAATGGAGGAAATGGGTTTGCAGGCCGCGCGCAGGATGATGTCCGCGCCGTTCGTAATACCCGCCAGGATGCCGCCCGCGTGATTGGAAAAAAATCTCGCCGGCGGCAGGATGGGATCGTTGGCCTCGAAGCCTTTCATGCCGGCCGCGGCAAACCCCGCGCCGATCTCGACGCCCTTGACCGCTCCGATGCCCATAAGGGCCTTGGCGAGATCGGCGTCCATTTTATCGAAAACGGGCTCTCCCAAACCGGGCGGGCAGCCTCTCACGACGATCTCCACAATGCCTCCCAGGGAATCGCCCGCCGCCTTCGCCTCTTCCAGGGCCTGTTCCATATGGCGGGCCGCATCCGGATCGGGGCAGTAGAGGCGATTTTCCACCACCTGCTTGACCGACACGGTATCCGGATCGCAGAGGACGGGATCGGCATAGATGCCTCCCAGCATTTTCGTATAGGCCAGGACGCTGATGCCGGCGGCATGGGTTATTTTTTCAGCGACAGCGCCTGCTGCAACCCGGCTGACGGTTTCGCGGCCCGAGGCGCGGCCGCCTCCCCGGTGGTCCCGGATGCCGTATTTCTTTAAATAGGTAAAATCGCCGTGACCGGGCCGGAATACATCGCGGAGATTGTCATAGGCGCTGCTGGCGGCGTCCCGGTTACGGATCAAAAGCAATATGGGCGTCCCCGTTGTTTTGCCTTCAAAAACGCCGGAGAGGATCTCCACGGTATCCGGTTCCCGTCTGGGCGACGCGAATGCCGTCTGACCGGGCTTGCGCCGGTCCAGGGCCGTCTGGATATCGGCCTCCGAAAGGTCGATAAGCGGGGGGCATCCTTCGATGACGCAGCCGTTTGCTGCGCCGTGGGATTCGCCCCAGGTCGTCACCTTAAATAATACGCCCATTGAACTGCCCGACATGATTGCCTCCTGAATGGATTTCGTTCTTATACGTGCGAATGGTTCTTAAATGTCAAGGACATTTCTTTCTACGCCGTCACACCTGTGAAAACCGGCGTCCACTGTTTTTGTAAATACTTGATTTTCCGGATACCGGCGTTACCTCCCCCTGCACCCCCTCCAGAGGGGGACACTGCCCTTACAGCCACGCCAGAGGAGGACATATTTAAGATCTGTCTTTGTATGCGCCTGGAGACCTCCCCCTGCACCCCCTCCAGAGGGGGACAACGCCCTTACAGCCACGTCAGAGGAGGACAATGCCCCTTCAGCCCCGCCAGAGGGGAACAGCAAATCCTGCAAACACGCCGATGAGAAAGGATTTCAAACATGCCTCCGCCTGTTTGTCCCCATTCACGCATTTTTTATCCGCCCGCAGATTTCTTCTACGGCCTTATCAACGCCATAGACGGCCGTATCAATAATTGTATCGGCCAACCGGCGATAAACCGGCGTCCTTTCCTCAAGGATTTTCTCCGTTTCCCGCCGGACATCAGCATCGCTTAAGGGAGGACGCTGATCCTTTGTTGCCGCATCGTCTGCCAGTCTCGCCAATATCGTATCGACGTCGGCCATAAGCCAGACCACGACGCTCTTGTCTTTAAGGGCTGCTGCATTGTCCGGATTCATTACGGCGCCGCCGCCCGTTGCGATGACGCCGTCGCTCGACGATGCGACCCTTTGAATGCACTCCCGCTCCCTTTGACGGAAACAGGGCCAGCCCTCCAAGTCAACCATCTCCCTGATGGTCATTCCTGCTGCCGCCTCGATCAGGGCATCCGTATCATAAAAAGGAAGGGCGAGGGCCTGGGCCAGTTTTTTCCCGATGGACGATTTGCCCGTGCAGCGGTATCCGATTAAAACGATTTTCATAGTTTTTTCAACTCATCCCAAAATCCGGGAAAGGATTTGCCGACACACTCGCGATCGGCGATTTCTATGCCCGGCGCAACGAGGCCGGCGACGGCAAAGCTCATGGCAATCCGATGGTCGCTGTAGGTTTCGATGACCGCCCCGTGGGGGATGCCGCCCTGAATGATCATGCCGTCTGCCGTTTCTTCAGCAGCAATCCCAACCCTGCAAAGTTCGCTCACGACGGCGGTTAGACGGTCGCTCTCCTTGATTCTCAGATGGGCTGAGTCTGTGATGACGGTCTGCCCCTTTCTGAAGGCCGCCAGAACCGCCAGGGTCGGCACCATGTCGGGCATGTCAGCCATGGGAAAGATGCAATTGCCTTCGGCAAGGGGTTTTCCCTCGACTTCGATCCACTCATCGCCGCGCGTCACCGTGCAGCCAAGTTTTTCAATGATATCGACAAACTTCATATCGCCCTGGAGGCTTTCGGGATTCACGTTTAAAATTTTGATCCGCCGCCTGGTCAGGGCCGCCGCCAGTATAAAATACGAGGCGCTGGAGGCGTCGCCTTCAATGAGGTAATCCCGTCCCTCATAGGGCCGGCCGCTTTTGACAAGATAGGTGTTTTCCCCCTGCCGGCGGGCCTCAGCCCCGAAGTCGTTCATCACCTGGAGGGTCATGGCGATGTAGGGACGAGAGACCGTGTTGCCCTCGAGTGTGACGGTTACATCCTGATGTGCGTAAGGCGCGCTGAACAGGAGGGAAGAAACAAACTGGCTGCTTTCCACATTTTTCATGGTGACGCACCCGCCCGGCAGGCCGTCTGCTTCAACAATCACGGGGGGGCAATCATTTCGGCGCCGGCTGTAACCGTTGACACCCAGGGTATTGAGGGCTTTGAGGAGGGCGCCGACAGGCCTGTCGCAAAGGCGCGCCGTTCCCGTCAATTCATACCGACCCTTGCCCAGGGCGACAAGGGAGGTGAAAAACCTCAGGGCCGTACCGTTGTTCCCCAGAAATATCTCTTTGCCGGGATGGGCTATCCTGCCGCCCGTGCCCTCAATGAACAGATTATCGCCTTTCTTCTGAATGCGTGCGCCCAGTGCACTGAGGCCACTCATAAAATAGTCCGTATCTTCCGATGCCAGCACATTGCGAAGTTTCGATTTTCCGCGGGCCAGGGCCGCGCAGATGAAGGCCCGCTGGGTATAGCTCTTCGAACCGGGCACACGGACGGTAGATGCGGCATGATCGACCAATTCAATGCGCGTCGTTTTCCCGTGATCCCATGTCAATGCGTCCCTGACGACCTGCGTCATAAGTCCTCTTGGCGGCTCCAGTCCCGTCCAGAGTTTGAGCTGTTCGGCCCCCTGATGGATAAACATGTCAAGACCCGGCAAAATGATGCAGCCTGCCTTTTCAGCATCCACCAGCAGCTGCGTTTTGAGAGGGTTATAAATAACGTCCATCACGACGCCGAAATGCCTCAATATCTCCGGCGGCACGGGCGGCTCGCCCGTATTTGGCGACATTCCCACAGGGGTCGTGTTGATCAGGCAGTCCACCTTAAACGTCATGACATCTTTCATTTGAAAAAAGGGGCAGCCCCATTCCTTCGCCAGACGACGGCCTTTTTGCGCTGTCCGGTTCACAATGAACGGCTTGCCTCCTTCCTTGAGAATGCCGAACAGGGCCGCCCGCGCCGTGCCGCCCGCGCCTACGATCATGACCGTTTTCCCATTGATCTTCATGACCCCGGACAGGGCCTTGACGATGCCCAGCCAGTCCGTGTTGCAGCCTGTCAACCGGCCCTTGCGGTTGACGACGGTATTGACGGCGCCGATCCGGCGGGCCTCGCGATCAACCGCATCAAGGTATGTCATGATTTTCGTTTTGAAAGGGATCGTGACGCTGACGCCCCGGATTCCCATCCCGCGGATGCCTTCGACTGCGGCCTCGAGATGTTCGACCTGGATCGGCACATAGAGGCCGTTTATCCCCATCTCTTTCAGGGCGATATTGTGCATGGCAGGCGAAAGGCTGTGCCCGACAGGGTTGCCGAAAAGGGCGAATAGGTGCGATGGATTGCCGTTCATAAATTATTCCTGTTTATCGTCATTTTAATTTTATGCCTTGATATGCAGTCTGTAAAAAATATCCTTTATTTCGTTTACCGTCAGTTGTCCCGGCGCCGACTCGAGCCCCCGGCGCAACGATGCGTAAGATATACAGGACCCCATAAGCGGCGCAAGAATCCGGCTTGCCGTCCCGTGGGGGCCCATGCAGAAAGCCGCGATATTCAAACCTTCTTTTCTCGCATAGGCGACGAGTTCAAGAATCCGCAGGTTGTCCTCCGGATGCCGGGCATATGTAACGATCTTGACGATATCGGCTTTGGCCTCAACACAGCTCCGGAAACGTTTTTTCAATACCGCAAGGGGCGGCGTTTTTTTAAAATCATGGTCGGATACGATCAACCCCGTTCTGTGATGAAGCGCTTCGATTCCGGACAAAAGCTCACGGCGCAGCGTCTCCGGCGTATCCAGCTCGCAATCGACATAGTCGCAACCGACAGCGACGGCATCTTTGAGCAACGCAATCCGTTTTTTTTCACCGTCCGCAACGGTTCCCGTGCTTCCGGACGGGCGGCTGTCTTCATTGCCTGCTTCCTTGACGGGCGGGGCCTTGCCGCTTTGGGAAGCGCTCCTGTTTGTCACCAGCACCTTCAGAATCGGCGAAATCTCCCGGCCCCTGTCGATCAGGGCTGAAAGATCGGCCTTAGGAATCAGGTCCATCCGCAGCTCGATCATGTCGCAATGGGGAGCGCTTTTTTCGACGGCCTTCATGGCCGCCGTCTGAGTTTTGCCCATGACGGGGATACAGATCACAGGACCTCCTCGCCCCTCGGATAAGAACCGAGAATTTTAAACAGCGTCGACTTGCTTTTCATTTCTTCCAGACAGATCCGGATTTCCTGATCCTCCTGATGCCCTTCCACGTCGACAAAAAACACAAACTCCCAGGGCCCCACCTTCGTCGGATAGGATTCGATCTTCGCCATGTTGAGGCCCCGGTCGGCGAAAGGCTTCAGGGTATGATAGAGGGCGCCCGGTACATTGGGCGTCCCGAACAGGATAGACGTTTTGTCCTTGCCCGTCGCCTGACTTTCGCCCTTTCCTATAACAAAAAAGCGGGTAACATTCATCGGATAATCTTCAATGCCCCGGGAAATGATCTTGAGCCCGTAGGTCTGGGCCGCAAGCAGGCTCCCAATGGCGGCGGCACCTGCCTTTTCAGAGACCATTTTTGCCGCCGCTGATGTGCTGTCCACGGCCGTTACAACGGCATGAGGCAGATTTTCCCTGAGCCACCGCTGGCACTGGGCGAGGGCCTGGGGATGGGAATAAACGGTTTTGACGGCGTCCGGATGATCTTCCGCCGAAATCAGGCAATGGCTGATCCGGAGAAAGATCTCGGCCCGGATCTTCAGGGATGTGGAGAAAAGCTGATCCAGGGTCATATTGACGGAGCCCTCGAGGGAATTTTCCCGGGGCACAACGCCCCAATCCACTTCTCCCTTCTCCACCGCTGTAAATACGCGGCCGATCTGGGGCTGGGAAATATAGCGCGTTGTGTCGCCGAAATGCGATTTGGCGGCCAGATGCGTGAAAGAAGCCTCCAGGCCGAAATAGGCCACTTCAATCGGTTTTTGCAGCGCACGGGACGTGGAAATAATTTCGCGGAAGATGGTTTTCAGGGATGCTTCCGGAAGAGGCCCTTCGTTGAGCTCGCCCAGGTACCGAAGAACCCTTGCCTCCTGAGCCGGATCATAGATATCGATATCATTATCCTTCTTAAATTTACCGATTACCTGAGACATTTCGGCCCGTCTGTTGAAAAGCCTGACGATGTCCCGGTCAATTTTCTTCAATTGCGCCCGCAGGCCTTCCAGCGAAGTTGCCTTCATGATCGCATTCCCTCCAGTGTTTTGACCAGCAGTTCCCGGTCGACGCCGCCGTTCCAGAAAGGTTTCCCGATATTTTTAATAAGGACGAACTGCACTTTTCCGTCTTTTTTCTTTTTGTCCCCCTGCAATCGCAACATGATGCCTTCCGTCGAGATATCCGCCGGGATGGACGTCGGCAAATCAAACGCGGCAATCAAACGCTCGATCCTCTCCCGTTCCGATTTGGACAGATCGTATTTTTTTTCGCAGATCCGCGATATTGCTATCATGCCCAATGCCACGGCATAGCCGTGAGGAACCCGGAAGTCCGATTCCGCCTCAATGGCATGGCCGATGGTATGGCCGAAATTGAGGACATGACGAATTCCCGTGTCCTTCTCGTCAATCTCCACAAACCCCTTTTTGATCCGGCAGGACTGTTCGACGAGACGAAGCAGTTGGGCCGGGTCGCGTTTCTTCAAGGCTTCCGCGCCCGCTTCCTGGGCATCAAAGAATTCCGCGCTGTCGATGATGCCGTATTTGATGATTTCCGCCACGCCGTTCTTATATTCCTGATCAGGCAGGGTTTCAAGGAAGGCCGTATCGATGAAGACGGCCTTGGGTTGATAAAACGTCCCGAGGAGATTTTTCCCGTCCGGCAGATCGACGGCCGTCTTGCCGCCGATGCTGCTGTCCACCTGGGCCAACAGGGTTGTAGGAATCTGGATGTAGGGGACGGACCGCATATAGATGGAGGCCATAAAACCCGTCATATCGCCGACAACGCCGCCCCCCAGGGCGATGAGAAGGCTGTTCCGATCCACGCCGAGGTCGAATAGTTTTTTGATGACGGAAAGCATGGTCGCCATATTTTTCGACTGCTCTCCGGCGGGAAACTCGACCAGTTCAACCGAGAGGCCCAGAGCCTTCATTTCTTCCAGAAACGCCCGGCCGTGGAGTGTGGAGACGTTGGAGTCCGTAATGACGACGCAGCGGGCTTTTTGAAAATCCTTCATGATCATAAGCCCGATGCGATCCCGGATACCGGAGCCGATAACGATATCGTATGACGTTTGCACCTTTTTGTCGAGATGGACCTTTATCTTCTTCATGAATTGACCGGTTTCTCCTTCCTGATGAATTTTGCCAGTTCCTGGATTTCATCCATGAGCTTGTAAAATTTTTGCGGCTTGAGGGATTGGGCACCGTCGGAAAATGCCTTGGCCGGTTCGGGGTGGACCTCGATCATAATCCCGTCGGCCCCGACGGCAAGCGCCGCCTTGCTTAAGGGAAGGACATATTTATAGATTCCCACGGCGTGACTGGGATCGACGATGACGGGCAGATGGGTCAGATTCTTCAGGACGGGAACGGCGCTGATGTCGAGGGTGTTGCGGGTCGCCGTCTCGAAGGTCCGGATGCCCCGCTCGCAGAGGATGACCTGTTCATTGCCCGCCGACATGATGTACTCTGCCGACATGAGAAGCTCCTCAATGGTCGTCATCATGCCCCGCTTCAGCAGAACAGGCTTTTTCGACTGGCCGACTTTTTTCAGGAGAGCGAAATTCTGCACGTTCCGGGCGCCGATCTGGATGATGTCGCTGTATTTTTCCACAAGGTCGACCTCCGTCGTATTCATGACCTCCGTCACGATGGGCAGGCCCGTTTTTTCGCGGGCCTTGTCGAGAAGCTTCAATCCCTCTTCCTCCATGCCCTGGAAACTGTACGGCGACGTGCGCGGCTTGAACGCCCCGCCCCGGAGAATCTGCGCGCCCCCCTTGTGGACGATGTAGGCGCTTTCCATCATCTGCTCCTCGCTTTCCACGGAACAGGGCCCGGCCATAACGACAAATTCAGGGCCGCCGATGAGGACGTTGCCGACGGCAACAACCGTATCGCCTTCTTTAGCCTCCCGGCTGGCCAGTTTGTAAGGCTTCAGGATCGGCATGGCCTTTTCCACGCCGGAGAGCAATTCGACCTGGAGCAGGCCTTCCTTGCCCCGTTCGTCGCCGATGGCCCCGATGATGGTCCGCTCCACGCCCCGGGACGGGTGGGTTTTGTACCCCAGGGATTCGATCCACTGGATAACGTTGTCGATCTGTTCGTCTGTTGCGTTGCGTTTCATTACAATAATCATGACTTTCCCTCCTTAAAATGAAAAAGCCGTGGCTTTTTCGCCGCCACGGCTTTAAAAAACAAAAAGCCCCGGGCAGCATCTTTCGATCTGCCCGGGGCTCTGAATCACTTTATTGATAATGCCTTAATGACTCCGGAGCGACGGGCAGACCGATGTAAAGCTATAATAATAGCCCCAAAAGCCATTAAAGTTCACAACGTTTGCGGTTGCCCTGCTTTGAATCATTTAAAGAAAATTCCTTTCTTGTTTGCCGAAGGTCGCATATAAAACAGAACCACAAAGGTTTGTCAAGAAATTTATTAGATATTTTTTAAGTCTAATTTCTTGACATACAAAAAAGCATGAACATATACTTCCCGCCATGACAGACCATCATTGATGGGAATCAGGTTTATTTCTTTTAAAAGAGGATCTTGCCATGCTGCAAAAAGAATTATTGCGAACCGTTGTTTTCGGACTGATCATTTTTACCATCGTCAATCTGTCGGCCTGCGCCATGATCGGGATCGGTAGAACGGTCATCGCCGAACCTGACGAGTACAGCCATATCTATGAGGCAAAAGAGAAATACATCCTCCAGGCCATTGCCCGGGTGTTTAAAGAGAGGGACATGGGGAAAAACGTCCACATCGATGAAAGTAAAAATACCGTGGATTCGGATTTTATTGTCCGGGACAACTGGCGAACAAAGGGTGCAGCAAGGCTCAAAAGGCTCAATTGGAAAGAATGCGAAGTTCTTCTGACCGTAACGACGGAAAAGAAAACCGAAAAAGGTTGGGAAATGCGCCGGCTCCTGGGAAGGGAGCAGTACGAGAAGATTTTCGACGCCGTCAACCGGCAGATTTACGAGGAGATGTATAAGACCGAATAGGGCAAGGTTGACGATACTTTCCCGCCCTCATGCCGGTTTCCACGGTCATCATTTTTTTAAACGGATTCCGGCAGACACTTTACTTTTCGCCAGAACCATATAGCGCCGGCCATGCCGGTGACCCCGCCTATAAGAAACGTCACATCCGGTCCCACCCAGTTCCACAAGCCGTAGGCAACCAGGGGGGCGGGACAGAAGGCAAAAGACCGCAGACCCCAGTAAAGGCCGACCGCCCTTGCACGAATCTCCTTGGGGAATCCTCCGGAAATGAGGGCCTTGCGGGCCGGTTCTCCCAACTCTCGCAAACCGTTCAAGACAAAAACGAGGGCCAGGGCTCCCATCATGGGAATGCCCAAAGGCGGCAGGATTTTGGGGAGTAAAACCATATTGATCGGGAAGAGAGCGAAAAGAAAAAAGGTTATCCCGATATAAGGCTTGGCGCTCGGCGCCCGGTCGATGATTTTGCCCATGGGAATATACGTAAGAAGGGCCGTGAAACTGGTCAGGGCAATGAGGACGCCTGCTTCCTTTGTGCTGCGCATCAGCACGCCGACGACATAAAGGACGGCGAAGTCCCGGACAAACCATTCCCCCCACCGGAGAATGATCTCCGCCGTCAGCAGGCGGCGCAGATCGGGGGGGATATTTTTCAGAACCTGCGACAGAGGGATGGCTTCGGCATTATCTTTGGGCTTCATCCGGTTGAGGAGGGTGAACTGGATGATGCAGGAAAGGGCAACCAGACCAAAGGCGAGGGTGATGTTCACCCAGTATCCGATAGCCATAACGATGCCGCCAAGCAAAGGGCCCAGAACCTTCGGCAGGCGCTTCTGGATGCTTTGCATGGCAAAAGCGATGGTGCGCCGGTCTTTCGGCACTTCGCTGCCGACGACGTCGAACGTCGCGGGGACGGAAAGGGATTCCCAGTTCGTGATCAACAGGGCTCCCACGACGATAAACAATGGATCGCGGGTCGCAATAAGGACAGTGAATCCCAGAATCATCGGCAGGGCGGAAACGAGCAGGGCCGACCGCGCCCCGAGGCGATGGGCCACGGCGCCGCCGATGATGTATCCGAATCCTTCCAGGAGATTGACGAGAACGGCAAAGATGCCCATATATTTGACGGCCCCCAGCACCTGTGCGGCATGATTGACCCCCGTGATGGAATCTTTGAGATGGATGGCGAGAAAATTGCGCCAGATTTCTTCCGATAACCCCAGACCGCCGATAACGACCAGGACGGCCAGAGTCGCCCGGTTGATGCCGAGCCATCCCGCGACGGATTCGCGGGGTCCTTTGGGGGCAGGGAACGTCATGCCGCTTTCGTCCGGGTTCCCGTCGCTGTTTTTGACCATAAGAACATGTCTCCTTAATCAAGCCGATTTTTATGGTTGTGATAAGCCTCAACGGGTTCGATCTTGAGCATTAAAATAATCGTCAGGGCGGTGCATAAGAAAAAGACAAGCCAGACCGGTCCGTAATAACCCAGTTTGTCGAAGACCCAGCCGGCCAGGGTCGGACCGATGATGCCGCCCACAGCGCCCGCGCCCATGACGAGGCCGAGGAGCTTGCCGAATTGATTTCGGGGAAAATACTGGCTCAGCATAGCGCCCCTGACGACCACCGTCGATCCGAATCCGATGGAGAATAAAAATAAGAACAGATAGATCGTCCAGTTCCATTGGAGAAAATAATACGTCAATAATCCGGCGGAGAGAAAACTCAGACCCACGGCCATGGCGTATCTTTTGTCCAGAATATCGGCCAGCCAGCCGACGCCGAATCTTCCGGCAATGCTCAACAGGGGAATAGCTGAAGCGATGAATCCCGCCGTCGATCGTGGAATATGGGCCAGGCTCAGGGAAGGCATGATATGGGTCAGCACCGCCGTTGTGGCCATCATCCGAATCATTTCCCCGAAAGCAAGGAACAGAAATGCCTTTGAGCGCAGGGCCCCCCGGAAGGACATGCTGCTTACCCCGTCATTGATTTCAACCGTAATAGACCCGCCGGTCAACACTGAGCCGTCGGGAACATCGCCCATGTCCTCCGGTTTGTTGCGGATGATCATAGACAGGGGAATGCCGACAATCAACATGCCGATGCCGAGAATCACCAGCGCAGTCCGCCAGGAAAAAGAATCGATGAGCCAAACGACGAGCGGTATCATCAGGCCGCTCAATCCGACGCCGGACGTCATAATGCCGAGGGCCTTCCCGACATTTTTATCGAACCAGGTCGCCACGACATTCATCAGCACAACGGCGGTGCATCCGCCGCTGCCGAAGGCGACGAGCAGAAAGGCGGCATAGAACATCAGCAGGGATTTTGTAAAACTCAGGAGGATGAGGCCGCCTGCAATGGTGATGACGCCCCAGAAAATCAGCCTCTTCGATCCCACCCGGCCGACCAGAAATCCGATGATCGGAGCGAGAAATCCCATCTCCAGCCCCCGGAGGCTGATCGCCAGAGACACTTCCGTATAGCTCCAGCCGAATTCCTTGACGATGGGTTCAAAGAAGGCGGTAAATCCGAAGAAGATGGCCCCGGCCACATAAACGTTTATCAGAAAGGCGGCAAAAACAATCCACCAGCCGTAAAATATTTTTTTCATGTCCGAAAGTTCATATACCTACAGGGAATGGTGTCAAGAAAATATTTAACCCTATTGACAGGCCGGAACCTTTTCTCTATAGTTCGGCGACAAGAAGGATTCTGAAATAAATCATTGCATAAAATCATTCAAGGAAAGGAGCATGTGCTGATGGATGTCTTGGAGGCTGTCAATAAAAGAAAATCAATCCGGGCTTTTAAACCGGAGCCCGTTCCGGCGGAAATGTTGAAGAAAATTGTTGAGGGAGCGCTGCACGCCCCGTCGGCATCAAACAGCCAGCCCTGGGAGCTTGCCGTCGTCAGTGGCGCGAAGCTGGAGGAGATCAAAAAGGCTGTTGTCGAAAATCCCGGCCGTATGAAGGTGGATATGCCCGGAGCTGTCAATTATCCGGAGCCTTATGCGTCGCGCCGCGCCGGCGTCATGGCGGGCGCTCTCGACTTGATGGGCATCGCCAGGGACGATAAGCAGGCACGGATGCAGTGGGGCGTGCAAGGCGCCAAACTGTGGGGTGCGCCGACCTGTATTTACGTCATGATCGACCGCAATTTTTTATATGTCGATGACAAAATCAATATCTGGCCCGCCTTTGACTGCGGCGCCATCACGCAAACCATCCTGCTTCTGGCAACGGAAAACGGCCTCGGCACCATACCGGCCGTTCAGCCCGTTTTATATGCTGATCTTTTGCGGGAGAAGCTGGGCCTTCCGGAATCCAAGCTGATGGTGCTGGGAATACCGATCGGCTATCCCGACTGGGACGCACCGGTAAACGCCCTGCGCACAACGAGAGAGCCCCTCGACATCATGGCCAGGTTTTTCTAACTCTCTACGAAATTCCCCTGCCGGCGGAGGCTATAGTGACCGCAAGCAAAGGCGTTGATGTGTCCCCCTCTCGAGGGGGCGCAGGGGGAGGTGTCCCTACAGGCTGCGGCAACGTGGCCGCAAGCAAATAGGTTGACGTGTCCCCCTCTGGGAAAGCTGACCCTTCCCCATAAGTTGGGTGTGTCAGGACGGTGGAGGGTCCGAGGTTGTATGAATGCGTTGAGTCAAAATTTTCCACA
>JAFGHS010000190.1 GCA_016930075.1 Deltaproteobacteria bacterium
CCGGACGGAGCAATGCGAAACCCGGGGAAGGAATCCTGGATTTCGCTTCGTCCCAATCAGGCGTAGTCCATAGATGCATAACTTCGATGACGAATTTATTTACTCAGGACTTATTGATGAGCAATCAATTTTATTGACCGTGTGTTTAAAAATACGTCACAGTAATTGCGTGTCGAAGCAATAAGCAGGTTGAAGCTGGGAGCAAGATCATGAATGCGTCAATCCATCCGAAGTACGCAGCGGACTTCACGGCAAAGGATTTCCTGAAGTGCGTCCTCTTGAAGGTTTGGTGCGTTCTATCGTTTGCGATGCTGGTCATTGCGAATCTTCCAAACATGGCCTCGGCCCAATCATCATTCGGCTCCGGTATTTACGTGAAGGTTCTGAATATCAGCTCCAGCGTAGGAACCGAAGCATACGCACTTTTTGATTCGTCGGTTTATTTTCCTATCGAGTTTCCGCGTTACGCAACCAATATTGTAGTAGTAGAAATTCGGTATGCGGTGGTGCGTGGCGATTTATCAGATATCCTGCCGGAAACTTATGAGTTTGCCATCATTCACGATGAAAATATGGACGGCAAACTTGACACCAACCGGCTGAATATTCCAACGGAAGGCCATGGTTTTTCAAATGATGTAAAAACCATGATCCGCCCGCCTTCGTTCTCTGACGCAGGATTTCCTTATGACGGGGAGTACATGGGCTTGACGATCAGTCTGCATTATTGATCACCCTTTATATTATCAATCGGACAATTATGAAAAAAATTTCTGTTATTTTAATGGTAATGGGTTGTATAACTTTTTCGGTCGGTCTATCAGAGTCCTCGGATTTAACCTCAGGGGAGCCTGTGATTGAAAATGTTACCATTACCCTGAATGTGCAATTTGACACCGGCCAAGCAATCATCAAACCAACGTATCACAATGATATTAAGAAAATTGCCGACTTTATGAATAAATATCCTTCAACGTCGGCGGTCATCGAAGGACATACGGACAATATCGGCAAAGAGGGTGTTAATGTTAGACTATCCCATCGACGGGCCGCTAATATAAAAGCATATCTGGTTGAGAAGTTTGGCATCGACCGTTCCCGCATTAAGGCGATCGGCTATGATTACCAAAAACCCATCGCCAGCAACAAAACCGCGGAAGGAAGACAAAAGAACCGCAGGGGCGTAACCTACATTGAAACTCATACATACTCTTTTTTTGAAGATTCAGGTCTTCCTAAAGGCGGCTTTTCTATAGTAAATCAAGAATCAATTAATGCAAAGATTAAACTTTTTAGGGAAAAACAGGGAGCCGCATCCTATTCTTCAAAAATAGTTGAAGGGCCTACACTGGAACTTTATGCAATGTGGGGGGGAATTTTTTCTCACTGTGCCATTCGCATCGAAACAGATTCCCATTCATTTTATCAGCTGGAGTTACAAACTGTGCCTGATTTAAAAAAAGCCGGCATGAAATATTTTCATAAAATCGGCGCGGTAATAAATTTGTTGGGCATGACCATAGATCAATTTGATATTGTGGAATTTAACGACAAAAATGAACGCGAAAAATTGGATAATAAAGAACCCCATTATGCAACCATGCCAATTTGCACGGATAAAAAAGCCCCCAGGAAATCAACCCAATGGTATCAGGATTGTCTAAGCCGCTATGCGGAGAGTTATAGTCCTGAAAAGGCTTTAAAAGCCGGGAAACGGACAAAAGTATTCGACTATAATCCGCCTACCCACAATTGCTGCAACTTTGCAGAAGAGGCTCTGGAAGCTTGTGGATTAGCACATTGTTTTGATTTGGGTAAGAGCGCCGGACTTGACAGCAAAACCGGCCAGCTGGAAGAATAACGGATGAAACGCTTTATCAGAAACATAAGGAATAATGTTAATCTTGCAATTTCGCTGTCTGCTTTTTGGCTTATATTTACAGTTATATATCTTTGGGAGCCTTTATATCAATTTTATTTTCTGAGGTCTGCCAAGCAATTTCTTGCAATTGGAGTTTTGCCTTTGGTTATTTTCTGGGGAACCTGGTGGGTAGTGAAGGGGTTTAAACAAAGATAAGGCCGTAAAATTTAGGCTTATCTTTTGAATCAATTTTACCGCCCCCGAATGGCTTCAGGGGATAGCGGTTGTGGTGAAGCCTGCAGACGCCCGTAAGCCGGATACGCTAAGCAGGTTTATGGGGATAACCGGCGAAGGAGAAGGCGAAGCTACAGGAGTTGAAGGCCGCCGGCAATGAGGCCTGGGAAGCCGTCAAAACTGGTGCGGAAAAAGTCTGGGCTGAAGTCAAGATTGCCTATCACGATGCGGCCTCAAAGTTCAAATGAGCAAGGAAGCCGGACCCATCGGTCTTAGGATACTTTCTGTCGATGATTGAAAAACTGTTTTTCGCGGTGCTTTCAAGGAAGTATCGGACCGAAACACGATCGAAAAGGAAACATCATGCCAAAGAACCTGGAATCCAATAATATCGAGCAATTACTGGCCGAAGCCGAGGAACTCATCCAAAAGATAAATTCCGATGCCATTAAAGACATGCAAGCAGAGCATCGCCTACAGTTTGAAAACCATACTCAAAAACTGAAAAAGATCAAAGCCGAGTTTCATGACAAGGTCGAAACGAAAGGAACATCGGGAATAAGCTCCGGCGCAGAAGGCATGCACGGGGCGATCCAAGATATTGTGAAGGCCATGCGGGACTTGACAAACTATCTTACCTGATTTTCGTATAGATTCGATTGCGCAAAGCTGATCTGTCCTATCGGGTGTGGGAGATCCTGAACGTGGAAAGGAAAAAATATCTGATTATGACACTTGATAATTTTAGCACAATGGTTAAAAAGTTATAAGAATGAATATGCCAAACCGTTTTGATCAAAGGATTCGCAGGGCTTGGGTGATACTGAGGATCGCCGTCAAAAAGTTTTTTAAGATTGACGGAACCGCATGGGCGGGAGCATTTGCCTTCAATGCGTTCTTCGCGCTGTTTCCCTTGATGGTCCTGCTCGTCACCATTAGCTCGTTCTTTGTAGATCGGTATGAGGCCGGGGAAAAGGTCATTGCCTATGTGGAAAGCTATGTGCCGATCAGCGGCAAGATGCAGCAGTACATTTTCGATGCCATCGGCGGTGTGATTACGGCGCGCGAGCAGGCGGGCGCCGTCGTTCTGCTTATACTGGTATGGATCGCCCTCCAATGTTTTACTACTCTCATCAGCGCGACCAATCGCGCCTGGGGCGCCGAGACGCACAACATCTGGCGGCTGCCGCTGAAAGGTCTGGCGCTTCTTGGCATCACGGCGGGCGCGGTCCTTCTGGGCATGGCGGCGCCGATGCTGGCAAAAGTGGTAATGGATGTGTATTGTCCCGTTAGCCATTACCGTTCCTGGGTCTATGCGTTGGGGAGCTTTGTCATCCCCTTACTGGTGGTGTTCCTCAGTCTGAGTCTGTATTACAGGTTGGCTCCTCACCGGCCGACGCGGTTTGCCGAAGTGTGGGCCGCCGCTTTGGGCGCCACGGTTCTTTTGCAGGCGGCCGACAGTCTCTTTGTGATCTATCTCAAGAACTTTGCCACGCTCAACGCGGTCTATGGGGCCTTCGGAGGGATCATGGCATTGCTGATGTGGATCTACCTTTCCGGATGCATTTTTATCTTCGGCGCCTGCCTGTGCGCAGCTCAAGC
>JAFGHS010000191.1 GCA_016930075.1 Deltaproteobacteria bacterium
CTTTCTTTCCGGCGGTGCAACCTTTGACCTTTCCAGGGTTCTTTCGGGCTGCTTGACCTCCCGTGGCTGCTCCACTGACTTCTCGGCAGGCCTGACCTCTTGCCGTCGTTCTGTCGCTCGTCTTTCCGGCGGCGCGGCCTTTGGCGTGGGTATTGCCGGCGGCGCCATTTCTTTACGCCTATCCATCGACTTTTCACGCTGAACCGTTCTTCCGTGGGTTTTTATATCCTTCTGATGAAGCTTTATTTCCGATTTGGGCCGATTCACTTCTGCAGCAGGGACGATATATTTCGTGACTCTTGGCGCTTCTATTCTTGCTTCGCGGTTGACAGTTCCATGCTTGATGTTCTTAACTCTCTGCTGGACGACCACGGCGCTTTCTTTCCTGCTTCTCTGAATGACCGGCGCGTTTTTCTCAATACGGTTGATCACGGTATGATGGGGCTTTCCCTTTACCGCTGCGTTCGTGTAATTGTAACGCCGTTTGTTCTTGGTATAATTATTGATCACGGTATCATTGACGACCGGCGCCGCACGATAATGATTGATGATTGTCGTGGATTTTATATTGGCCACCCGGACATTCCTGTAATTGTTCACACGGTAGAAATTGTCCCGTGGAACGACAACGGCGCGCGCTGCGTATGCATAGCTTCCGATACTGATATTGATGCGCCCGGCGCTGACATTGGTGACGACTACGCCATGGGGGCCGCCCCAATTGCGGTGGCTGTAATAGGTCTCACGCGGCGCGAGAGGCACCCATCCCACATAAGCCCCGCTGTGAATCCATGAGACCCTGCCGGGAGACCAAAAGAAACCTATGTCAAGAAGGGGAAGACCGACGCGTACATTGACCACCGGCGGCGCCCAGTACCAGGAATTCCGGACGTAGACCCAATTGCCGTAGTGGTGTGTGACATAACCGAAGGGTTCTGCCGGAATCCACGTCTGGTCGCCATTCCAGTCGGTCCAGCGGCCCATGGTGAAAGGCGACCAGCCGACAACGACTCTTGGCCGCCAGAACCAGTGTGATGAACCTTCATAGGGAATCTTCTCCCACCTTCCGTTCTCATCAAGAACATACGATTCGTCATGGAGACTGGGCGGGAGATATTGAACCGAACGCCCCCTTGACCTCGCTTTCACTGCCCAATAATTTTCCCGCGTCGCATTCCACCGGTTCCAGTCCGGATCGATGGAATCGTCGCCTGGGGATACCTGTCTCTCATCGGCAAGGATGGAAGGGGCGCCGGTCGAGACGTCGTATCTTGCATCCGTTGCCGAGTGAATGAAACTGGCTCTTCCCCTAAGGATAACCACTTCAACGGCGTTTTCGCCTACATAAAAGTCGAATACGGCTCCCGGTTCCGCCAGAACGTAACCGAAAGGACTTGCGGCTTTGATAACCGCATCGGCGCCTTTGTTGTAAAACCGCGCCATGCCGAAAGCCACATCTATTTCAGAAAGGTCTCTCTCGACGGCGATGAACTGGATCTGCGTGTTGTCTCCCATCCTGATCCAGGTCCCGTTGGGAACGATCAACTCCGCCCTCCCCCGGTCTCCAGAAAAGAGCGCATCCTCTGTACTGAAGGGTGCGTCCTTGACAACGGCCACCCAATCCCTTTCTTCAGGCACATACCGGAGCAGATCGCCTTCGATTTCATATATACGGCCTACCACGGCGATGGTCTCGTCTGCTGCCGCGGATAGCGGCATCATCACTGACGCAGCGAGGAATAAACATACCGTCCATCCAATAGTTCTTGCCATCCTCTTCATCATCTTTCTCCCATTATCTTCTATTGTGGTCGTTATTCCGTCCCTTGCCCCTGTCGTGACCTCTGCCCTTGTAGCGAACTTCCTTCGGATATCGATCCCTCGGCAGATCGATCCAGGGACCGCCCTGTGACCGAGAGTAGTACCAGCGGTCATTGTTGTGATAGTAGTGGTAGCCGCTGTGGACATAGTATGGCTCTTCCAATTCCACAACCAACGGAAGAGGCGGCGCAATCACAATGCTTGTGCCGTGTGGTCCCGCCGCCATCATACATCCTGTCAACCATAAGACCGACACCGACAACAACACCGACACTAAAAGCGTAAACCATAATTTTTTCATCACATCCTCCATGCTTCTTCGTTGATGATTTATTCTTAATGCAGGTTACGGCATCGCCCATACCTGCCGGCTATTCCATTTCACCTGAATCAGGCTTACATCATTTGCATCGCCAGCCGAAATGCCTTCAGTTTTAACTGCTCTCCACGGCCGAACCAGATTGAATTCAGCCGTGCCGTCGCATTGCCGCTCAACATCAAATGATCCGTGTATTCTGTTACGCTGTTGAAAGCCCCCCACAGCGTCCCGCCGGACAGATTTGCACCCCGGCCGGATTCATACAACTGAAGTACGCTCTGGCGGATGTTCTCCGTTCTTTCATCGGTTTCCGTCTCTTCATTATCCGGAACCAGTGCCTGCACATAGGCCTGCAGTTGCGCCTCCGTAATCTTCTGAGATGCCATAGCATTGAAAATACCGTTGAGTCGTTTGTATAAGGAATTTGACCATTCAAGCAATTTGACGGCTTGTTCCAGATTCTTTACTGCGTCATGGGTGTGACTGATTTGAATATCTCCCGCTCCCTGCAATGCCGACGTCAACGTATTATTGCAGACAACGCGGATGGGCGTGACCTTTGCACAAACGTGCGCGCTGCCGTCATGACTGTTGGTGAGCAACAGATATTTGTTGATCCTGTCACTGCCGGGGACCTCAAGGAATCCGGAAAGTTTCACCAGAATCCAAATGTGCTCGCCATGACCGAATTTTCCGGCTGCTTCGTATAACGCCTCGCCGGCGCCTACCAGATAATCGCAAAATTTGAAGGCATCTCGATTCTGAATCGACTCATACCCGTCATGAACGACGCCCAGAATATATCCGTTGTCCGTTCGCAGGGCTGCAAATGACTCTTGCTTCAACCCGGCATTTGCCTCTAATCTCTCCCTGACAACGCAGTAGTCCAATCCGGCCGCTTCTATCGCTTCTCTTGCGGTCTTTGGATGATTCAGCATGATTCCCGAATTTTGCCACGGGGAGGGTGATGTTTCAGAATATGGGACGGTACTTCGCGGAATACGCAATTTCAAACTGCGCAACGTGGCATCCGTTACGGTAGAATGATATGATGGATGGTTTTCAGCGGTTATCGTATAAAGTGGAAAGATGGCTCCCGACAATGTTTTCTGCCAGCCCAGAAATTTTGCATCCGACTCCGCGCTTGATAGCTTTGTGTCTTCAGGCATATCAACTTCCTTTTATATTGATCATTCAATATCCAATTGATCATACAGATAGGATAGCAAGTTGCCTGCCAATCATGGAAAGATAATGTTTTACTGGGATTCATCGATAATAAACAGCGGGTTAGATTGATGGGAAAGAGCAAAGGAAATGTGTGAATGTATTCCTCGCCCCTCAATATTTGGCGGAACCTCAACATGCTGAGGGATATGGCCTATCCGTCATCGTGAGAAGATCCGAGCATAACGGCAATGCCTCTGGTTTCCTCGTAACTTTCAAACGCTATTTTGGCAAGGCTGGTCATCGGCACCGATAAGATCATCCCGACCGGCCCCAGAACCCATCCCCACAAAACCATTGAGAAGAAAACGACCAGCGTCGATAAATTCAGGCCTTTGCCCATCAGTTTCGGTTCTACGAGATTGCCTAGAACCACATTCACAACGATGAAGCCGACACCCGTGAGAAGGGCAGACCACGGTCCATATTGAACGAGCGCAAGAAGTACGGCGGGCAGGGCGGCAATCATGGCTCCGATATTAGGGATAAAGTTCATAAGAAACGACAGCGTTCCCCAGAGAATTGGATAATCAATCCCGATGATGATGAGCCAAAGCCATATCACAACCCCTTCGAGAGCGCTGACCGCCGTTTTAATAACCAGATAGCGTTTGGCGTTCTGACTGAATTTCTCGATGGCCGAAAGAGATTTTTCAGGATTTTTTAACATAACCCTTAATTTCACGGGAAAATCTGCCGCCTCCAAAAGGATGAACACGACGGCGAGCAAAATCATAAATGCATTGGCGAAAACATTGCTCAGGGCCGAAAAGATATCTCCCGCCAAGGTCATCACCCATCCCGGATGCAAAGCGCCGGTCAACTCTTTTTGTGGAATATTGATGCCTTTTCCCCGCATCCAGATGATTAAATCAGCCATCGTGGAAGATAATTGTTTTTGATAATCGGGAAGAGAGCTCAAAAAATCATTCAGCGAAGGAACAATCAATAAGCCAAAGAGAAATCCGATAAGCAGGATGGCCACCAGAATGAGAGAAAGCGCGAGGACCTTCGGCAACCCCTTGCGTTGCAGCCAGAACATCGGCGGCGCGCAAATGACGGCAATGAAAATCGCCAGAAAAAAAGGAACCAGTAAGGAATTCGCCGCCTTCATCCCCGCCACCACAATCACAAAACTGGCCAGAATGACGAGGGCGGACGTCTTTTTGGTTGTATGTTTAACAAGATCATCCATAAAACATCCTTTATAAACCCTTGTTTTTTATTCTTCTTCAAGCTGTTTATCTTGTCCAACCGAGCTGTCTGCCAGATAAGCGTTAATGTTCTTCTCCATTTGCACGGGAAACGCCGGCACAGGCCCGACGATCTTTTCACGATAGACGGCCAGCATGATTTCTCTGAATATCGGAAGGGCAACCCTGCCGCCGGTTTCTTTCGGCCCGAGAGAGCGGTTGTCGTCAAAGCCTATCCGGACGGCGACCGTGATTCCTTCGGGGCCGTACGTCGAACCTATGAACAGTGCGTCTCTGAACTCATTGGTAGTTCCCGTTTTTCCCATAATCGCGATGGGAAATCCTTTGGAATCGAGCGAGTGACCGGTGCCGCCGGGAATGCGGATGACGCCGCGCAGTCCCTCCTGGATGAGCGTGATTGCGCCGTCATGACTGAGATCAACTGAAAATACCCCCTGTTCGTTGTCGGCAACGACCTCGCCCGAATCACGGACAATCTTCCTGATGACATAAGGCTGGGTCAGAATGCCCGATGCCATGGTCCGGTAAGCATTGGCAAGTTCCAGCAATTTCACTTCCGATGCGCCCAGGGCTGACGAGACATATGGCTTCAACGGCGTCCTGACGCCCAATCCCCTCGACATATCCGAGACGCTGACAATCCCGATTTGCTTGATGATCCAGATGGCGACGGCGTTTCTGGATTCCGCCAACGCTTTCCGAAGGGGAATCATGCCCTTGAATTGACCATCGTAATTTGAAATCCATTTCGTCGTCTGTATGCCGTCATCGGGAACGCCGATGGGGCTGTCGGGGACCCTGGAGTCAAGATTGAATTTTCCCTTCTGAAAAGCAGCAAGATAAACAATGGGTTTCATTGCAGATCCATACTGCCTCAGGGATTGTGTGACGCGGTTAAAGTCGCCATAGGAGGCGGTGCGGCCTTTATAGAATTGACGACCGCCGGTTTCGGCAAGAATGCCTGCGTCCCGGTTTTTCAGCACGACGACGGAACCCTGGATCAGGCCTTTGGCGTTCGGATGTCGCTTCTCGTAAAGATCGATGCCGTTTTCCAGCGCCTCATTCACAATCTGCTGTACTCGGGCATCTACGGTCGAATAAATCTGGATGCGTCCACGGAGAAGGTCTTCGGGATCAAGGCCGATATGGCGGTCATTGAGTTCCTCAAAAATATTTTCAACGACTGACGGCGCCCGGGGCATCTTTTTCTTTTGACGCGGAAGTATGGGAAACGGGCGCTTCTCGGCTTCTCTCAAGGCGTCCATGGAAATAAAACCGTTTTTCGCCATGAGGCGCAGTGTTTCATCTCTGCGGTGCAAGACTCTGCCCTTTTCTTGGGCATTCGGCGCATAGTGCCGTGGCGCCTTTGCAATGCCGGCCAGGAGTGCTGCCAGATCGGCATCATGCGCTCCTAAAACTGCGAGAGGCCGGTTAAAATAGAATTCTGATGCTGCCGCAAACCCATACTTTCTGTTACCCATGTAAATGAAACTTGCGTAGCGGGCCAGGATTTCTTCCTTGGCGCGGCGTTTGGAACCGAAACGGTTCCGCATCTCTTTTTCAACCCATAAAGATAACCGAATCTCCTCGACCTTCCGAACCATCATGAGAACGCTTCGCGCGCTGATCACGCGAGACAGCGCGCGAGGCCAAAGGACCCCCTGCCGCACCTCGTCCCTGTTTTCCTGACTTGTCAGGTTTTGAAAACTCGTGAGGTATTTCAGAAAATGGCCGCGGACAAGCTGCTGGGTGATCGTCGATCCTCCCTGCGGGAAAATGGCCGGGCCGTTGACTTCATCCTGGCGCCCCAGCGTCATCAGACGCGACGCCAGAGCTCCGACCCTGATCTTGGCCAGCACGCGAGGAAAGACGGTATAGTCAACGCCGTTATGAGAGAAGAAGTTCTTGTCTTCAGCGGCGAGAATCGCATCGCGAACAATAGGCGGAATGTCTTCATACTTAATGTTCTGCCGGCATTCTCTTGCCAACTTAATCAGCGTCTCACCGTTGGCATCGTAAATGTGGCCAACCGCAGGAAACTCAAAGCGGATGAAAGGCCCTATGTCAGGCAGATTGGTTCGGTCAAAATAAATGTGATAAAACCCGATGGCAACAAGGGAAACCGTTATAAATGCAACGCACAGAAACGGATAGACGATAACCCGTCTCCAGCGCGGTCTGACTGTGCGGTTGCTTCTGATTTTCCGCGTCGCCGATGCCATATTCAACACTTTACCAATCCCTATCGTTCTATTTTCTTAAATCATGACCGTCGCTTTTTATTGTGCCTTACGATACCTCTGTGTCTCACGTTTTCGCGTTTTTAGCTTCGGGCACTTTCTTCTCTCCCCGTGCCGTAATTTCTTTTACTTTTTGGCGAGTTTCCGAAAGATGTCGATCTCCTTCCTGTTTCAGATCCTTCGCTTGGTGTTTGGCTTCCTCAATGATCTCTTTGGCGTCTGCGCTCACATCTGAATAAAATTTCTCCCCATCCCTTAAAAACTCGCGCTTCAACTCCCTGACGGCAGACCTCAATTCTTTACCGGATTTCGGTGCAAAGAAAAGTCCCGCCATTGCGCCCAAAAAACCGCCGATCAAAAAACCTTTGATCAAATGACCCTGTGTTTTTTCCTGTTCTTCCATATTAAATGTTCCTTTCTTCCCTTTTTTTTCTTCTATGGGAAATATGCGCAACATTGTGCTTCTCTGCTTCACTCATCGCCGCCTGTCGGCGTCGCGCCACTCGACAGCGCCGAACCGGCTGCTGCCAAGCAACGTATAAACGAGGCTGACGGTTTCCACCTGTTGGTGACTGTCGGCCCTGTCGGGATACTGTGCATCCCGGAGGGATGTGATGTACTGGATCCCGAGGGCGTGACGGCCGTAAATGCGAAGGGTGAATCCCATGTTCAGGCGGTTGATGGCCTCCCTGCCCCCCGGATCATCTCCCCCTGTACCGGTCAAATAATACGCCCGTCCGGTTAAGTCGAACATGGCCCTGTCTCCAAGAATAAGGCGGAGCGAGAGGAGCCCCTGCGGAGCGATGCCGTAGTGGTAATCGCGCAGACCCACCTGGTTGGCATTACCGGCCGCGGCGTAGCCGACGCCTCCGAGAACCGATCCCTGGAGCGCAAACGCCCGCGTCAGCCACCATTGATATGTCGTGCCGACAGAAACGGAGGTGCTTGAAACGCGGAAAATGTGCGGCGATATATAGTCATAGCCGCCATAGAGGCCCCATATCCCGCGATAGGAATGGCCGGCCCCATAATCCTTTCCGAGAAGGAAGCCACGGATCATGATGTCGTCAAAAGGGTTGTCTTTATTGCCGAGGCTGGTGAATTCAAAATGAAAGTAGTCGAAGGGACGTTTATAGCTGTAGCCGGGTTTCCCAGGGAGTCCGTAGGCCATGGAAAAGTCCGCGGTCGCCTCATTCTCTCGGATGGCGCTTGATCTGCCCTGGTCGTTTAGGTCCGAATTCAGACTGGCGCCGAACCGAAGACGCCAGAAAGTAGCCGGATGATGGCTCGGAAATACAGGTTTGAACCGGTTTCCAAAGGCAAGACGGTTGATCCCCGTGGGCGGTGAGAGTACCGTTGCACCCAACTCGCGCCAGAATCCGGGTTTTTCACCATCGCCCTCGAGCACCAGGCCGGCCATCCGAAAAAGCGCCTCCCCGAAGAAGCTCCCGCCAATGCCGCTGGCGATCTGGTCATTGATGGACGGGTGCGTCGTTTCCCCGCCCGTTTCCCAGAGAAAGCTGCCGACATTGTCGTAGAGGAGCGCCTCCCAGTAGTTGAGGCCCGCCGATCGCGCAAATCCGTGATAGATGGATCCCTGATACGGGTGTGCAAACTGGTTCATGGCAAAGGCGTCCTCATCGATCCCCCAGGGCCCGTGAAAGACGTGTTTACGGAAAGTCGACAGGCTCGTGCTGTATACTTTTTCCCCGTTCTCGACATCATTGGGATAAGCAAGCCGGTCATACCCGTTGAGGAGGACGAGAAAGGCCGGAATTTCGAGGGCCGGTATGAGGTAACTCTTACCGGCGCCCGTCTCCCAGGACAGGGTCTTTTCTTTCTGAACAGACTTTTCCGTCAGCCATTCTTCGTCCTTTGTGGAACCCAAGAGGCTGCTTCCCTGGGCAAAGGCCTCGCTGCCGACAGAGACCACTAACCACACGAGAAGCAATGTAAGAATCGCCTTGAATGTTTTTCCTCCTCCTTTCATTGCTTCTCCTGTCTATCCCTCCATTGATTGATAAGGTCAATAAATAGCCTGTCACCTATTTAATGATGAGATCATTCCTTATCGATTTTACCCCCTTGACGCCGCGTGTGACTTCGACAGCCCTGTTGATGATGTTTTGTGAATTAACGAATCCGCTCAGTTGAACGACGCCGTCACGCGTTTCGACGCCGATCTGAAATGACTTGACGAAATCGTCCGTTGCAAGCGCTGATTTTACCCTGGTCGTGATGACCGAATCGTCGACGAATTCACCCGTACTCGCACGCGTTGGCGTTGAAGCACAGGCAGCCAGTGTGGCGATCAGCACAAGAATTACCAAAAAGTTAATCACTATATTTCTTTTTTTCATAATCGTTACTCCTTTCCAAGATACGTTAATGGTTGAATGTTTCTAACGGATGCCGACAGCTACACCGGCCGCTTTCCCTGAATGACCCGTACCAGCACGACGATAATGGCTACAACCAGCAGGATATGAATAAAATAACCCATCGTATAGCCGGTCACCAGCCCTAAAGCCCATAAAATCAACAGTATGACAGCAATGGTCCACAACATAATGATCCTCCTTTCTGATTGTTCATGGCCACTGCCGGCAATGGCATCGCCAAATCGGCCGGCCGCGGCCATACCGTTTCTTTTGTCTATGACACGGATGACGGACTACTCGATGCTCATTCGGTTCCTGACACTCTTCACGCCGTTCACGTCGTTGGCGTATTTCGTGGCCAGGTTCCTTTCGTCTTTGTTGCCGGCAGCGCCACGCAATGTAACGATACCCTTCTTCGTGTTGACCGACGTTTTCATAGCACTGGTTGAGCGATGATAAAGCAATGTCATCTTGACCTGGGCGGTGATGGAGGCATCATCGATCTTTTCGCCTACGGTTCGCGATGTTTTTGCGGTCCTTGAGACCACCAAATCATTGTTTACGCCTTTAACGCCGTCCACGTCCCTCGCGTATTCTGCCGTTAATTCCTTTTGCGCCTGACTGGAAGCCTCGCCCCGCAGGGTCACGATGCCGTCCTTGACATCAACTTCGGTTGTGCCGGCATTGACGCTGCGATGAAACAAGAGCGCGGCTTTCACTTTGTCACGGATCCACGCATCCGAGTTTGCGGTGGGGGGTGCGCCTTTTACTTCCAGTCTGTTGTCCACACTGACGACGCCGGAAAGGTCTGCTACGGTCCCCTCGGCCAAGGACTTGTTGAAGTTATCGGCGACAATCCCTGTCAAAGTGACGGCGCCGTCACGAGATTCTATTTTGATATCATCGTTCTTAAGAAATGTTCTGAACACATACGACTGCTTGGCGGATAATTCGATGCGGCTGTCCGTTCTCGCTGCGTACACGGACGTACTGGTTACTAAAAGAGTAATGACCGCCACGATCAACCCCACGCAATACGTTGCCTTATGGTGTACTTTTTTATTTCTACCGAAATGTTTCATGGTATTCTCCTTTTGAGTCACTTCTGTCACCCAGGTTATTGTAACGTCAAATAGCTTTCTTGCTCTATCCATACAGATTTTGAGGTGACGGCCTTTTCATGGCGTGATGTTTTTTTGTCATTCTACCTTCGGCCCTGCCTTTCATTTTCCCCTCTGTCATGCGTTCCCTGGCGAGCTTGAGATTTTTGAGGCGCTTTCCGTTGTTGTGGTTTGGCCGCCTTTTGAACGTGACGTTTGACCGGTTGCGCCGGATGCAATGATCGCGTTTGGGGTCTCATGCCTTGGACGCCCCACGTATTTTGCCTCTCCCAATGCCTTTTCTTTTCCCAGGTGCGCCAGTTCCGTTGGACTTGTTGGTGAGGTATTCTCTGGTGCTCCCACGTACGCCCCTTCCACTGACGATCCCTGTAGTCATGCCTCCAATGCGACGGGATGCTTCTTTGAAAAGATGGAACGCCTGAATAGTAGGTCCAGCGGGAGTTGTAGTTCCGCGAGCGATACCAGCGGCCCTGCCACGGACGCCACCACCAGCCGTTGTAAAAATAAATGTCATCATCCAAGTCAGGAGCGGCATAGACATAAGTCTCCGGTATCACGACCAGCTCCAGCGGCCCGGATGAAACAATGAGTGGGGGCAGAGAAATGCTGACGCCGACATTTACCCTGGCCGTCGTTGGAGCAGGAAATACAAGCACCAACGACAAAAGCACTGCACTGAATAATAATTTTTTCATTTTGTAGTCTCCTTTATTCATAGATAATTAAAACTTATTTAACCGGCTTTGCGTCGCCGACCCTCTTTCGTTGTTAGTGCCTTTGTCCATGGCTTCCGCCTCTGTCGTGACGTCCTCCCCCATCATGTCCGCCGCCTCTTCCACCGCCGCCGGGCCCATACCACCACGGCCAGCATCCGCCGATGGATACGAGCAACATCACAAAAACCAGTGCCACTGTCATCATCTTCTTCATCGTCCCCTCCTTTGACAAATCCCTTATCTGTTCATATGATCATGCCGTTAATGGGACGCCATCAAACATCCTTTATTCCCACCGGGTGGAAATTGGCGTGGAATGTCCTCTCATAAGGCTCTTCGAGAAGGTTCATCGCCCCCCGAAGCACTCTGAAACGTTCAGACTTCAGATGAGCGATAAGGTTCGCCTGGGTATCCCATTCTTCAAGAAGGATGAGGCAATTCTCATCCTCCACGCTCCGGCAGAAATCGCAACGCCTGCATCCCTTCTCCGTCCTTACAAAACAGGACAGCGAAGCAATCGTCTGGGACAACTCCCTGCGCTTCTCAGAAGGGACCTTCATTCTTGTGATTGCAAGTATCATACATCAGTCATAGCAAAGGGCCTGCCAATCGCTCGCGGGTAACCCATTAATCTGAATTCATCTTTAAATAACGATTGGTTATATGTAACTTTGAGAAGAACGGGAAAGCATGAACTGCTTCGTTTGGCCTCAATATTTGGCGGACCCACAATATATGGTGGAAACCATTGAACCAATTTATTGACATACGCAATTTATTGACATACGACGGCAATCTGATTATACTCCGCCTCAAAAAAAGCAAATTATTACCGGTTCTTGATGTCTATCGGATACCGGTAAAAGCGAGGGACAACATGAAGATTCTTTGTATTGATCACATCGGAATTGCAGCAAACAGCATCAACGAGAGCGCGGATTTTTACACCGGCGCCCTGGGACTCAAAATGACAGGGACGGAAGAAGTTGCCGAGCAGAAGGTCCGGACGGCCTTCCTGCCGACCGGCGAATCGGAGCTGGAAATTCTGGAATCGACGGACCCCGAAGGCCCCATTGCCAAATATATCGCCAAAAACGGCGCCGGCATTCAGCATATCGCCCTCAGGGTCGACAACCTCGAAGGGGCTCTTGACGAATTGAAAGCCAAAGGCGTCCGCCTGATTGACGAAAAGCCCCGGCGCGGCGCGGGGGGCGCCATGATTGCCTTCATCCATCCGAAGGCCACGGGCGGCGTCCTGCTCGAATTGTGTCAACGCGACTAAAAATCCAGTCTTATCTGTTAGGGAGATTAAATTATGACGAATCAGGAAAAATCAGCCCTGCTTGCGGAAAAATCGAAGAAGATCGAAGCTGGCGGCGGCGAAAAAGCCATTGAAAAATTACATGCCGGCGGCCGGTTGTCGGCCAGAGAGAGATTAGCTCTGCTATTCGATGCCGGCAGTTTCGTGGAACTCTACAAGTTTGTTGAACACCGCTGCACCAATTTCGATATGGCGGGAAAAGAAATCCCCGGCGAGGGCGTCGTGACGGGTTACGGAACCGTTGACGGCCGGACCGTCTTTGCCTATGCCCAGGACTTCAGCGTCATGGGCGGCTCGCTCGGCGAAATGCACGCCAATAAAATCGTGAAGTGTCTGGAAAAGGCCATGTCTGTCGGATGTCCCGTTGTGGGAATGAACGACTCAGGCGGCGCGCGCATTCATGAGGGCGTCGATTCCCTTGCCGGCTACGGACGGATCTTTTACCGGAACACCATGGCTTCCGGCGTCATCCCGCAGATCTGCGCCATCATGGGGCCGTCAGCAGGCGGCGCGGTCTATTCCCCCGCTCTGATGGATTTTGTTTATATGGTCAAGAAGGATTACGCCCAGATGTTCATTACAGGCCCCGCGGTTTTGAAGACCGTGACAAACGAAGAAGTGACCGCCGTCGAGTTGGGAGGCGCCGTGACGCACTCGGAAAAAAGCGGCAATTGCCATTTTGTTGCGGAAACCGACGAGGATTGCATTTCCCAAATTAAGAAACTTCTCGGCTATCTGCCCGCCAATCATCATGAAAAACCGCCGGTTGCGGCCTGTACCGATCCCGCGGACCGCCGGGAAGAGGGACTCGGCAAGATCGTCCCCGACAGCAGCAAACGGCCTTATGATATGAAAAAACTGATCAAGATGGTCGTCGACAACGGCGAAATCTACGAAAGCCAGTCGCTTTTCGCCCGCAACATGATCACCTGCTTTGCCCGCATGGCCGGCTCCCCCGTCGGAATCATCGCCAATCAGCCCAACTTCAGCGCCGGCTGTCTCGACATCAACGCCTCCGACAAGGCCGCGCGCTTCATTCGATTCTGCGATTGCTTCAACATTCCCCTGCTCACCTTTGTCGACGTCCCCGGTTATCTGCCCGGCGTGGATCAGGAATTCGGCGGCATCATCCGCCACGGCGCCAAGCTCCTTTACGCCTATCCGGAAGCCACGGTGCCGAAGATCACCATCGTCATCCGGAAAGCTTACGGCGGGGCCTATCTCGGCATGTGCTCCCAGGAGGCCGGCGCCGATATGGTCCTGGCCTGGCCGACGGCGGAGATCGCCGTCATGGGCGCCGACGGCGCAGCGGATATTATTTTCCGGGGCGAATCGGAAGACGTCAAGCAGCAGAAGAAAGAGGCCTATATCGAAGAATTCGCAACGCCTTACCAGGCGGCCCGCCACGGCATGGTCGAAAAGGTCATCGATCCCACAGACACCCGGCCCGCCATCATCAGCGCCCTGGCTATGCTGAAAGATAAAAAGGAAGAGCATCCGCACAAAAGACACGGGAACATCCCGTTGTAGCAAGGAGATCACATCATGTCAGAAAATCCGAATATGAAAAAATGGCAAGAAGCAGCAGCCAAAAGTTTGAAGGGAAAGCCCGTTGAGACCCTCAACTGGATGACGCCTGAAGGAATTGAGGTAAAGCCCCTGTATACCGCCGAAGACCTGGAAGCGCTGGAGGCCGTCAACACCTTTCCGGGCCTGCCCCCTTACGTCCGGGGACCCCAGGCCACCATGTACGCCCAGAAACCCTGGACCATCCGCCAGTATGCCGGCTTCTCCACGGCACGGGAATCCAATGAATTTTACCGGAGAAATCTGGCAGCAGGCCAGAAAGGCCTTTCCGTGGCCTTTGATCTGGCCACCCACCGCGGCTACGATTCCGATCATCCGCGCGTCGTCGGCGATATCGGCAAGGCGGGCGTGGCCGTCGATTCCGTCGAGGATATGAAGATTCTTTTCGATCAAATCCCCCTGGAGGACATGTCCGTCTCCATGACGATGAACGGCGCCGTTCTCCCCTGCCTGGCCGGTTATATCGTGGCCGCCGAGGAACAGGGCGTATCGCAGGACAAGCTCAACGGCACCATCCAGAACGACATCCTCAAAGAGTATCTGACCCGGAACACCTACATCTATCCGCCGGTTCCGTCTATGCGCATCGTGTCGGACATCATCGCGTACTGCTCGAAAAACATGCCGAAATACAACACCGTCAGCATCAGCGGCTATCACATGATGGAGGCGGGAGCCAATTCCGTCCTCCAGACGGCCTTTACCATCGCCGACGGCGTGGAATATGCCAAGGCGGCCCTGGCCGCGGGCTTGAACATTGATGATTTTGCCCCCCGTCTGTCTTTCTTCTTCGGCATCGGCATGAATTTCTTCATGGAAATCGCCATGCTCCGGGCCGCCCGGTTCCTGTGGCATGAAGAGATCGCAAAGTTCAATCCCAAAGACCCCCGGTCCGCCGTCTTGAGAACCCACTGCCAGACATCGGGCTGGAGCCTGACGAAGCAGGACCCCTACAACAACATCATCCGCACCACCATCGAATGTCTGGCGGCGGCCCTGGGGGGCACCCAGTCCCTGCATACCAACTCATTCGACGAGGCCATCGCGACACCGACGGATTTCTCGGCCCGCATTGCCAGAAACACACAGATCATTGTTCAGGAGGAATCCCAGATCTGCCACGTCATCGATCCCCTGGGCGGCTCTTATTATGTGGAAGCCCTCACGGCCTCCATCATCCGCGAAGCCCGGAAGATCATCGCTGAAGTGGAGCAGTTGGGCGGCATGGCCAAGGCCATCGAAACGGGAATGCCCAAGATGCGCATCGAGGAGTCGGCAGCGAAAAAGCAGGCCCGTATCGACCGGGGCCTCGATGTCATTGTGGGCGTCAACAAATATCAGATCGAAGAAGACGAGATCGATGATATTCGTGAAGTGTCGGAGACGGTCCGGGATGAACAGATTGCCGGCTTGAAGGCGCTGAAAGCCAAACGGGATAACGCCGCCGTCAAGAAGGCCCTGGAAGCCCTCACGAACTGCGCGGCAGCAGGCGGAAATCTTCTGGAGGCTTCCGTCGCCGCCGCACGGGCCAGGGCAACGGTGGGAGAAATTTCCGATGCCCTGGAAAAGGTCTTTGGCCGGTTTACGGCGACGACCCAATGCATCTCCGGCGTTTACGCCGCAGAATACGCCGACAACGAAACATTCGCCGCCATCAAGAAAAGAACCGCCGAATTCCTGGAGAAGGAAGGCCGGCGGCCGCGGATTCTCGTTGCCAAGATGGGACAGGACGGTCATGACCGGGGCAGCAAGGTCGTTGCCACGGCGTATGCCGATCTCGGTTTCGACGTTGACATCGGCCCCATGTTCCAGACGCCGGAAGAGACGGCGAAAATGGCCGTAGAAAACGACGTCCATGTCATCGGCGTCTCCAGCCTGGCGGCGGGACATAAGGTCCTTATCCCCCAACTGGTGGAAGCCCTGAAAAAAGAAGGCGGATCGGACATCAAGGTCGTCGCAGGCGGCGTCATCCCTCAGGCCGATTATGATTTTCTCTATAAAGCGGGCGCCGCCGCCATATTCGGGCCGGGCACGCCGATCCTCGATTCGGCCAACAAGACGCTGAACATCCTGGAGCAGAAGTAAATCACCTCAGTACGGTGGTTCGTTATTTTGATTATGTATTGTCATTTCGAGCGAAGCGAGAAATCTGAACAGACAGTATACAGGGAAAGATATCTCCCTTCGGTCGATATGACACACTATATATAAGGAAGGGAACGGTCCTTCAACCGGATGAACCGTTCCCCATGGATGTTATTCTACAGCATTTCCACAATAAATGCGTGGCCGGGACCGCCGCTTGCGCACAGGGCTGCGCAGCCGAATTTTTTGCCGCGGCGCTTGAGTTCATTCATCATGGTGATGATCAACCTTGCGCCCGTCGCGCCGACCGGGTGGCCCATGCTGATGCCGGAACCGACGGCGTTGATTCTGTCGAGAGGGATTTTCAGTTCGCGGTTGCAACCGATGACCTGGGCGGCGAACGCTTCATTCAATTCAAAATAGTCGATGTCTTCCTGTTTCATGTTGGCAAATTTGAGGGCGTTTTTCACAGCCGGAACAACGCCCAGACCCATGACGCGGGGCTCTACGGAGCCGGGAGCGGAAGAAACGACGCGGGCGATGGGTTTGACGCCCAGTTCCCTGGCCTTATCGGCGGCCATGAGGATCATGCTGGCGCCGGCGTCATTCAAACCGGAGGCGTTGCCGGCTGTAACCGTCCCGTCCTTTTTGAAGGCTGGTCTGAGTTTGCCCAAGGCTTCCATGCTTGTATCGGCTCTCGGATGCTCGTCCGTATCAAAGATGACCATGCCTTTTTTGGTTTTCACCTCGACAGGGACAATTTCATCCTTGAACAAGCCGTTCTTCGTTGCGGCACAGGCCCTCTGGTGGCTCATGAGCGCCCATTCATCCTGCTCCTGGCGGGAAATATGATATTGATCCGCAATATTGTCCGCCGTAATGCCCATGTGATAACCCAGCAGGGCATCGACCAGACCGCCGATCATCAGGCTGTCCTGAATCTGTTCGCCGTCATTGAGGCGGTAACCTTTGCGGGCGCCAAACAGCAGATAGGGAGCGTTGCTCATGCTTTCAATGCCGACGACCGCACCGATGTCGACCTTGCCCAGCATGATCTCCTGTGACAGCAATTCTGCGGCGCGCATGGAGGAGCAACACTGCTGATGAACCGTGAAAGCAAAGGACTCAGCCGGAAGTTCCGCGCCCATAGCGATATGGCGTGCGCTGTTTCCCGGCGCGCCGGCCTGGTTGCACTGGCCACCGATCACTTCCTGAACCAGATTCTTATCGATGCCCGCTTTGGCAATGGCCGCTTTCAAAACGGTCACACCCAGTTTAATCGGCGAAAAGTCAGCAAGGGAACCCATATAATCTCCGATTGCCGTTCTCACTCCGCTGACAATGACTACTTCTCTCATAACAGTACCTCTCTTTTTTGAAATATTTTGAGCTTTCAGGGATAAGCATCAATCATTATGTGTGGCTGTGATTCGTATAGAAGATAACATATCGAAAGTCTCTTCTGAAACATTGTTGTGCATTTACCAATAATTGTTTTCCAAGGCAAGCAATTATTCGTACCCGAAGACCCAAACAATATCCTTCATTCTCAGAGACTGTGTCGCAATAGAATAATTGTCATTCCGAGCGTAAGTGAGGAATCTGAAGTTGTTCATATTATTGAATATCAAGATTTCTCCCCCGCAAAATGCGGGGCCGAAATGACAAAAAAGGGATTTGCGGCACAGTCTCTCAGTTGAGGAGAGAAGCCGCCAAAATCCCCTTGACACATACATACCCTCCCCATATACTCACATTCAAAAGAATCAATGTCTGATCAAGTCAAATAAAAATGCCTCATCAAAAAATCAAACCCGGTAAAACGGACATCATCACGTCCTCAAGCGGGACAGCGGACATCGGGGAGCAGCAAGTATGAAACCGGGCGATATCAAGCCTTATATAGACGGCGTCATGGGCCGCAACCGGCGCATGGTCGCCAAAACCATTACCCTGATTGAAAGCGCCCATATTGCCCATAAAGAGATGGCGCGGTCGATTGTCGATAAGCTGCTCCCCCATGCGGGAAACGCAATCCGCCTCGGCATCACGGGGGTTCCCGGCGCCGGGAAAAGCACCTTTATCGACACCCTCGGCATGATGCTGGTGGAAGATGGACGCAAAGTCGCCGTCCTGGCCGTCGATCCGAGCAGCGTCGTCACCGGCGGCAGCATTCTGGCCGACAAGACCCGCATGGAAAGACTCTCCGTTCACAAAGATGCCTTTATCCGCCCCTCGCCCTCCGGCGGCACGCTGGGGGGCGTGGCTTCCAAAACCAGAGAAACCATGCTGATTCTGGAAGCGGCCGGCTTTGACGTCGTGATCGTGGAAACGGTGGGCGCAGGGCAATCGGAGGTCGCCGTGGCATCCATGGTCGATTTTTTCCTCGTCCTCATGATCGCCGGCGCCGGCGATGAACTTCAGGGGATAAAAAAGGGCATCCTGGAGCTGGCCGATGCCGTTGCCGTCAACAAGGCCGACGGCGACAACATTCTCAAGGCAAACCTGGCCAAATACCAGTACGAAACGGCCCTCCATTACTCGGCGTCCCCTTCGCCCCATTGGTCGCCCCCCGTCGTGACGTGCAGCGCCACGGAATCTACGGGGATTCGGGAAATATGGAACATCGTCACGGCCCACAGGGAAAAGCTCTCGTCCGTCGGAGCCCTCGAGATGAAACGCAAGCGGCAGTCTCTGGACTGGATGTGGTTCCTCATTAAAGAAGGTCTCACCGAATCATTTTACAAAAATCCTCAGGTAAAAAATATGCTTCCCAGGATGGAGCGGGAAGTTCTTGACGGCGCCGCATCACCCATCACGGCCGCCGAGAAACTGCTTTCCTGCCTTAATGAGCGTTGATCTATTTTTCATGATTTCGTAAAAAGTCGAAAATTTATCAATCACGTCATACCGGCGAAAGCCGGTATCCAGTCCCGCCACGGCGGGCTCAAGTGTTTACAAAAGCACTGGACCCCGGCGAAGAGTCTGTGTCGTAATAAGGAAAATTGTCATTCCGAATCCTGCAGCGGCGTGATGAGGAATCTGAAGTTGTTCATATCATTAGACATCAAGATTTCTCCCCCGCAAAATGCGGGGTCGAAATGACAAAAAGGGGAACGAAATGACAAAAATGGTAATTGTGACACAGTCTCGAAAGCAGGGGTCCAGGGTTTTTGTAACTAAAGGTGAATCAATATATTGTCGCCCGTTGCCAAAAATCTTGACATCTTGAAAAGCCTTCCCCTATAATCCAACTCTTTTAAAAAAACCCATGCCTTGTCGATAGAAGGCAGTTTTTATGTATGAAAGGTTTTGAGCATGTCCATTTTTACCCGCGGACGCCGGTGGCAGAAGGCCTATTTGCCGTTTCGCAAACTCCCCCTGTCCCATCGCGCCCTTGCCTTTGTCGAGCGAAACATCAAAGGCCCCCTGTTCGGCTGCCGGATGTGCGGCAACTGCCTGCTTCAGGAAACGGCCCTCATCTGCCCCATGGAGTGCCCCAAAGGCATGCGCAACGGACCCTGCGGCGGCTCAACGCCGGAGCATTGCTACGTGGATGAAACCCGTCCCTGCATCTGGTACAAAATATACGAACGCGCCGAAAAATGGGGGCGGACCGGGCAGCTTCTGGAAGTATTGCCGCCCCTCGACTGGGATAAGGTCGGAACGGACACCTGGGCCGACGGATTCAAACAAATAAAGAAAATGGGTTTGGGCCATCTCCTTAAGGGTTTGATCAATTCTGACACACGATCCGCCACATGGGATCAATTCTTTCGGGAAATCCGCCAGCCTCAGTGGTGGCAAGGCGATGACAAGCCTCATCCCGCGCCGGCCCATGAACCGTATTCAACTCTGGAGGCCAAACTCCGGGAAGGCCGATTTGTTGTTACTGCGGAAATCGCGCCGCCTCTGATCGCTACCCCCGATGACATTATCAGAAAAGGGAATATGCTCCGCGACTACATCGACGCGGCCAATTTTACGGACAACCCCTCGGCGAAGCCGCGGATGTCGTCCCTTGCGTGCTCCGCCATCGCCGTCCAAAACGGCATCGAGCCGGTCATGCAAATTGCGGCGCGGGACCGCACCCGCACGGGGCTTCAGGGTGAAGTCCTCGGCGCGGCGGCCCTCGGCATCCGCAACATCCTGTGCATCACGGGTGATCATCCGCGCAGCGGACCTTCACCCAACGGACGCATGGATATCTGGGACGTCGACGCCGTGCAAATCATCTGGATGATCCGCCGGATGCGCGACGAAGGCCGCTTCCTCGACGGCAGGGAAATTAAAGTGCGGCCGCCTGTCTTCATCGGCGCGGCAGGATCGCCTTTCGCCAGCACCGACCGGTTCCAGGCCATCCGGGAAGAGAAGAAGGTCAACGCCGGCGCCCAGTTCTTCCAGACCCAGCTGGTCTACGACGTGGAAGGTTTCGAACGCTATCTTGGAGCCCTGGACGAGCGCGGCGTCCTGGGCCGCGTCTTTGTCCTTCCCGGCATCACGCCCCTCCGCAGCTTGCGGGCCGTTCAGGCCATCGGCAGTGTGCCCGGCGTCCGAATGCCGCGGCAAATCGTCGAGCGCATGGAAAAATCGGCCGATCCCCAGGAGGAAGGCATCCAGATCACCCTGGAGATCATTGACCGGGTGAAAAAGCTCCCCGGCGTCAACGGCATTCATATCATGGCCATCGGCTGGGAGTCCATTGTGCCGCGCCTCGTCACTGAATCGGGCTTGCGGAAAGGGGAAACGACTTCGTAAAAACACGTTATGGGGAAAGATTTGAAACCTGTCCCCATATGCGTTATGACATTCACAAAAATGAGGAGGGAGATTCAAATGGCTTACAATGTTTTTATTGCACCAAGGGAGATTTATTATGGCGCGGGGGCGCTCAAGGCAGTAGCGAACGTGCCGGGAAAACGGGTATTGTGCGTAACGGATAGCGTCGTTAAAGCCATAGGGCTGGCCGATCGGGTGGTTGACATCCTCAAAGCAAAAGGGGCGGACACAGCGATCTATGATCAGGTCGAACAGGATCCGTCGAGAGAAACGGTGGGAAAGATTGCGCAACTGGCCAATGAATTCCAACCGGATTTGATCATCGGCCTGGGCGGCGGGTCTTCCATCGATGCCGGCAAAGCGGCCTGGGTGCTTTACGAAAACCCGGAATTCATGTCTTTATCCGTCATGCAAGTCGTACCGAAGATCGCCGAATGCGTCCTTAGGCAAAAGGCGCGATACGTTGCCATCCCGACGACGAGCGGCACCGGCTCGGAAGTTACAAAGGCGGCCATCGTGACGGACAACTCCATCACACCGCCCTATAAAGGGGCCTGGAACGCTCCACAGATTGTCCCCGACGTCGCCATCTGCGATCCCGAACTGACCGTTTCCATGCCGCCGCAGGTCACGGCCAATACCGGTCTCGATGCCCTGTCCCACGCCACGGAATGTTTCGTCCTTATCGGCCCGTCCGACCTGGTAGATTCCCTGGCCCTTTCAGCAACGCGCAGTATTTTTACATGGCTCCCGAAGGCCGTTGCGGACGGCAAGGATATGGCGGCGAGGGACAAGATGCACATGGCCGCCCTCCAGGCGGGAATGGCCTTTGCCAACGGAACTCTCGGGTTCGTTCATTCGATGGCGCATATCATGGGCGCCGAATTTCATATCCCCCACGGCCGGGCCATCGCCTACAGCCTCATCCCCGCCTTCGAATATTTCTATACAACGGCCTGCCGGGGGCGTCTTGTCCAATTGGCGGAAGAATTAGGCGCGGAGGGCGGCACGGATAAGGCCAAGGTATCAGCCCTGTTCAGCAAAATAAACAAACTCAAAAAGGATGTCGGCATCCCCGTGGCCATTAAGGATTCGGATATGCCGGAGGCAAAGTATATGGCCAGCATGGATGCCATGATCAAGTCTTATGAGAACCGGCTCGCCCTGGTTCATCCGAAGATGCTGGCCCTGCTTGTCATGCCGAAGACGACCGATGAAGTGCGGGAATGCTTCATGCGGGCCTGGACGGGAGAAAGAGCCGAACTGGCCGGATAATAAAACTCCATACCTGCGGGAATGCCAAAAACCATAAAAACCCCGGCCTCTTGTTTTTAAAGGGGGCCGGGGTTTTTCATCCCTAACTATTAAACTATAAACTGATGAGGCATCCCACCTGAAAATTCGGAAAACCGCTCACACCGGCCGCGGCATATAGCTTAGCGCTTTCGGCATTTTCCTGTTTTTAAAGCCTTCTTTAGATCGTCAAGGCTTTTAATTTCACCGTCACAGACATTCCATATCAGAATCATTTGCGTCGTCATATGGGCATCCGTGTTATACACGCAGGGAATATTGCGTTCTTTTAACTTATCATAAAAATCTTTTTCCCTGTTTGCCGGTATTCCTTTGCATTCTACGGCATCGAGACCGGTTTCAAAGAGTTCTTCATCGGTGTAGGCCGTATCGCTCCTGAACGGATGGGCGGCAATAGCCAAACCGCCCTGTTGATGGATTTCTTCGACCTGCTGCTTTACGGTCAGGCGTTTGTCGATTTCATTCCGGATGCCGATGGCCAACAGATGAACTTTTCCCGTGACTTCCATGCCCGGTATGCACAGCAGGCGTTTCTCCGCCGCACATTGGGAAATCACATCATTGCATAAAGCGGAACCGCCGAAGGTATGATCCGTGACGGCGATAAAACCGAAATTCAGGATGAGGGCATATTGCACCATGTCTTCATAGGTGTCCAATCCATCCGAACAGGTGGTGTGGATATGGAGATTGCCGCGGGTCTTCGCCTTTGCCGCAGACGGCGCTAATTCATCGGCGGCCTCAACAAAATATCTTGAGCAGGCGCTTCCGGAGACGACCCAAAGGGCAAGCAGAATGGAAACACAAAAAATGCGTTTTAATCTTTTATGCTGCATCGGCATTAATATCCGCAAATTGCAAGAATGACTATTCTTTGAGATTTATAAAGTCAACGGCTCCCGACAGATATAAAGTTGCGAACATTCCGTATGGCATCTTATCTCAGCGTCGCTAATTTTGCCGCACTCCTTAGGCAAAGGCAATATCCCCATTGACGTCATTTTGGCAACCTTTTTCGTTCCTATCCCTTTTGACCCTGATAATCCTGCACCCTTTATTTTTTAAAATCCATATCGATTCATTTCAGAGTCTGTCCCATACTTCATACAGGGGCGGGGAGAGATTTCAAATCTGTCCCCAACCGCCTTTTGTAACCTTTCGTTCAATGTGTTGAATATTTTATTACATAATCTCCGCCTTTGGGATCACGAAGATGGCCTGCCCGATTTGATCTATCAATATTAATTGAAATATTATCAGTGGGTTACACATTATTTCTTTATGGCAGTGTAAGTTGGCACGTTCTTTTCAATATAAAAGACAAAGCCTGAAAAAAGGCAAAAGAAAAAAGGAGGATTAAGATCATGAAAAAGACATTATCAACCATCATTGTAGCCGGGTTTGTCGTGTTAATGACCGCTACGTTCAGTTTTGCAGAATATAACGCGACGGGAGCGGGCAGTTTCCCCTTCTTCCAACTGGGCTGCCTGGTTGTGGGCGGATTGATCATCATCTCCCTGAAGTATAAATTTGAGAAGATGTATATGGGTGAAGTGGTCGGCGCATTTGCCCTCTACACCCTCATGATCGCCCTGTTTACGGCCCCGGTCATCGAAGCGGTCAAAACACTGGTCAGCTAAGAATAAGGATATTTGGATAACAAACAGACAACAGAAGGAGGTAATGATCATGAAAGCACAGGAACAAAAACAACTCTACACGACATACGGACAGATCCTGATGATGAGTGCCTGGGGCATGGCGATCGTGGCGGCTTCCTTCCTCTTCCTGTACATTGGTTATAAGCTGGATGCCTGGCTCAGGACACCGCCAACCTTCATGTTCGGCCTCTTCTTCCTGGCTCTCACAACTTCCATAGGCAGGCTCTATCAGGAGGCATGGCGGCGGAAAAAGGACGTATAACCGCCTGACGGCGTAAACATATAAACCAAAGCACACTTTGTCATCTCAAGCTTACAGAAAACCCCTTCGGTGAACCGAACATCCCGAAGGGGTTTTCCGTTTTAGCGGCTGCCTCTTTCATGATGGAGCAAGACGGCTTTTTCTGATTAATTCGTGCCAAACTGCATGATGAGGCCTGCCGGCACTTTGGCGGCACCCCATATTTGGGACCGGACAATTTACATGTGATGGTCATGTCTTTATCTGCCATGAGGAATTCCGGTTGCTTACCTGCTTGACACCCTGAAGACATTGATTTAAGATTCGGCAATAAAATCCCTCCCCCTCCGTCCTGAGATGCCCGACTGACGGGGAATGGCCGGTTGAAAGGCCGGCACAATTTTCATGGATGCAGTGCCTCGGCTTCATAGTGAAGGAGGAACAGATGGAAAGAGAAAAGATGACCCGTGAGGAGCTTCTTTGCGAGCTTGCCCTTATGGACAAGCGTCTTTCGGAATTGGAGGAAGCCTTTCGGCTCCTTAAGAAGAGTGAAGAACGGCATCGAAACTTCATCGACAGCATAGATGAAAGCTGTTACGAAATAGATTTGGACGGTAAATTCACTTTTGTAAACGAACGACTGGCTCTCAATGCCGGAACAACAAAGGAGAACGTGCTGGGCCGTTCATTCCGGGGAAGGTTTCTCCCTGAGGAGGCAAAAAGAATCACCCGCATCTACGCAGAAGCATTACGCACAGGGAATCCCGTAAAAAATTTAATTTACAGCTACCTGTCCGCAGACGGAACAACCCGCATTGTTGAGAACTCGAGTTCCATCATACAGGATGCCGACGGCCGGCCTGTCGGTTTCCGCGGCATTACCAGGGATGTCACGGACCGGGAGGAAAGACTTGGGGAATTGGAGAGGGCGAAAAACTTTTTGGATAACGTACAGGATGCCTGTTTTGAAGTCGATCTGAACGGCAAGTATCTCTTTTTCAATGATGCCGCCTGCCGGCTCATGGACAGCAATCGTGAAGACATGCTGAAGGCGACGAGTCTTGACTTTTTCACACCGGAAATGGCTCAAAAAGTCTTCAAGATGTACAACCGGATATACAAGACAGGCGAAGCGGCGCCTCATCTTGAATATGACATTATCACGAAAAACGGCGATGTAAGGCACCTGCAGGCATCGGTTTCCCTCATCCGGGACGCCGACGGCAAACCGGCCGGTTTCCGCGGCATCACAAGGGATGTTACGGAACGGAGGGAGAAGGAATCGGATCTGGAGCGGTACCGGGCCTTCTTTGAAAACATTGACGATTCCATCTTCGAATTGGATCTACGAGGGAGATTTACCCTGTTCAACCAGGCGACCTGCCGCAATATGGAATATTCTCCGGAAGAGTTGAGGTCCCTTCCTATTCGCGCCAGGTATGCAACAAAAGAAGAAGCGGATGAAATATTTAAAATGTTTAATCAGGTGTATCAAACCGGCGAGTCCGTGAAGGCTCTTGAAAATAAAGCCCTTACAAAAAACGGACAGGCGGTATATTTCGATCTGTCCATATCGTTGCTTTACGATAAACTGGGAAAACCCGCCGGCTTCCGGTGCATTTCCAGAGATATTACCAAACGGAAAATGCTGGAGATCGAACAGGAACAATTAAGGGAGCGGCTTGCCCAGGCGGAAAAACTGGAATCCATCGGAACGCTGGCCGGAGGCATCGCCCACGATTTCAACAACCTGTTAATGGGCATTCAGGGCTATACATCCTTGATGCTTTTGGAGATGGATCCGCATCATCCCAACTACAATCGGCTTAAGGCCATAGAAAACCAGGTGATAAACGGCGCCGATCTGACCAGACAGCTCTTGGGCTATGCCCGTGGCGGACGATATGTCGTCACGGCCACCGATCTCAACGAATTACTGGGCAGAACCATTTCCGTATTCAGCAGGACAAAAAGAGAGATCCGGGTGTATGAAAGCTACGCGCAAAACCTCTGGAAGGTTGATTGCGATCAGGGGCAGATGGAGCAGGTCTTTTTGAACCTCTTCGTAAACGCCTGGCAGGCCATGCCGGGCGGCGGCAATTTATATCTGGAGTCGCAAAACATTGTCCTGGATGAAAGTTATGCGAAGAATCTCGATTGCAAACCCGGTTCTTATGTCAAGATTTCCGTAACGGATACGGGCATGGGCATGGATGAGAGGACTCGGCAGCGGATTTTCGAACCTTTTTTTACAACAAAAGAGATGAGCCGGGGAGCCGGTCTCGGCCTCGCCTCCACCTACGGAATTATCAAAGGTCATAAGGGAATCATCAATGTCTATAGCGAGAAAGGGCACGGCGCCACATTCAATATCTATTTGCCCGCTGCTGAATCGGAAGCAAAAAAACCGGAGCCGCCCGCTTCGCAGGCCAGGACATATCAAGGCACGGTCCTGCTTGTGGACGACGAAAAAATGATCAGAGAAGTGACCGGCGCGCTGCTCAAGAGATTAGGCCATCAGGTCATCACCGCCGAAAGCGGCAGGGAGGCCATCGCTTTGTATCAGGCGGACCGTGAGCGGATCGATCTGGTCATCATGGACATGATCATGCCGGAAATGGGCGGCGGCGAAGCCATTGACCGTCTGCGCGAGATGAATCCCGACGTTAAGGTGATCCTGTCAAGCGGATACAGTCTCAACGGCGAAGCAAAAGACATCCTCGACCGGGGAGGCGCCCAGGAATTCATCCAGAAACCCTTCAGCCTTGATGCGTTGTCCCACAAGGTGCAATATATATTGGATATGGGGCATTGAAAGGCTTGTTGCCCGAAAATTGGAAAAAATCAGGGGACAGATTAAAATGCGGGGACAGATTTGAAATCTGTTCCCCTAAAACACGTCTTCATGAATAAGGAGTGTCGAAATCATGCTGAAAGAATACGATATAACGGGAAAAGTTGTCTTTATTACCGGCGCCGGCCGGGGAATCGGAAAGGGAATCGCACAGGTTTTGGCGGAGGCGGGCGCGGATGTCGCCATCAACGCCCTGACGGACAAATATGTCGTTGACACGGCGCGGGATATTGCCGCTGCAAGCGGTCGGCGCGTCCTGCCCGTCCTTGCCGACGTGACAAACTCCGAAGGCGTGCAGCAGGCGCTGGATCAGGTATTTAAGGCGTTCGGGAGGATCGACGTCCTCGTCAACAATCTGGGCGACGCCATGCGGGCGCCCCTCGTCAAACTCCCGGACAGGAAGGGCCAAACCGCTTCGGATGAACAAATAAAAAAGGTCATCGATATCAACATGACCGCCGCCATCCTATGCACCCGCGCTGTAGGACCACACATGCTGGAGCGTCGCAGCGGCAAGATCATCAATACGTCCTCCTACACGGCGGGCAGGGGCGGCAAGGACGTCGTTCTTTACACCCTGGCCAAAGCGGCGGTTGTGGGCTTTACCCGCGCCCAGGCCCTCGAATGGGCGCCATACAATATTCAGATCAATTCCATTGCCCCCGGCTTTTTCCCGGAACCGCTCAATATGCTAAATGCCGATGAAGAAACCTTAAAAAGAATGTCTGCTTATATCGCAAAAATAACGCCGCTGGGGCGGGCCGGGCAATTAAGGGAGGTCGGCCTGCTTGCCCTCTACCTTGCTTCTTCGGCTTCCGATTACATGACCGGCCAGACGTTGTATCTGGATGGAGGGTTAAGTCTGTAGATAAGAAGTTCAAGGATACGGGCTATCGAGTCGGGGCAGATGCGGATGAAAAACAGGGAGGCAGATCGGAGAACTTTTTCGGAACAGGCGGTTGAATGGCGGCGCTGACAAAAGAAGAAATCGGCAGGAAACTGCTGCACCTTTTTGCCCTCTTGATGCCCATCGGCATCTTTTATCTTCCCCGGTGGTCTTTCCCTGTTTATGCCATGCCCATCATTCTTGGATTGATTTTATTTGCCGTAATAACTGTTGAATATTTGCGTTCCAACGACCCCGCCATCCAGGAAATATTTGTAAAATATTTCGGCTCCATGCTGCGCAAAGAGGAGTCCTTCAAGATTACGGGGGCCACCTGGGTTATTGCTTCAGCGCTTTTGTGCTCGATCCTTTTTGCCCGCCATCTCCATATTGCTTTTATGGTCCTTTCGCTCTTCATCCTGGGAGATGCCATCGCAGCCATCATCGGCCTCAGCATGGGAAGAATCAAAATCGGCAGGAAATCCCTGGAGGGGTCCCTGTCCTGCTTTATCCTGTGCCTTTGTCTGTTTTATTTTGTCTTTCCTAACCTTCCCGGCCTTCTGGATGCCTGGGGCGGCAAGACGCCGGGGGTCATGATCTGGACGACATCCCTGGTGGTTACCCTGTTTGAATTGATCCCGCTGAAAATAACGCGGGATTTTACGATCAATGACAATCTCGCCGTACCGGTCATTGCGGGATACGTGATGTGGGGACTAGAAAAATTATTGTTTTAGGTCCTTTCATCTTGAACCTTGGTCTTTGCGCCCCCTGATCCCTGCCCCCTGCCTTTCACGGTTCCACAAGGATTTTGATCTCATCTTCGCTTTTAGCTGCCAGAACATCGAATCCCCGCTGGGTTATGGCCTTCAGGGGAATCACGCTTGTCACGATGCTCTCGGGACGGATGTCGCTGGATCGGAGCCATTTCAGGGCCAGTTCGGGGTTAACGGAGTTGGTCCCATACATGGTTGTTTCACGGGTAACGAAACCAAGCATATGGACTTGCGCTCGCTCCGTGAAGATACCCTGGACAATGACCTTGCCCCGGTAACATGCCGAGGCGAGGCAATCTTTCAACGTTTGTTCGATGCCGACAGCCTCAATGGCCACGTCCACCCCTCTGCCCGCCGTCAGTTCCTTGATTTTCAAGGGCGACTTCACCTCCCGGGGATTCCAGACCATTGTCGCCCCCAGTTCTTCTGCTTTTTTGCGACGTTTTTCCATGATCTCGCTCATATAAATATTTTTAAGCCCCATGGCTTTTAATCCCAAAAGAATCATCAGCCCCACAGGCCCTGCGCCAGCAATGAACACCCCGTCATCCGCCTTGACGCCGCCCCGATCTATGGCATAAGCAGCGCCGGCCAGAGGTTCAAGAACCGTGGCCCGCGTCCAGTCCATATCCGAAGACAGTTTGATCAGGCGGTCCTGGGGGCAGACCGTGTATTCAGCATAGGACCCGGGCGTCATGGCATAGACGCGATCCCCCGCCTTATATCCCTGAACCCCCGAACCTACATCGACAACAACGCCGGTTGCTTCATGGCCGAAGGGGCTTTCCGGAAAAAGGCCGTGCAGGTATTCATGCAGGTCGGACCCGCAGATGCCGCAGTATTTGACCTTCACCTTCACCTGCCCGGGCCCCGGTTCGGGCTCCGGCACATCCACTACGCGTACATCCCGGATGCCGTAATAGATTGCCTTTTTCATCATAACGTCCTCCCACTATCTTTGAACCTATCATCAGTGTTTCCATCCATCAACTATTTATTAGTATATTTCCGGCCATGAATGTGTTAAAGTCGCCCCCTTCTTACCCAGAAGGACAGTGAAAACGAATCGATAAGGAGATCATTATGAGTGCCGAAGAGGAAACAGCAACACAGCAAATTAAAATCAGTCAAAAAGATCTGCACCGTGAAGAAATATTCACGGATATGCAAACCGGCGTGATCCGTCAATTGACGCCTGTTAAGATCAACGGCGAAATCGATAAAAACCGCAAGATCATTTTTTTCGGTCAGACCCAGCTCATGACGCAGCAGGGACCTCTTCCCATTCAGTTTCCCATCCCGGATGCCAAAAATCTTCAGCAAGCCGCCGAAAATTTTCCTCAGGCCATGGAAATATATGTAAACGCCATGTTTGAGGAGGCCCAACGGCTGCACAGGGAAGAACAATCGCGCATTATCGTCCCCGGCGTCATGCCTCCGGAAAGCAATCTGATCCTGAAATAATAAAAAAAATGGGGGCACAGATTTCAAATCTGTCCCCCCATTGTAAATCTGTCTCCCGCTTTTTATGCTCTTACCACCGTCTGCAACAACTTATTTACCCTGCCATCTGGGCGGACGTTTTTCAGAGAACGCCTTCGGACCTTCAACAAAATCCTGTGACTGATGCATGGCAGCCACACCGGGGAATTGCGTTTTCATGGCTTCCTGCAGCGTCATGTTCAGGCCTTTCACTGTCGCTTCTTTTGCTGCACGGATGCTCAGAGGCGCCGCCAGCAGGATTTCCGATGCCAGTTTTTCCGCCGTCGGCAGCAATTCGGCCGCCGGAACAACTTCAGCGACGACACCGTACTGCAGGGCCTGCTGGGCCGTGATGCGCTTTGACGTCATAATCATATACTGGGCCAGATGATAGGGGATCTGCCGGGGAAGGCGATGGACGCCTCCGGCGCCGGGAATCAAGCCGACGCGCGGTTCGGGTAGGCCGAAGGTGGCGTTTTCGGCGGCAATAATAATATCGCACGCCAGGGCAATCTCGAAACCGCCGCCCAGGGCAAGGCCGTTCACCGCGGCAATGAAAGGTTTGTAGCAGTCAAAGCGCGATGTAATGCCCGCAAACCCGCCTTTTACGCCCTGCATGATTTCCCGCATCTTTGCCGGACCCTGCGTTGCCTGGAACTTCAGATCGTTGCCGGCGGAAAATGCCTTCTCGCCCGCTCCCGTCACGATGCAAATCCACTGTTCGGGATCTGCGTCAAAATCATTGAATGCCTTGTCCATTTCCGCACTGACCAGCGGACTGATGGAGTTCATCACTTCCGGACGGTTGATCGTCACCGTCGTGACGTGCCCCTTCTGCTCCACTTTAATCAACTCATAACTCATAATCTGCCTCCTTTATCATTAATAGAAATATAGATAACATATGTACGCCTTGTTTCATGCATACATCCATCGATCATTCCATTTGCCGGGACCTATACGTAGAGAGGATATTTTTGGCACAACGCTATGATGTCCTTCTTTACACCGGCCAAAACGCTTTCGTTTGCGTGATGGGCAATAACGGTATCCAGCCAGGCGGCGATCTGGCGCATTTCCGCTTCCTTCATGCCGCGGGTCGTCAGGGCCGGCGTCCCCAAACGAATGCCTGAAGGGTTCATGGGCGAGCGGGGGTCGTCGGGCACCATGTTTTTATTGACCGTAATGCCGGCCTTGTCTAGGGCGATCTGGGCCTCCTTGCCCGTAACGCCTTTATTGGCCAGATTGATCAGGAGCAGGTGGTTATCCGTCTGACCGAAGCAAATCGTATAATCCCTTTTCTTGAGTTCCTCTTCCAGAATTTTTGCATTTGTCATGATCTGCTTTGCATAGACCTTAAAGTCCGGTTGGAGGGCCTCTTTAAACGCCACGGCCTTGGCGGAGATATTGTGCTCGTGCGGACCGCCCTGAAAACCGGGGAAAACAGACTTATCAATCTGCTTCGCCCATTTTTCCTTGCACATGATCATGCCGCCCCGGGGGCCTCGCAGGGTTTTGTGGGTCGTCGTCGTGACGATGTCGAACAGGGGGACGGGATTGTTCATCTGCCCTCCGGCAATTAAGCCGGCGATGTGAGCGACATCGGCCATCGTCATCGATTCCGTTTCATCGGCGATGGACTTGATGATGTGATAATCGATCTCCCGGGAATATGCGGAATAGCCGACGAGGACCAGTTTGGGCTTGTGCCGGCGGGCCATATCGCGCAGTTCATCGTAGTCGATGACGCCCTGGGCGTTTGTCTTGTAGCGGATGAAGTTAAAAAGATTGGCCATGTGGGTCACGGGGCTTCCGTGGGTCAAATGGCCGCCGTGGGACAGATCCATGCCGAGAATCGTATCGCCCGGCTTCAGGACGGCAAGGTAAGCGGCGATATTGGCGGGGGCGCCGCTTAACGGCTGGACATTGACGTGCTCGGCGCCGAAGAGCTGCCTGGCCCGGTCGATGGCCAACTGCTCGACGTTGTCGATGAATTCGCAGCCGCCGTAATACCGGTTGCCCACATAACCTTCGGAATACTTGTTGGTCAGGATCGATCCGAGGGCTTCCAGTACCGCCGGAGATACGAAATTCTCCGAGGGGATCATTTCCAGTCCCTCCTCCTGGCGCTTCCTTTCCTTTTCAATGATAGAAAAAATGTCGGAATCAAATTGCGCAAGTGTTTGTCTGTTCATGAAATATAAGGCTCCTATGGGATTTTTTTGTTCGGCGCTTTGCAGATGCAGTGCATCATCAGATGTGGCAATATAGGCCAAGCGTTTTTATGTGTCAACAAGAAATCGGGAATCCATTTCACGGACGATGTCCGAAAGTCCGACGTCTTCAAGTCTCGATTTGGACTGAAGCCCCGTGGCCGCGTCCCACTTCCGGAGGTTGTAATACTCCGTCTTCATGGCCTCGAACTGCTCCCGGTCGACGACGGCCCCTTTCCTCGATACAGGCTCGCCGTTTTTGCCCGTCGCCAGGCATTCGGGATTGAGAAACGCATCCTTTAAAGGCACGGTATAAAAGATCTCGGCGATACGGTCGGCTTCCCGTCCCGCATGCCCCTCCCGCGTCAGGATGGCGCGCTGGAGGTTGAAGATCCGCTCGCCCAGGGCGTTGAGTCCCGCCTCATCCACATCGCGGCCTGTCACGGCCGAATAAATCCTGCTTTCCAACGCCGGATCACCGAAATGATCGCCTTCGTCCGCAACGCCCACATCCGTAACAGGCCAGGCAAAATCGCACAGAATCAGGCTTTCTTTCACATATTCGCGATCCTGGATGTTTTTCGCCGCCAGGGCCTTTCCGGCGTATGTGGTAAAATCGCAGCCCTCTTCGCTTCCCCAGAAGGTTTTACTGATGCGACGCACCAGGTCGCTCGTCACATGAGAACCCTGATTACCGCTTTGGCGGCTCACCCACTGAAGGAGAAGGCGGCTCACCGCATGGAGCTGCTGGATGGGCTGGCGCGGTTCCATGGCGTAAAAAAGGCCCGTCGAGATATACATACGGGGGCAGTAGGCCGGCGGATGGTCGGCGATGGCAAGATAATCGGCGATCAGCTCCGGCGCTCCGTTCCCGATCATTTCCGCGGCTTTTGTCGTACCGCGAGCCAGGACATCGCCGATGCCTTCGCGGAAAGCGATCATCCGGGCCAGCGTTTCGATGAATTCCAGACTCCCGATTCGCGACAGTGGCAGTCCGGTATTTTCCTCCGTCAGAATGCCAGCCTTTGCGCAGCGCTGGAGAAGAACAATAATGCTGTCCACAACCATTGTATCGAGTCCGTAGGCATCGCAGATGCGGTTGGCAAAGAAAGGGACCTCTGTCTGCCTGCCGTGGTATTTCCAGGCCGGACGCATATAAAAGACCGACGACTGGCACATGGATTTGCCTTTCGTCCCGTCCAGGGCCGTATAGACGAGGCGCCCTGTACAGGCGCCGATGCAGCCGAAGCAGGCCTCCCGCTTCAATCGCGACCCTTCCGGCATGAGCTTTTCCAATTGCCCCGGTTTGAGTTTCCGGAGATCGCGCACGTAAGCAACAAGTTCACTCAATTTTTCGGGCCTTGCCGCCTCTATCCTCCCGCCGCCGTGAACTGCAATGGCCTTGAGCTTTTTTGACCCCATGACGGCCCCCATTCCGGACGATCCACAGGCGTCGCCGTCAGCTGTAAGACCGGCAAAAGCCACTTGATGATCGCCTGACGGACCTGTCGCCACGACGCGGAAATGACGGCCCAAATCAATCTTAACGGCCTGAATAACCTCTGCGGCCGTTTTTTGCCAAAGGCGGGAGGCATCGTGGATCATCACATCGCCGTCGTTAATTTCGATATAGACAGGTTTGTCGGCAGCGCCTTCGCAAATCAACCCGTCGTATCCCGCAAACTTGAGTTGAGCGCCCCAGTGACCCCCCAAATTCGAATAACTGAAATATTGGGGGTGTGTTGAGGGAGACTTGGCGCAGACCTGCCAGCGCGAACCCGACAAGCCGGCAAAACCGGCCACGGGGCCTGTGACAAAGATCAGACAATTGCGGGGGTCAAGAGCGTCCACGTCGGGCGGCACAAGGTCCCAATAAATTTTTGCCGCCATTCCGCGCCCGCCGATAAATCTGTCGGCGTATTGCGCCGTGGGGATTTTATCGATCCGTCCGGTCGTCAGATTCACCCTGAGTATGGTCCCGGCATAGCCAAATTGTTTTTCCACGGATCCATCCTTTCAAATTTCATGAGAATCCAGAAGTCAGAAAAGAGAATACAGAAGAAAAACGCTATTCTGGTTATTCTGGCTCCTGACTTCTATCTCCTTTGTTTTCTCATGCTTCGTTTTGCCTCACAGGCATGAGCGTTAATCGCTTATGCATAAAAAGGTCGCGATATCCGATTCACGAGACCCAAAATATGAAGCTTTAAAGCTTTCCCCTGAGGTACTGCGAAGGCCAGGGAACATCAAATTTAAGCGCCCTTGCCGCCTGGAGGGGCCAGTAGGGATTTCTCAGCAATTCACGCCCCAAAAGAACGGCGTCGGCCTGACCGTTGGCAATGATCTGCTCCGCCTGGAAAGGCTCCGTAATAAAGCCGACAGCCGCCGTCGGTATTTTTACTTCGTTCCTGACTGCGGCGGCAAAAGGCGTCTGAAAACCGGGGCCGGCGGGGATTTTTGCATCCGGGACGGCGCCGCCCGTCGAGCAATCGATGAGATCGATGCCCATGGACTTGAGGCGTCGGGCAAAGGCAATCGTCTGCTGCAAATCCCACCCCCCTTCCACCCAATCGGTGGCAGATACGCGGACAAACACGGGCAGATGGCCGGGCCAGACGTCTCTCACCGCCTGAGCGACGGCAAGGGGCATCCGGATGCGGTTGTCAAAGCTCCCCCCGTATTCGTCGGTCCGCTGATTTGCAAGGGGCGATAGAAACTGGTGGCACAGATAACCGTGGGCCATATGAAGCTCCGCCACGTCGTAACCGACGCTTACGGAACGTTTGGCCGCGGCGGCAAACTGCGAAACAACCCCGTCGATATCCTGCTTTGTCATCTCTTTCGGAACGGGAAAGTTCGGGCCAAAAGGCACCGGCGAGGGCCCCAGTGTTTCCCATGCCCCTTCCTGCTGCGCAAGCGGCCGGTCGCCGTCTTTCCAGGGAATTGCGACCGATGCCTTGCGCCCCGCGTGGGCCAGTTGAATGCCGGGAACAACGCCTTTCCCCTTTACAAAATCCGTTATGCGCTTGAAGGCCTTGGCGTGCTTGTCCGACCAGATGCCGAGATCGCCCGGCGAAATCCTCCCTTCCGGCGAAACCGCCGTCGCCTCCTGAATGATGAGCGCCGCACCGCCGACAGCCCGTGTTCCGTAATGGACAAAGTGCCAATCGGAAAACATGCCGTCTTCGGCGCAAAACATGTCCATAGGCGGCATAAATATCCTGTTTTTGAATTCGATCCCTCTGATTTTCAGCGGTGAAAACAATCGGCTCGGCATAATCATCCCCCTTGATCTGTATATTGTCATGGATTGAATACGTTGCAGATCATAACACGTCCGGCCGGAAAAAATATACCCGATTTTTTACAAAAAAACCCCTTCGGGCATTGGCGTCACCCGAAGGGGTTTTAAAATGCGTCTGTCTATTTATCTTATATCAGCTGACCAGGGATTTGACCGCGTCGATCACCGGCGAGGTGAACAGGGCGATGAGCACCGTGTAGAGCGCAAAGGCGCCGACGACTTCACCCGTGTACATCCTCTGATACTTATGCTTCAGGGAGATGATGAGGAGCCCGCCGATGATCAGACAGCCCAGCTGGAAGTACGGGAACTGGCTGACCCCCGTTGCTGTATATTCCGCAAAGCTGAACGTCGCGGTAACCAGTACAACAAACACCGTTGTGATGATGGTTGATAATGTCTTTTTCATGGTCTTGATCCTCCTTTGTCGTTCGTTTGCCCTTATCAGGCCTTTTGACTTAACTTATTGAAAGGAGTATGCCAGTTTGAGGCATCTGCAAATAATAATCAAATACCATCGTCATTCCGGCTATTTGTCGATTTACCCTGTTTACCCGCTTCACCGCCGGGGATCGATATCAAGGACATGTATTTAATAAAACGTTCAATGCGTTTAAAAAAATATTCCCCTTTACGTCCTTAAGGCAGACATAAGGCCGTCCCCTCGGACTGACACGACGCATGACGGATAAACGGAATGCCTGCGGATAAAACCTTTGAAAAACGCCTCTTATGTCATTGCGAGCGAAGCGAAGCCATCTCATAAGGATCCAATGATTGGAGAGATTGCCACGGCACTTCGTGCCTCGCAATGACAGAAAACAGAGAAATTCAAAGGTCTATAGATGGGATGGTTGCGTTAAAAGCGTTATGCCTTGAGGGCATCAAGAATTTCTTTGATATCCGGGAGCTGACGGATCGGATAAATTTTGACAAAGCTCGCCCGGCCCTTCTCATCGACGATGATGTTGGCCCGCTCCGAAATGCCGTCGGCCCGGAAAATGCCGAGAGACTTGGCGACGCCGCCGTGAGGCCAGAAATCGGCCAACAGCCGGGTGTTCTTTATCCTCAGACTTTTGGCCCAGGCGGTTTTGCAGGGCACGCTGTCGACACTGAGTCCCACGGCAATGGTGTCGAGTTTGTCAAAAGACTTTTTGTTTTTTTCCAGAGACTGCATCTGTTGGGCGCAAACAGCCGTCCAGGCCAGGGGATGAAAAGACAGCAGCACCTTTTTACCCGCATAATCCGACAGGCGGAAATCCTGGCCGTTATGGTCTTTCAGAGTAAAGGGCTTCACTTTTTTGCCTTTTTGCACAATTTTCCTTCCCGTCATAGGGCCTCCCATGAAATATCAAAAAAAAGGGCTTCTAACTGCGATGCGTTAGAAGCCCTTTTTTTCAAGTTTATTTTGCCACTGCGGCTTTGAGCTTCTTGCCCGCGACAAATTTGGGAATTTTTTTCGCTTTGATTTTGATAGCCTTGCCCGTCTGAGGATTTCTACCGTTACGTGCCGCTCTTTTTGCTACCGAGAATGTACCGAAACCGATAAGGGTGACTTTCTCACCTTTTTTTAGGGCACCGGCAATTGAATCCAGGACACATTTGACAACGTCTTCAGCTACCTTTTTTTTGTCAACAATCTTTACAACCTCACCGACCAAATCACCCTTGTTCATACAATCTCCTCCTTCAAGTTATGATATTAAAAATAACCGCCAACAGCGGCACCATACAAAGGTGGTGTTCAAGTACATCCTATATATGCGGACTATCAGCCTCAGCCATCTCTGCCTTGAGTATCGGATGCATCCATGGAATCAAGCGAACAATAGTCGGTTAATTTGCTCTTCCATATACTTTTATAATCATTTCTGCAATGTTTTTTATTCTCAAAGTGGCCGTGGATCAAAGATTTCAGATGTTTTTTAAATCGGAGCGGAAGAAGGATTCCGCCGGGCATGAAAAAATATATGAATTATGAAACGTATTGGTGATATAGGATGCCTATCTCAAATCGTTTATGTAAGAAGGGTTATCGACGGAATGCGAAAAGAAAACATCAGAAATGTAGCAATTATCGCCCACGTAGATCACGGCAAGACGACCCTTGTCGACGCCATGCTCCGGCAAACAGGCACTTTCCGTGAGAATCAGGAAGTCTCCGAACGGGTGATGGATTCCATGGACCTCGAAAGGGAGCGCGGTATAACCATTATGGCGAAGAACACCGCCATATGGTACGGAGACGTCAAGATCAACATCGTCGACACGCCGGGCCACGCCGATTTCGGCGGCGAGGTGGAACGGAGTTTGAATATGGTGGATGGGGCCATTCTGCTTGTGGATGCCAGCGAAGGGCCGCTCCCTCAGACACGCTTCGTCGTTAAAAAGGCCCTCGCCGAAAAGCTCCCGATTATTCTGATCATCAACAAGATCGACCGCCCTGATGAGCGGATTGAAGAGGTCATCGACGAGGTGTATGATCTTTTTATCGATCTTGACGCCGACGAAAAACAGATCGATTTTCCTATCCTGTATACAAATGCGAAAAAAGGCGTTGCCCATCTGAAACCCGGCGATGAATCGGACAATCTTCAGCCCCTCTTTGAGGCAATTTACTCGGCAATCCCCGGCCCGGCCGGTGAAGACGACGCCATCCCCCAGTTTCTTGTGACAAATCTCGATTACGACAACTATGTCGGTCAGATCGGCATCGGCCGGGTCATGAACGGCACGCTGATGATGAACAAATTTTATGCCCTTTGCGGTGAAAACGAAACGAAGACCGGAATCAAGTTCTCCGCACTGTATACGTTTCACGGATTGAAAAAAAAGGCGGTGGACGCCGTATTCTCAGGCGACATTATCGCTGTCGCAGGGATTGACGCCATCAGCATCGGCGATACCATAACCTCTGCAGACACCCCCATGCCCTTACCGCGCATCCACGTCGATGAGCCGACGGTTTCCATGATCTTTTACGTCAACAACAGTCCCTTTGCGGGCCTGGAGGGGAAATATCTGACGTCCCGCCATCTCCTCGAGCGCCTTCAACGGGAGAGCTTCAGAAACGTCGCCATAGAACTTAAACCACTGGATCGCAAAGACGCCTTTGAAGTCTGCGGCCGCGGGGAATTGCAGATGGCGATCCTCATTGAAACCATGCGCCGCGAAGGCTATGAATTAATGGTCTCCAAACCCAAAGTCATCACCAAAAAAGTGGAAGGTAAAACGCTGGAACCGGTGGAGCGCGTATTTATCGATATTCCCGAAGCCTTCATCGGCGTCGTTACGGAAAAACTGGCTGTCCGGAAGGGACGCATGATCAATATGATCAACAAAGGAAGCGGACGCGTCAACCTGGAATTTTTAGTGCCGTCCAGGGGGCTCATCGGCTTCCGCAGCCATTTTTTGACGGATACGAAAGGGGCAGGCGTCATCAATACGCTTTTTGAAAATTATGAACCCTGGTTCGGACCGATCCCGCAGCGGGCGAGCGGTGCGCTCCTTTCCGACCGAAGCGGCAGGGTGAACACCTATGCAAGTCTTGCCATGGTGGACCGCGGCGAACTTTTCGTGGAAGTGGGAACGGAGGTTTACGGCGGCATGATCATCGGCGAGCGGAACCGGGCCGTCGACATGGCGGTAAATATTACAAAAGAAAAGAAACTGACCAATATGCGCAGTTCGACGTCGGAGGCGACGGTGACGCTCCGGCCGCCCCGCCCCTTGTCTCTGGACCAATCGATTGAATTTATCGCCGAGGACGAGCTGGTGGAAGTCACGCCGCTGAGCATCCGCCTCAGAAAGATGGAGCTTGATCCGCAAAAAAGGGCATCGAAACGAAAAGAAGAAAGTCAACTTTAACGCACTATCGGCAAGGCATTCATGCGAATCATCTATCTGACGGACATACATGACGCGTTTAAAAATCTGGAACAGGTCATGCGGATGACCAACGCCGATCTTTACCTTATTGCGGGCGACCTGCTTTACACGTTATTTCCCTCCTACGATAAAGCCTGGAAATTTATTGAATTACAGGAATATTTTCAGAAATATAAGAAAGATCATGCCCATGAGGGAACTTTGTACAAGATAGCCAAATCCTTCATCCATCGGGAGAACCATGATACGGACGACCGATTCGACAAGGCTGTTGCCTATGTCATGCTCAGTGACGATGCGAAAAAACGCATGCGGAAAAAATATGAGACAATCGCTTGCGTCCTTTCCAAATTTCAAGGAAAACAGATGGCGCTGATCCCCGGCAATTACGACATGGATTTGAATTTCACAGCGTTGAGAGAATGGAATCTGCATCTTAAATCCATGGAAATCGATTCTTTGAAAATATCCGGCTACGGCGGCGCCGGTGTGGCCACACCGGGCGTACCCGACCATCTGAGCGTTCCGTTCAATGAAAGCCGCGAAACCGGCGAACTGGTGTCGGAACCGTACGATTTTTTTAAAAAAGAGAAACCCGACATCCTCTTGATTCATCACCCGCCGTATGGATTTATGGATACATTGCCCCGTCACGGCAATATCGGCAGCATCGGCATCCGGAATTTCATCGACGAGTCGCCGCCGCGCATCGTTTTTTGCGGACATATCCACGAAGCCTGGGGATGCCGCTATCATCAGGGAACCTTTTTCCTCAATCCCTCCAACTTTGGTCGTTTTGTTGAGGTCAGCCGGGTTAAAAAAGGAGGATACTTCTTTGACCTCATAATTGAAAATAAGGCCTTTCAAGTGGCAACGCTTCGCAAACTGGAGGGAAATCATATCCTCGACCTGGCCGATTATACCTTCACGGAAGGAGAGTTGAAAAAACTGATCCTCGATGAATACCACATCAATAAACTCACCAGCCAGACCCAGAGAGAAAGCCATATTCGATCCGTCTCCCGCTTCAGACGGGTGAAAAAGTTTTTTCTCGGCCACGAAACCGACGAATCGAAGCACATGATCGGCGAATTGCGGACGATCTACCGGGACATGAAGAAGCAGGGGATGAATGTGGCCTTCGATCTTCTCGGCTCTCTCAATTTTGGCATTGCAAACCCGGGCTCCGATATCGATCTTATCGTTTACCTGCGGGGGGAGAAATGCAAACCGGATCAGAATGATTCATGCACCATACCCCGGCCGCTTCAGACGGTTTTTGACGAGCTCCAAAAGCATCACATAGAAATTGAAGTATGCGACAGTCTCGATCGGGACAGGGTCAAGGCAGCCATCTTCTCCGGGGACTTAAATGACGGCCATCTTCAGCGTTTTGCATTTTACCGGGCGACCTGCCGGCCCATTAATCTCAGGCTGATCAAAGAGGTGGAAAATCTGCTTCTCCAGCGTCCGATGCTTCGCAAAAAGCTTGAGGCCGACGTGAAGGAATATATCCGGATTATCGTCAGCACGACAAGGCACCTGGATTCCTTCAAAAAGTATCAGTCAAGGCTTATTGAAAAGGGGATACGGATGCCCGATGAGATCGCCGACCTTTTGAAAAAATACCTCAAGGAAACATGATTTTAAGACCGTCCCGCCCTGACCGGTGAACCGTGCAAATTCCTGCGTTATCTGTAAAAAATACGTGAAGCGGCCTTCCCCTTATGATCAAGGAGTCACGTTTCTTCTTGACAGACCCCGCGCTTTTTCTTAATGTTCCCGGTCAAGACATTCCCTCCCGATTCATACTCGGCAGACCATGTTATACCCGTTGAAAGGCATGACCCATGCGTTATGATTTAAAACCTCTGTTTCACCCGTCATCCATTGCCGTCGTCGGCGCCTCCGCCGACAAAACCAAACACAGCACCCATGTGGTCAATACGCTGCATGTTTTGGGATATAAAGGATCAATCTACCTTGTCAATCCGAATACCAACGCCATTCCCGGCAAAAAGGTTTACAAGCAGGCATCGGCTATCCCGGAAGCCGTCGATCTGGCTGTCCTCTTCGTACCGGCGCGCTTTGTCGTTTCCGCCGTAGAAGATTGCGCTAAAAAAGGCGTGAAATCCGCCATTGTCCACGGCGCCGGATTTGCCGAACTCGGCGACGAAGGCCGGAGCCAGCAGGATGCCATCGCTCACATAGCGCGGGTGTCGGGTATGCGCATCGTCGGACCGAATTGCATGGGCATCGCGTCCCCCGCCTCCGGAATAAACATGGTGACGACACAAGCGCCGTTTGTCGATCAGGGAGGGCTGGCATTTGCCGGACAAAGCGGCTGGGCCACCGAATATTCACTGGTCATGGGTCAGGATCGCGGTTTGGGCTTCAGCGCCGTCGTCTCCTGCGGCAATCAGGCGGACCTTAATATTTCCGATTATCTCGACTATTTCGGCGACGACAGCGAAACGACAATAATAGGCGCTTACGTGGAAGGTTTCAAAGACGGACAGCTTTTTTTTAAGGCCGCGGGCAAAGCGGCACGCCAAAAACCGGTGGTCGTCTGGAAATCGGGTTTAACGGCAGCAGGCGCACGCTCCACCCAATCGCACACGGGATCTCTGGCCGGCAACGGCGAGACGGCCAGGGCCGTTCTGAATCAGGCCGGCGTCACGGAAGCTGTCGGCATTGAGGATATGATGGATGCCCTGGTCGCATTCCATTCGCCTTTTCTTCCCCAGGGAAAACGGGTCGGCATGATCGTATCCACGGGCGGAATCGGCGTCGCCGCCTGCGATGCGTGCGAACTGTCGGGTCTGGAAATACCTCAACTGCCGCAGGACGTCCACCGGGAGCTGATCGGCTTCTTGAAGCAATACCTTCCCCCCTTCGCCGGGAGTTCAAATCCGATTGACCTCGTCTGGTCGCCCAAAGGCAAGAAAGAAGAGATTTGCCGCCGGTGCCTCGAATTGATGGCGCCCTGGGTGGACGCCATTATCTGTGGCATATATCCCGAAGGGGATGATCATGAAAAATTTGCCGGATTTTTGGGCGAAATGAGCAGCCGCATCCGGAAACCCATCCTGGCCGTGCCGCCCTACGGGCATATCATGCAGCCCTTCATGCGGCTTAGCACCAAGGCCGGCGTGCCTTCCTTCACAAGCGTCGAACGGGCCGTCAAGGCGCTTGTGCGCCTCATCCGCCGGTCTGAATGGTTGAAGCAGGCCTGAAATGACCGTCACGAACAATGAAATCTCAGATGAACAAGGTTCAAACCGGCTTTTTACCCGCGACTTTATCCTTCTTTGCCTGGCGCGTTTGGCTTTCTTCTGCAGCATGGCCTTCATGCTCGCCGTATTTCCTCTGTACGTTCTTAAAATCGGCGGCGATAAATCCGACATCGGCATCGTCATCGGCGCCTTCACCATCCCCATCGTCATCCTGAGTCCTTTTGCCGGCCGCGCCGCCGATGAAATGGGAAGAAAATGGCTCATGATCGCAGGCACAATCATCTTTGTCGTTTCCGCCATCCTCTATAATTTTGCTGTCTCATTGATCCTGCTCATCATTTTGCGCATCTTTCATGGTTCAGGTCTGGGTTTATTCAACACCGCATCATCCGCCTACGTCGCCGACATAGCCCCCATCGAACGGCGCGGCGAGGCGATGGGCTATTTCGGCATGGTTACCAATCTGGCCATGGCCATTGCGCCCGCATTGGGTGTTGTCATTGTCGAAAAATACGACTTCACGGTGCTCTTTCTCATATCCGCGGCAACGGCTTTTGCAGCCGTTGCGTTGACATCCCTTCTCACCGATAACTACAGGCCCGTCGCCCGGATAACGGGACAGCCGCGCGCGCCTCTCTTCCATAAGGCCTCCTTCTTCCCATCCGTCATTATGGCCTCCCTGAGCGTCACCTGGGGCGCTGTCGTCTCTTTCTTTATTCTTTTTGCCATGGACAGACACATTCCCAATCCCGGTTATTTTTTTACCGCCTATGCCATTGTTCTTATCGCATCACGAACGATAGCGGGAATTCTTTCCGACAAACTCGGCCGTGAAGCCGTCATCATTCCCGGCCTTGTCATGACGGGCATCGGCATCTGGGTCCTTTGCCTGGCCGACTCCATGACCATGCTCATGGTTGTTGCCCTGATTTACGGCATCGGCTTCGGCTCCGCAACACCGACACTCATGGCCTTCACCATCGACCGCATAGGGAATGAAGGACGCGGCGCCGCCATGGGAACACTGGGGGCGTCATTTGATGTCGGTGTCGCTGTCGGTTCGGTGATCCTGGGCTTTGTCCTGCAATACACCGATTTTGTCGTCACCTTTCTCATCGCCGGAACGGCCCCAATCCTTGCCATGATTGGATTTGTTATCGTGGGCAAAAGGAAAGGCAACGAAAACCTTTCCTAAAAAATAACCCATAAGTTGCATCATAATATGGATTAACGCCTGCCGTAAAAGTCTGCCCTTTCCAAAATGAAAGCGCACTCAATGTAATCATGTTACCGTTTGGAGAAAATTCAAACCGTAAACGATAATCATTATTTACTACCGTTTAAGCATTGACAATGTCTTACAGGTATTGTATTGACTTTATGCGATGCGCCGACATCGTTGCGGAAGGAAATCGAAATCATTTACGTTATGAAAAATTGTTCTAAGCATGGGGTGAGCTGCTTCTAAACCCGGCGTCGCTCAGGTTTTTCGCTTTTTTAAGACGCGTTTACATAAACCTGCATATCGGGCACAGACAATCTATGATGGGGGTGCAGTATGAGCCGGATGAATATGATGAATCTTATGAAAAGCATGGGTTTTAAAATTTTGGCCAGTCTTGTCATTATCGTCGGTCCGCTTGGAGTCTTATGGATGGCCTATACCAGTTATTCTGAAACGCAAAGCCTGATTCAAAGGTTGTTTGGCATGTTTATCCTCTTGGGAGCGGCAATTTTCGCGCTCTATTTTCTTTTGTATCAATTTGTAACGAAGCGGATCCAGACATTGAGCGATATGACCCTGGAAATCAGCAAAGGGAATTTGGATGTGGAAATTCCTGATGAAGGAGAAGATTCCATCGGCCAGTTAGCGGACAACTTAAGAATGATGGTTGAAAATCAAAAGAACCAGGAGGCCTTTAACAGCGGACTTAAGAAACGCATTCCCGTCTCCATGTATTTTGTCGATCATGATATGACCGTAACCTTTATGAATCCAATGGCCTGTTATACCTCAGGCTTAAAGGCCGAAGAAGTGGAAGGAAAGATGAAGTGCTGGGAGGTCTGGCGATCCGACAAGTGCCAGGAAGAATGCGGCGTTAAAAATTCACTAAAAACCGGTAATATGAACAGGAGCTACACCCAGGTCATTAATCCCCTGAAAGGAGCCGAAATCCAGACGATATCGGCATCATCCGCCCCTATTACAGATTCAAAGGGGAAAATACTGGGCGCCCTGGAAATCTTTGTTTCCATCAATTCAGAACTCAAGAGTGAAAAACTTTTAAAGGATGCCGCCAAAAATGAGGAGGACAACCGGAAGTATCTGGAAGAACGGGTTGAGAAGCTGGGCGGGGTATTTGTAACAGCCGCCGGGGGAAACCTATCCGTTCAGGCCCCCGTTGGGGCAAAAGATGATCTCCTGGATCAGCTTTCGGCCAAGACCAATGAGACCTTCGACAATATGGGAAAGTTGATCGCCCAGACCAAGGGCGAAGCCCTGGGCCTGGCCCGGTTGGCCGCCCAGATATCCGACGGGAATCAGGACCTGTCCTTAAGAACGCAGCAGCA
>JAFGHS010000192.1 GCA_016930075.1 Deltaproteobacteria bacterium
AAGACGTCACGGCCGGGGAAATCGATCTGAGAAAACAGGCCCATTCCATGTACAATCTGCTGAAGAAAAACGTGCCCGGCTTCGAGAAGTCCTACATCGAAAAGACGCCTGCGACGCTGATGCTGCGGGATACGCACCGGCTCCTCGGCGAATACGTCCTGACGGAAAAGGATATACGGCAGGGGAAGGCTTTCGACGATGCCATCGCCGTCAGCAACATGTGCCCCGACGTTTTCGGCCCCGACGACGAGCATGAATGGATGGGCGACGTTCCGCCCTACGACATTCCTTACCGCTCTCTGATTTCCAGGGAGACGGACAATCTGCTGGCTGCCGGTTCATGCATGTCCACGGATTTCATCACCTGGAACGCAACGCGCTACTGCACGCCCAGCGTCTGCACGGGTCAGGCGGCGGGGACGGCGGCGGCCCTTGCGGCCACAAAAAACGTCAGCCCGAAGAAGCTTGACGTGAAGCTTCTGCAAGACACGCTGAGCAAACAGGGCGCCCGCATCAGCGTCAAGTATATGGCCAAATCGGTGCAGGAGGAATACCGGAAAAAGGCGGAGGCGTCGAAGAAAAGAAATAAGGAGCATAAATTTTAAGCGGCGCGGTTTACGCAAGGGCAGGAAAAACCCGGTTCTGGGGTCAGGTCTTGAAATATCACTTTTTTGTTATAAAGTGATATTTCAAGACCTGACCCCATTTCATGCAGGCAGCAGGGAGGCCGGATGATGCCCTGTGCGCCGTCAGGTTTTTCATTGACATCTAAAAGCGTCTTGATTAAAGTGTCGTTCACAAAAAGGCAAAATCTTACCAATCATCATGGCAGGAAATAATCCATAAAACAGGAGTCAGCTTATGTCAGAAGTCCAATTTTCAAAAGAAGGCAATGTAGGAATCATTTTTGTCAACAATCCTCCGGTAAACGCGCTTTCCCAGGCTGTTCGCGCCGGAATCGAAGACGGCGTGAAACAGGGCATCGCCGATAAAGACGTCGAAGCAATGATCATTTTGTGCGGCGGAAACACCTTTATCGCCGGCGCGGATATTCGGGAGTTCGGAAAACCCCCTATGCCGCCTAACCTTCCCGATGTGGTTTATGCGATGGAAGATTCACCCAAGCCGATGATCGCAGCGATCCACGGCAACGCCCTGGGCGGCGGCCTTGAAATTGCATTGAGCTGCCATTTCCGCATCGCCGTCCCCACGGCAAAAGTCGGACTGCCGGAAGTGAAGCTGGGGCTGCTGCCCGGCGCAGGCGGCACACAGCGGCTGCCGCGCATTGCCGGCGTAAAGGTCGCCCTCGACATGATCGTCTCCGGCGATCCCATCCCGGCACAGAAGGCCAAAGACCTCGGCATTATCGATGAAATCGCCGACGGCGATCTGAAGGCCGCGGCGGTGGCTTTCGCCAAACGCGTCGTCGCCGAAAAACGGCCCATCCGCAAGGTCCGGGAAATGGTTGCGAAGGTGGACAGCCCGACCCAGTTCGAAGATTTCGCCAAGAGCATCGCCAGAAAGCAGCGCGGTTTTCACGCCCCGTTCAAGTGCATCGAGGCCATACGGGCCGCCGTGGAACTGCCTTTCGACGAGGGCATGAAGCGCGAACGGGAAATCTTTACGTCCCTCCGCGAAGGCACGCAGTCCAAGGCCCAGCGGCATGTCTTTTTCGCCGAACGCGAAGTGGTCAAGATTCCCGGACTGTCGGACAAATTGCCGATCCGCGACATCAAAATCGTCGGCATTCTGGGCGCGGGCACCATGGGCGGCGGCATCGCCATGTGTTTTGCCAATGCGGGCATCCCCGTCCGGCTCCTCGATATGAAGCAGGAGTTCATCGACAGGGGCCTGGGCGTCATCCAGAAAAACTACGCCAACACGATGGCCAGGGGCGGAATCACGCAGGCAGACATGGATCAGCGCATGGCGCTCATCAAACCGACCCTTTCCTATGACGATCTGAAGGATGTTGATCTGGTCATTGAGGCGGTGTTTGAAGATATGGCCGTTAAGAAGGAAGTCTTCGCGAAGCTCGACGCCGTCTGCAAACCAGGCGCGATCCTCGCCTCCAATACGTCCTATCTCAACATCGACGAAATCGCCACGGCGACCAAGCGGCCCCAGGACGTCATCGGGATGCATTTCTTCAGCCCCGCCAACGTCATGCGGCTTCTGGAAAACGTGCGCGGCGCCAAAACGGCCGACGATGTGAAGGCCACGGTGATGAAGGTCGGCAAGAAGATCGGCAAAGTGCCCGTCATGGTCGGCGTCTGCGACGGATTTGTGGGCAACCGGATGCTCGGCAAGCGAACCCGCGAGTGCGGATTCCTGCTGGAGGAGGGCGCCCTTCCCACCCAGGTCGACAAGGTCATCTTCGACTTCGGCTTCCCCATGGGGCCTTACGCCATGAGCGACATGGCCGGGCTCGATGTGGGCTGGCGCAACCGGAAGGCCAAATTCAACGAACTCACGAAGCGCGAACAGGACAACAACATCCTCGACAAGATCTGCGAGATGGGGCGCTACGGCCAGAAAACCGGTTCCGGCTTCTATAAGTACGACGAGAAGCGCAATGCGACGCCCGATCCGTTCATCGAGGAGTTGATCATCAAACATTCCCAGGAACGCGGCATCACCCGGCGCGTCATCACGGATCAGGAAATCCTGGAGCGGGCTCTGTATATCATGATCAACGAAGGGGCCAAAATCCTGGAGGAAGGAATTGCGGCGCGCCCCGTCGATATTGATGCGGTTTATCTGTACGGCTACGGGTTCCCCGCCTATCATGGCGGCCCCATGTTCTACGCCGACACGGTGGGGCTGAAAAACATCTATGAGGCGATCCTGAAATATCGGGATATCGTCGGGGCCGAATACTGGACGCCTTCGCCCCTGCTGGAAAAACTGGCCAAGGAAGGCAAGGGATTCTATTCATAATCATCAGGGCTGATCGTTTCGTGAAAAGTCGAAAATTTATCAGTCACGTCATACCGGCGAAAGCCGGTATCCAGTCCCGCCACGGCGGGATCAAACGGTTAAAAGCACTGGTCCCAGGCTTCCGCCGGGGTGACGACCTCGTAAAAAGTTACAACGCACCATTCATGTCATTTCGACCACGCATTTTGCGGGGGGAGAAATCCCGAAAGCATTAAAGATTTCTCGTCGTCCTGCTTCAGCGGTACTCCCCGAAATGACAGAATTCGTCTTTTTACGAGTTCGTAAGATTTGAAGAAAATGGAAATAAAAAAAGGGGCAGCCGATTGGAGCTGCCCCTTTGATTATCAAAGGCTTATAATTTTTTCACCACGCCGGGATAACCCGCCACAAGCCGGCGGATCACTTCACCCGCAGTGATGATCTCATGGATCAAACCGGCGGAAGAACCGCAGTAGGCCTCGCCGTTGTCCAGATCGCCTTCCAGCCCTGCCCGCCGCGATGCGGCATGGCCCATGAATTCCCTGATGTCTTCCGCCGACGCCCCCGACTGCTCCATCCCGAGGAGGACCTGGGAAAATTCCGTCGTCTTCAGGCTTCGGGAGGGAATCAGGGCGCGGCAGGTGATGACGGTATCCGCATCGCCCGCTTCGACAACGGCGTTCTTATAATTTTCATGGGCGATGCTTTCCGTGACGACGACAAACCGCGTCCCCAGTTGAACGCCTTCGGCGCCCAGGGCAAAGGCCGCGGCTATGCCCCTTGAATCGGCGATGCC
>JAFGHS010000023.1 GCA_016930075.1 Deltaproteobacteria bacterium
CCCATGATGAGTTCCTCCAGGGCGGCATTGCCGGTTCTTTCTCCGAGTCCGTTGACGCAGGAATGCACCACTTCGGCGCCGGCGGCAACGGCCGCCAGCTCGGTGGCCACCCCCATGCCGAAGTCATTGTGGGTATGAATTTCTATGGGCAGTCCGGTGATGGCTTTGGCTTTTCTAACAAGATACTGGACAGCCTCCGGCAGGGCGCATCCCATGGTATCGACGATGCCGACGGAATCCGGCGGGGAATGCTCCATTATCTTCGTCAGTAGATTCGTCAGGTCTTCTTCTCGTGAGCGGGTGGTGTCGTAGGGAAAGTAGATGGTGTAGAGCCCCTTCTTTTTGGCGTAATTGATACAATCCGCACTTTTTTTCAAAACATCTTCCCATGTCCACTTGAACTGATATTTGAGCTTGGGATAGCCGATGGGCACTTCAATCACGACCCCGTGGGCGCCGCAGTCGATGGCCTTGTCGATATCGATCGACATGGCCCGGGCAAAAGTAAAGATCTGCGCTTTCAGCCCCAGTTTGCTGATGGCCTTGATGGCGTCAAAGTCTTCATCGGAAACGGCCGGCATGCCGGCCTCGATCCGATCGATGCCGGTCTCGTCGAGCAGCTGGGCGATTCGGATCTTGTCGTCCTTTCGAAAGACCACGCCGGGGGTCTGTTCGCCGTCTCTCAAGGTGGCATCATGGATCAAAACCTTTTCGGGCAAATCGATTTTTTTGCGCACATCGTCAACGAAATTGTACGGACTGACCCACCACTTGTTTTCCTGAAAATAGAGATCCTTCATAATAGACACAGCCTCCTTTTTTTCCGGGATAGCCGGATAATGGTTTTTGCCTTATCTTACGGGTTCTCTGCGGCAATGACCCGCAGTCTGGGCAGAAGTTCGATAAATAGGTCGAAAAGTTTGGGGTCGAAGTGAGATCCGCGCCCTTGTCTCATGATCTCAAGAACTTTTTTTTCCGGTTCGGCCTTATGATAGACGCGATCGTGGGAGAGGGCGTCAAACACATCCACGATGGCCAGGATCCGACCCGCCAGCGGTATGGCTTCTCCCGCTAGAGTCTTGGGATAACCCGTGCCGTTCCATTTCTCGTGATGTGAGACGGCGATGTCATGGGCCATTTGCAGCATGCGAAAGTGAGACCCTCCCAGAATCTGTCCGCCGATGGCGGTATGGGTTTTCATAACTTCAAACTCTTCAGGCGTCAGTTTGCCCGGTTTCAGCAGAATCGCATCGGGAACGCCGATTTTGCCGATGTCGTGCATGGGGGCGGCCAGGCGCATATCCTCAATTTTGTCCCGCTCCCAGCCGAGGGCTTCGGCCATGATGGCGCTGGACAGGGCGATGCGGCGGACATGACCGCCGGTTTCCTCGTCCCGGGTCTCCAGGGCGGTCAAAAGCCGATAGATGGTTTCTTCCTGGGTTTCGCGAATCACGCGGGTCTGTTTTCGAACGATTTTCTCCAGGCCCTGTCCGTATTCTTTGAGGGCTCTTTCGAGCCGGACCGTTCGCTGCCCGACACCTACACGGGCTTTGAGCTCATCCGGATCAAACGGTTTCACCAGGTAATCATCGACGCCTTCTTCGGACAGCGCCGCCACCACATCCTGCTTATCGCCGCGGGAGGTCAGAAAGATAGTATAAACATAGGGTTTTTCCGGGGTATGTTTATTGATCCGGCGGACCAGCTCCAGCCCGTCCATTTGGGGCATGTTCCAGTCGGTCAGTACAATATCGACCTCTTCGGAGATAAATTTTTCCAGCGCCTCCAGGCCGTCTTTGGCGGTGATGACGTGATGATCCCATTTTTCCAAAAAATGTTGAATACGCCGCAGGGTGATGGCGTCGTCTTCTGCAATGAGTATGTTCAATGGTTTTCTTCCTCGGCGATGGCCGTAAGGGTTTGTTTCAGATTTGTCATTTCGTCCGTCAGCTTTTGCAGCGCTTTTTCCGCCCCGTCCAGTTTGCGGTTCCGTCCCATCTCTTCAAGCGCCAGCGCTGCCCGGGCGGGGCCCTGGGCTTGAAAATTGCCCACCATGCCTTTGAGGGAGTGTGCCGCCAGATGGAGCTCATGGGCGTCGTTTGAATGAACGGCCGTTTCGATACGGGACACCATCTGCGGAAAGTCGCTCAGAAATATGTCTACAGCCTCACGAAAAAAAGCCCAATCGTTGTCGAATGCCTTTAGGAGGGCTGTTTTGTCGAACGTCGTCGCTGCCGGCGCTTCGGATTTTTGGTTTGCAGGCGGCTGGGACAGCCCCGGGGCGACCGGGACAAGCTCGGCGATCATGTTTTGAAGGGCATCGGAAGAGATCGGCTTGGGAAGGTAATCATCCATGCCGGCAGCCAGGCAGCGCTCACGGTCGCCTTTCATGGCATGCGCCGTCATGGCGATAATGGGGGTATGGCGGCCGGTTCGGCTTTCCAGCTTTCGTATCGCGACGGCGGCTTCGAATCCATCCATCTCGGGCATCTGAACATCCATCAGGATAATATCGAAAGACTGCCTGGCCGCGGCTTTAACCGCCTGGATACCATTGCCCACGATAGTGGCCTTAAGCCCCCATCGGGTCAATAGACGCTGGATAAACTTCTGGTTAAAGGGCGTATCTTCGGCAACCAGAATGTGCAGCGCTTGTTTTCCGAATTGCAAGAGGGGCTTCCGCGTTTTTGGGGTAATTTCCTGTCGGTCTGCACTTAAACCGAGAGCCGCTTTGACCGCTTCCGGATCTTCACGCTGTTCGGGTCTTAATTGGGCGTCGAGCACCAGTTCGGTTATTCCGGTGATGGAGTTCAGAGGGGTGCGGATTTCATGACTCATGTTGGCCAGAAATTCGTTCTTGGAGCGGCTGGCGGCTTCAGCCGCCATTTTTTCCTGAGTCAGGGCTTCCGCCTCTTTCCGTTCGGTGACATCGCGGCTGATGCCCCTGAAGCCGATGGGCTGATTCGTTGCATCCTTTATCAGGGATAGGGATGATTCCACCACCCGGATGGCGCCGTCCTTGCGGATGATCGAGCTGTCGAAGGCGTTGATGGAATGAGCGCTGTTCAGGACGGTCCGAAATATATCGAATATTTTTTTTTCATTTTCTTCGTCGACGAAGCGTTTGATATTGATGCCTTCCATGGCGTTCCGTTCATATCCGAGCATGCCGCACAAGGCGTCGTTAAAAAAAATGAAGTTCCCGCGCAGATCAATCTCGTAATAGCCGTCTTCAAGACTCTCTACGATGGTTCGGTACTTTTCTTCACTGTCCGTCAGGGCGTCTTCCATCTTTTTGCGCTGATTGATGGTGTATTGGGCATGAGAGCCGAAAATAATAAATAAACAGCAGACGATCAGCCGCGTCCATACGCCGC
>JAFGHS010000024.1 GCA_016930075.1 Deltaproteobacteria bacterium
GATCAATAAACCGGTGCCGGAAAATAGTGATCCTTTGCGACACTAAATTCTTTATGGAAGTGTCTCATTTTCATTGACACGTTCCGTAAGCCGTTTTTCGTTCATGCCAGGGAGGTTTCGGCCCGCCTTTGTAATCAGGCGGCGTATCGGTGCACAGCTCAATAATTTCAACTACCCGCGGTCCGAAGCGTTCGGCAAGGATGGCTTTTGTTACTTTTTCAGGATGATCCTCAAGCGTATCGTGCAGCAGGGCGGCAATCGCTTCTTCCTCATCTCCTCCGTCTTCCAGGACGATAGCGCATACACTCAAAAGATGAGAGATGTAAGGGATTGTCGTTCCTTTTCTGTGGTCATCACCATGAATCTCTGTGGCAAAAACAAGCGCATCTTTAAATTTTGGTCCGATCCGGCATTCCATAATACTTTTCTTTAACCTCCCGAATCTGGTCTTTTAAATGTTCCGGTTGCCCGCTGCCCTGGAAAACGACTTCTCCGCCGCCATCTGCGGTGGAAATGATCACCAGCGTGCCTATTCCCATCAACCTTTCAATAACGTTTTGTCGAATATTCATGCCCCGGATATGTTTGAGTTCCATCTCGTTTGTATTATTTGAGATTAGACCAACCCGCATCATCACGCGCAGGTCTGTAACTGTGTATAAGTTGCGATAGCGTTTGATAACGGCTAATAAAACAAATATGGCCGCTATGAAAATGCCGCTGGCGGGTTCTTTGTTCTCAGTAAGTATGAGAAAGAAAATCACGGCCAAGAGAAAAAGGCCCCAAGAATTCAGCCAGGATGGATGGTTTTGGTAAAGGATGTTTTCAGCCATGCTCGCCCTTCAAATCAGTTTTCGCCGTGTTATCCGTATGCGTCGATCGATCAAGACACATCAAAGTAATTTATGAACTTGATAAAAAAATAATGGGATGGCTTTGTGCTGCTATGGAAAATGTTATTTTGCCTAACAAAATACTTGTATGAAGTCAATGGAAAATTGATTTGCACATCCTTATTATTTTCCACCGCGAACCACATAAAACATCTTCTGCAGGGCGCATTCGAAATGGGCGTCTTCAAATCCGAGAGGGAAGGATCTTCTGGGCAGCCCTTTGACGTAGCGTTCAAAACTGCTTTGGATGTCCGATGAGTTGCTGATTCGGGACGTCGCCAGAATCTCCAGGCTGTTTTTTACATCCAGATGCCTCTTGAATTGATTCATAAAGTCACCGAAAATATTTATCAGGGTTGATTTTTCATTGTCCTCTCCGATTTGTATCCGGTCGATAATCAGGACATTCTGATCCGAGTAATCGAGCATATAGATACACCCGATCCACTGGTCCGCATGGTGGATATATGGCATGGTCATGCTGGTTCTCAGGCTTTTCAGGATGGGTGGCTTCTTGATGTCCCTGATGTGGGCCTTGGCGAATCGCAGCAGGGCCTTTTCATCTTTGTCCGGGTCCGGCATTAAGAAGGCATGGATGTCTTCCAGTGTTTCGAGGCGGTATGGCGGTGTGCTGTAGCTCATAGGGTCCTTCTCGATCTGAATTCTTATCTTCAGAGAAAAACGATCTTTTATTATTTTTATTACAGAAGGGAAGAAAAATAATTGAACCACGGTATTTCATAAATTACATCAAAATTACGCTTGACCATGGAAAATAAATGACCTATATTTAGCACCAAAATATGGTTATTTTCTCGGAGGTCACGGCTATGGATTACCTGTTGGCAAAATCATCTGTCAGTATCACGGAACTGAAAAAAAATCCTTCTTCAATTATTGACGCGGCGGAAGGCGCGCCCATCGCTATTCTCAAAAATAACAGGCCTTCGGCATACCTGGTACCCGCGGTGACCTTTGAGGCCATGCTTGAGAAACTTGACGATCTTAAAATTGCAAAGATTGTGAAAGACAGGAAGCAGGAAAGAAGCATCAGGGTATCTTTGAATGAGCTATAATCTCGAATTCAAAGAATCCGCCCTCAAGGAATGGTGGAAAATAGACAGGCCCGTGCGGGAACAATTCAAAAAAAAACTTTCCGCTCGTCTCGAGAATCCAAAGGTTGGCGCAGATAAAGTCAGCGGCCTCGCCGATACATATAAAATCAAGCTCCGCGCTTCAGGGCTGCGCCTAGTTTACACTGTCGATGATGAAAAGAAAACGCTGATCGTCTATGCCGTCGGAAAAAGAGATAAAGAAGAAGCCTACCGAAAGGCCCGGGCGCGTATATTAAGATAAATATTTTCGTTTTCATCCATGCTTTGAATCACCGCTTATCCTGCCATATCATTACATAAATAAAAAAATCTTGATCGTCCGTAATCTTTTCCAAAAAAAATCGTTCTCCTTCTTGTGCAGGTCAAGCAGGTTTTAAATACCCTGTAACAACTCAGACGACATATTGGGGGGAAGAAAATGGACAGAGATGCGGATTCGGCGTTGCAGTTAAGGGAGGCGGATGGGGATGCAGAAGGCAGACCGGCGGCAGGATATAAATACGAATATGAAACCCGCGTGACGTTTTGTTTGACCAACGCGGAGGGCAACGTGAGCCACGACCAGTATGCGCGGCTCTTCGGCGTGGTGCGGGAGCTTTTCGGCCTGGACTTTATTCCCGGATTTGCCGAAGAGGCGGGTGCAAAATATCTCTTGAAAACACGGAATGCCGCCTATGAGTATATCAAGGATTTTTTCTTCGGGGATGTGATGAAAATTCAGCTTTATGTATCAGAGCTGACGGGCGCCAGCTTCACCCTGGCGGCGGACTATATTCATGCTCACACCGGAGAGATTCATGCGCGGGGCAGCCAGCAGATCGTATATACGGATATGACAGGCAGACCCCGCCGGATTCCGGATGATCTCAAAACATTGATCAAGTCGGTCATGATGGAGGAGGTGCGGGATGCAAAAGAGGGATAAGGATTTTGAAAAAGGGGACGCGTGGTCATTACGTCGGCTTTTCAAATAACTTCTATAAGCAACCCATCTTTTTCAATGACTGCGGCAAATCCGGATTCGTCTTCGCCGGAAACAAAAAGATGGGGTTCAATGCGAATATCGATTTGTTCCGTTAATTCGTATAACTTTGACATGACAGTAAGATAAGAATCCTCCGTATCCCATTTGTCTATGAACAGACCGACGTCTATGTCGCTCCAGAGGTCAAATCTATCTTCAGCATAAGAGCCGAAAAGAACTGCTTTGCGGATTCCTAAATAATTCTTTACCAGTTTCGCATAGCGGTTCGCTAAGTTGATAGCTTCTGCTTTATCCATTTATGCAATTCTCCGGTCTTTTGAAGGATATCGGAACATCTCTCGTTTGTAAGTTCCTTAAATATTCTGTCTTTGAATTCAGGATATCTGGTTTCGATGTATAAAGGTTCCAGTATTCTGAGGCATTGTCTCTGCTCTTCTTCAAAATAATCATCGATCTTTGAGGATTGAGCGAGCAGTCTTAAATTATGGGTCTTCGGGGGAAGCTGCCCGTTCTTTTCTTGATAATAACCTTTTAGAATTTTTTCAATCGCCTGATGGCACATGAAACCAACATATAGGTACCTTTTCGCCTGCAACATGGCTTGGGCTGTTTCAAGATCATACTCAGAAAGCTCAAACCAATATGAAGTTTTGCGATCCTCGGCCATACATTATTGCCCGTTGATGTTCATTTACAAGTTTTTTGTGAATATAAGATGATATCGCCTGTTTGTCAATGAATTAGCCTCATTTGATATACTGATTTTTCCTTTGCTGATCTATGTTTTTATCTAAAAAAAACAATCAGCATGTAATCTTTATTTTAAAACATCGTTAACACTTCTCAGAGCGGCACCGGGATTATCTGGCCGCGAAAGTCTGCAGCATTAAATCAGCAAATAAATTGAATCGGACGGGAATCGCGCGCGCAGTTTTATTCATGAGCGCAGCCTTGGCTGACTCGCGGCAAAGACGGCAGCGCGTAAATCATTCAGGTCGCAGAAAGGAGAATAAACGATGGTGGAACGCTTCGGGTTTCAAATTCTTTCTCATATTCGAAAGGTCATGATTGTCGGGCTCAACTTTATTTTCAACCGGCCGGCGGTCTTCAGCGTGCTCGGCCTGATGAAGATGAAAGTCATTGTTCGGGAGCTGTGATGGAAGGAGATCTTTGAATAACAACGATTGTCCGTCATTTCGACCGTAGGGAGAAATCTTATGAATTCGTCATTGCTGAGATTTCTCGTCGTTCCGCTTCAGCGGGACTCCTCGAAATGACAAAATTGGAAGATCTCGAAAGGACATCTTATGAACGGATACGCATGCGAACTGCCTTCGGATGTAGCTGGATGGCTTCTCGACGCCATTCCCCACCAGCCGCCGTTTCGCTTTATCGACGACATCCTTGCGCTCGATGAAGAGCATATCGTCGGGACATACCGGTATCGGGAAGACGAATTTTTTTACCGGGGCCACTTTCCCGGCCGCGCCGTCACGCCGGGCGTAATCCTGATGGAGACGATGGTGCAGATCGGGGGCCTGGCCTTCGGCATTTATCTCCATGCCGCGGCTTATGGCAACGGCGGCATCGCCATTCCGGTCCTCACCGGCATCGACGGCGCCGAATTCCTGCACCCCGTTTACCCGGGTCAGCGCGTCTTCGTCCGGGGCGAAAAAAAATACTTTCGCAACCGCCAACTGAAGATCGGCGCATGGATGACAGGCGCTGAAGGGCAAGAGATCTGTCGCGGCGTCTTTTCGGGAACCGTGGGAACGAAAATATAAAACAGTGGGAAGAAATCGGCATCGTCTATGAGCCCTTCAAGATCCACGGGATCACGGTCTGCAAAAAATGATGCCTCCTGTAAGGATTTTTTAAATTCATCGTTATTCACATCAGAACAATGAAGCGCCGGCAGGTCTGCCGTGCCTGTTAGAAAAAATGAAATCAGGAAATTAAAGGAGGTTCAACACATGTTGGATATGTCCGATGCACCAAACGATCCGAGGAAGGCATCCTTGCAGAAACCCGAGGCCCAGATTTTTCTCAGCAGTCTGACGCCCGACATTCTGGCCAAATTCAAAACCTGCTATGTAAACGCAGATGTTCAAAGCGCGCATGCAAAAGAGGTCCTTTCCTATATACTGAAAAATTCCCCAATAATGCAGATTGTCAGCAAAGACACCACCTCCGCGCATACATTTGAGTATCTGTATCTGAGGAAGGATATTGAAAGCCCCCTCGACAAATACTTCCCGAACGGACGGGCGGCGCAGGCCATTTATCAGAGGCTCCATGCCCTGAAGCTGAACCTGCCGGCCATTATCCGGGGGGAGCGGGAAAAGAATAATTCCGCCTCATATAAGATCGTCAACATCGGCTCGGGGCCAAGTCATGAGATGATCGAGATCCTTCTGGAAAATCCTGATCTCAAGGACAAGGTTCATATCACATGCGTTGATCCGGACAGAGAGGCCCTGATCATCGGGGCGCAGCGCGTGGCGAGGCTCAACCTGGAGAGTCATTTCAGCTTTGTCCCGGCGAAGTATCAAACATTTGACGGACGCGGCTATGACATGGTGCTCCTCATCGGCATCCTTTGTCCGCTGAATGTCCGTCTGTGCGTCAGGGTGATGAAAAACGTAAAGAGGTGTCTGCGCCCTGGCGGGATTATCATCTTCAGCACAGTCCAGAACATCATGGGCCAAGAAGACCCCCTGACGGACTATATCATGCGCCTGACCGGCTGGAACATGGACTACAAGGAAGATCATGAGCCTTACGCGATCGCCAGGGCGGCAGGCTGCGAACCGATCGGGCGTTTCTTCGATGAGTATGGCTACAACTGCATGACTGTGGCGAGGATAAAATAATTACCGTTAGCAAATTATATGAAATTGGAGGGCTTTCATGACCATTTCAACGGAAGAAGAGGACAGAGCGATTGCCGAGAAAATACTTGGAGCGATGGAGGTTCCCGACGATTATGCGTCTGGCCCGGAATGGCTGGCATGGTTAAAAGAACCATTCAAAAAAGATTGGGCCGTGGCGTATTGCTTTTGCGACAAATGTGTGGCGATGATCGAAGTAGGCATCGAATCGGTTGCCCAGCTATGCAGGATTGCACGTGTAAATGTGCCCACCGAATATAGAGGGGTACATTTTATTGTGACCGGATGTCCGTTTTGCCAAGAAGATGGATGCTATAGAAACGCCCGCATCATTCACATTTATATATGATAGACACCCAAAAGATAAGGGAATATTTCCCGGCGATACAAGCGGGCCGGGTTGTTACCAATAATGCGGCAAGCACTCAGGCGCCTGTTCAGCTGCTGGATTTGCTGGAGAAGCTTGTTGTCCAATATGACAATGTTCATCGGGGCCAATCGCGCTCTTCGCTGTTAACTACCACAGAGTTTGAATCCTCTTATGACACTATCGCGCAGTTTGTCGGCGCTGCTTCGCGGAATAATATTATTTTATACAGAAACGCTACCGAGGCGATTAATTCGGTCATGTATTCTTTGATGACTGAATTTAAAGACGGCGATAACGTGGTGACAACTTTTATGGAACATAACTCAAATTATGTTCCATGGTACGGATTATGCGAAGAAATATTACCGAAATTCGGCATTAGGGTAGAATGTAGAATCGCCAAATTTGATAAAGAAACCGGCGCCCTTGATCTAAATCATCTAAATTCCTTAGTGGACCGGAGAACAAAAATAGTGTGCTGTGCCGGTGCGTCAAATTTTCTGGGGACTATAAATCCAATCAAAAAAATAAAGGAAATCGCCGATTCAAGCGGCTATCTACATCCGAACGGAGACAAAAGATCTTACCTCTTGATTGACGGTGCTCAACTTGTTCCCAATGCTTATGTTAATGTAAGTGAATTGGGTGTGGATTTTTTTGCCTGGTCTTTTCATAAAATGCTCGCGCCTTTTGGCGTAGGAGCGTTATATGCAAGAGAAGATTTACTCTTAAAGATGAGGCCGTTTCTTTATGGAGGCGACATGATTGCCGAAGGAATGGTGAGCCGGGGAAAGGTGGATTATAATTCACTCCCTTGGAAGTTTACGGCTGGGACCCCTAATATTTTAGGAACGATTCTTTCCGCCCAGTCTTTAAGATTATTAATGGATTTTTCTTTAAATCCGGGAACCCAGAATTACTTTATGGCTGATAAAGAATTGGCAACGCCGGATATTAAAAAGGCGATGGATAATATAGAATTTCATGAAAAAACGCTGATTGGAGAAGCGTTAAATATATTAGGCGATATGCCATCCTTAAATATTTTTGGTCCAAAGAATCCGGAGAGTAGGACCTCTCTGGTTGCTTTTACGCATAAAGATAACAGTCCATTTAAAATTGCCGAGGAATTAAGCAAATTGGGGGTAGAATCAAGAGCCGGTTGTCATTGCGCAACTTTGGCACATCATTATTATGAGTTAAATCCTCCGGCAAGCTGCCGATTGAGTTTTTACGTATATAACGACATTGAAGATGTGAGAAAAGCGTGTTTTGCCATAAACCCATAATTGGGACTGTGATAAAATTGTGATAGAAAGGAGCGAAAATCAGAGGAATAGATAGAAGCCCTTAGAATGAATAGAAATCAGTTTTATTGTAATATCAGTTGGTTACGGAAAACCAGACACAATATCAAGGGGTTAAATTTAACCGTTTTTGCTGTTTCATCGGACTGAAAATCCGAGTGTCGGCAGTTCAATTCTGCCCTGACCCACCATATCATCAAAGGGGTTGCGAGTCTTAAAATCGGCTTGTAACCCCTTTTTTTCAACAGGCTGTCCCCAGTTTTGTATTCATGCGATGACCTCCTGTAATTTTTTGAGATAAGCCGTGGATGTTTGACGCTGCCTGTCATTGCGAGGCGCGAAGAGCCGCGGCAATCTTTTGCATGATCGGATGCTTATGATATTGCTTTGCTTCACTCGCAATGACAAAAGAGGCGTTTCTTCAAAGGTCTCGGCCTATGAACCGGCGGCGGCAATGACCTTGTCAATATCATCTTTGGAAAGCATTTCCGTGGCGCAGAAGAGCAGGCAATTTTTAAGATCGGGATAATCGTTGCCGATGTCATAGCCGCCGATGATTCCTAAAGCCTGCATCTTTTTATTGAAGCCTTGCGGATCGGGGCAGGCCATGACGAACTCGTTGAATGTGGGGCCGGAAAATGCAGCCTGCCATCCTGCCATCCTGCCGAGTTGATCTTTCAGGTAGTGGGCCTTCCGGATGTTGAGTTCGGCGAGCTTTTTCAGATTTTTGCCGAGGCTTGCCAGATAGACGGCCGCCGCAAGGGCGCAAAGGGCCTCATTGGTGCAGATATTTGACGTCGCCTTCTCCCGGCGGATATGCTGTTCGCGGGTTTGCAGCGTGAGAACGAAGCCCCGGTTTCCGTCCTCATCGAGTGTTGCGCCGACCAGTCTGCCGGGGATCTTGCGGAGAAATTTTTCGGAGGCCGCAAAGATGCCGAGGTAAGGGCCGCCGTAATTGACGGGGTTGCCGAAACTTTGTCCCTCGCCGACTACAAAATCGGCGCCCGCCTCTCCCGCCGGCTTCAGGATGCCCAGCGACGTCGCTTCCGTAAAGCAAGCGATCAGAAATCCCCCGTTTTCATGGATAATGGGGGCAATGGCGGCAATGTCCTCGATAATTCCAAAAAAATTCGGGCTTTGAACGATCACGGCGGCCGTATTTTTGTCTGTGGCGGCCGCAAGCGCCGTCCGATCCAGTTGTCCCGATCGATCGTAAGGAACGGCGACCACATCATAGCTGTTGGCCCAGGCATAGGTCTGTAAGACTTGGCGGTATTGGGGGTGAACGGATGCGCCCACCACGATTTTTGTCCTGTTTAGTGTTTTGGCGGAAAGCACGGCCGCCTCGGCCATAGCCGTTGCGCCGTCATACATGGATGCATTGGCAACCTGGGCGCCGGTGAGGGAGGCGATCATGCTTTGATATTCATATATCGCCTGGAGAATGCCCTGGCTGATCTCCGCCTGGTAGGGCGTATAGGCCGTATAAAATTCAGACCGGGATGTGACATGCTTTACCACAGACGGAATATAGTGGTGATAGGCCCCGGCGCCCATGAGCGTTATGGAGGCCATCGCATTCAACGCGCCGACATCCTTCATCGTGCGGATAATTTCCTGCTCCGATTGCGGCTTCGGTAAATCGAGGAGCCTCTTCAAAAGGAATTTGTCCGGAATATCGCAAAACAATTCCTGAAGATCATCCACGCCGATGACCTTCATCATCTGTTTCCGATCATCTTCGGTGTGAGGAACATAATCCATCTTTTGAATCCTTTGCAAAAAATCAGGGGCCATGGGCCGGGGGTCAGGGGAGACCTTTGAAAAATATCAATTTTCTGTCATTTCGACCGGAGGGAGAAATCTTACTGATTCGAAATGTTTCAGATTTCTCGTCATCCCGCTTTAATGGGACTCCTCAAAATGACAAAATTCAAAGGTCTCCAAAGATCATGGGGCTTAATGGCCGTCGCTTTTCAGGAAATCATCGTAGGCTGCGGCATCCATCAGGGCATTTAATTCAGAAGGGTCTTCCATTTTTATTTTGACGATCCAGCCCTCTCCGAAGGCATCCTGATTGATCAGCTCCGGTTGATCCTCAAGGGATTTATTGACATCGATAACGGTTCCGCTCACGGGGGAATAGATGTCCGATACGGATTTAACGGATTCGATGACGGCCAGCGGGTCAAACTGGCTCACTTTCCGGCCGATTTCCGGCAGCTCCACAAAGACGATGTCCGTCAGCTGATCCTGGGCGTAATCGGAAATGCCCATAGTAATCGTACCGTCTTGATTATCCAGTGCCCATTCATGCTGTTTCGAGTATTTTCTGTCTGTTTGATTTGGTTTATACATAATCGCTCCCGTTTTATTTTTTTCTTTTGTAAAAAGGCAGTGTTGTTACCTTTGCTCTGAATTTGCCGCCGCGAATTTCAATTTGAATTTCCGTGCCGTCGGGGGTGCATTCGATGGGAATGGCGGCCATGCCGATAGCCTTCCCGAAGGTGGGGGAATAAGTGCCCGATGTGACCGCACCGACTTCCCTGTCGTCTTTCCATATCTTGTAACCTGCCCGTGCAATGCCCCTTTCGAGCATTTCAAATCCGGCGAGACTTCTCGTGATGCCCGCCTCCTTCTGTTTGCGGAGCGCATCGCAGCCGATAAAATCCTTATTCAGGTCCACGAGCCGCCCATAGACGACTTCAAAAGGAGTCACCGTTTCGTCCATTTCATGGCCGTAGAGCATCATGCCCGCTTCGAGGCGCAGGGTGTCCCGCGCACCGAGGCCGACGGGCTTTATGCCCTCAGGCGCGCCGGTTTTCAGGATCAGGTCCCACAGGTCGCCCATTCTGTCCGCAGAGGCATATATTTCAAAACCGTCCTCGCCGGTGTAGCCGCTCCGCGATACGATGACCGGTGTATTGAGGATGACGGTGCGCACGGCATAATAAAAACGCAGGGCATTCAAGTCATCCGGGAGCAGGCGTTGCAGTATATCCTGGGCCTTTGGGCCCTGAAGATCGATTTTCCCGGTAATATCGCTTATGTCGGTTATTTGGACATCATCAAATCCCAGTTCGTTTTTCTTGACGCGGAGCCATTCAACGTCTTTTTCCCGCGTCCCGGCGTTCGTCACCACCATGTAATATCCGTCGTCAAGCTTGTAAACCGTCAGGTCGTCAATGATGCCGCCCTGCTCATTGGTCATAACGCACAGCTTGATCTGTCCGTTTGCCTGCCCTTCAAGATTCCGGCTCATGATGCGCTGCAGGAAGTCGAAGGCGCGCTTCCCCATCACCTCCATCTCGCCCATATGGCATATATCGAAAAGCCCGGCCCCATGACGCGTTGCGAGATGTTCTTCGATAACATTTGTGTACTGCACCGGCATATTCCAGCCGCCGAAGTCGGTAAATTTGGCGCCGAGCGCCGCATGGCGTTCATATAAAGGGGTTTGCTTCACCGGCGTTTCCTTCGTTTACAGGTAGCCTTTTAATCGGGCAATGAGAGAAATCAAAAGCAGCATGAGAACGACAACCAGCCAGAGCTGTTTTTTCTCAAACGTGCGGGAACCGATCACAAGGTTCCCGCAGTTACGGCACACGGTTAACCTTGAATGAACGGGCTCGCCGCATTTCGGACATAATACGGCGTTCCGGTTTGCCGTGGTTTTTTTCTCGACGTTGCTTTTTAATTGTTCCCGTACATCGTATAGCCACTGGCAGTCGCTTTCCGGACACTTGCCCGTCACCGGCATGTCATCCGTCCAGATAAAACTCTTTTTGCACTGCGGGCATTCAATCTTCATCATGATAAAACATTCCCCACGAAACGGTGTATCCACTCATTAACAGTGGATCATCCATGATACGGACATTTTTATTTTTCCCGGTATTTTAATCGACTGGCAACAACAATGCCTTCGTGCCTTTGAATGACTACTACAAGTCTTATGAGAATTCAAGACGTAAAAGAAATTGACTTTGTTTTCCAAATCTTCTAATTCTTTCCGCTCAACAAATGAATGCGATTTTATGAATGGTGACCCATGGCGGACGAACAGTTCATTCATCTTTGTCAACCCGATGCGTCAAAATCCTGCGGCGCCTGTTGCGGACTTTATAATTACGTCAACAGCTCAAAAGATGCGCTTACTGAAAGGCTGAGCCGGCGGACGGAGCTATTTCATCTGACCGTAAAAGGACCCGGCGATCTGGCGGCTTTTTCAGCAATGATAAACAGGACGGAAGACGCCGCAAAGAGGTATGAGGTCATCTACTGCTGCGAATACATCGGCTTTATCGATCCGGAAAGAAAAAAAGTGGGGTGCCTCCTCCACCCCCTTCAGAACGGCGGCGTTGATCTTCGGGATGTTTCATTTTATGGCCGGGAGCTCTGCGACGGCCACTTTTGCCCCAGCTACCATTATATTTCCCCTGAGGAAAAACGCGCCCTGATCCATATCATCGACGATTGGTATCTGTACGGTCTGTGCGTCACCGACATCGACCTGGTGAAAGAATATTTCCGCCTGATAAGCGACGGCGTCCATGAAATGCCCCGGGCAAGACGATTTGAAAACGGCATCCTCCGGGATATTGCCCTTGGTTTTTTTTCATTCAAGACCTCATGGCCTTTTCGCAGTGCCGATGCCAATCGCCTCGGCAAGTACTATTTCGACGGATCTCAATATATGATCAGCCACATCGATTATGAAGCCCTGGGCTGTGAACGGTCCCGTTTCGACAAGATCTTTGTCAGTCTGTCTTCCGACTTCAGGAGTAAGGGCGAAGTAGAAAGAGGGGAAAACATGATTGACGAAAAGATCGATGCGTTTATCGGCGCGTATCATACATTAACCTGATATGGCTTGACAGGCCGTCGCGAGGGGGGGTATGGGATGGACATCATGACAAGAAAAATGCTTTACTCAAAAGAGGAAATTGATCAGAGGGTCAGGGAGCTTGCCGACCGGATTTCCCGCGACTATGAGGGGCGGGAAATTCTTGTGGTCGGCATCCTCAAAGGCGCTTTTGTTTTTCTTGCGGACCTGATCCGCTGCATCAGCGTTCCCTGCGAAGTGGATTTTACAAGGCTGGCCAGTTATGGCGCCGGAACGGTCAGCTCCGGAAATATCGTCATAACGAAAAATATCGAATGCTCCATCAAAGGAAGGGATGTTTTGATCGTGGAAGACATTATCGATACGGGCTTGACCTTGAGCTATCTGGTGGAGCGTTTAAAAGAAGAAGAGCCCCGCTCTGTCAGGGTTTGCGCTTTTATTGATAAGATAAAGCGGCGGGAAATCCCCTTTGTCGCCGATTATGTGGGTTTCACGATGGATGACGGCTTTGTCGTCGGATATGGTCTTGATGCCGATGAAAAGGGCCGTTCTCTGCCGGATATTTATATCATCGAAGAATAATTCAGGAGGAATCGTTTATTCCGTGGAGGCGCCATGATCATTCAATGCGAAAATTGCGGGACGAAATTCAGATTTGATGAAACAGTGGTGGAGGAAGAGGGCGCCTGGCTTCGGTGCAGCCGGTGCAAGACGGTTTTTTATAAAGATATTCCCATAGGCAGGACGGCGTTTGACGAGCCGGATCAGGACGATCTGTTTGCAGGGGAAGTTCCCCTTAAAGTCTTGGAAGCCCGCAGAGCCGCCCATGCCGACATTGAACGCGGCGAGTCTTTTAAGGAGTTGCGGACGGGCAGGCTGGATGAGAAAGCCGATTACTTTGACGACCTGGAAATGGGGTATGATGGAGCAGGGGATATTGATGAAGCCGATAAAGACGGCATCAGCGGTCAAAGCAGGAAAACGGGAAGACGGATTGTCAAGACGGTTTTCTATACCCTGTTTATGGTTTTGCTGCTTGCGATCGTTGCAATCCTGATATTTCCGCCGGCCCGCGAAGCCGCTTTTCTGGGAATTTCCGACGCCCAGCAGTTCATCCGTGCTCTTACGGGGGGGAGATAATGCCTCCAACCGGTTCAACCTGTCGCAGATGGGGCTGGAAAACATAAAACAGCGCTATATCAGGAATCTGCCTGCCGGAAATACCCGGAGTGGAGCGGCTTCTGCCGCAGACAGGGCGGAAAGCTTTTCACAAGCTCGTTGACAAACTGCAGACATCGTTGCTGCCGCTCTCAGATAATTCAGCGGATTTTACCGACCATCCGCAAGGCGAATTGTTTCGCATCGGCCAGATCCGCCGCGTCGGGGTGCCCATCGGCACTTTGCGCCTCTTCCACCCACGCCCGGTGCTCCGGTCTTTTCGAAAGCGCCTCCAGTATCTGCGGACTGACGGCGCCCCGGCTGCCGAAATCGCCCAGGACCTTTGCTTTGGCCGCCAGGCCAACGGCTTGTTCTATGGCCTGTCTGGGCAACTGCCCGCCGCGCAGGGAGCCATGGGTGCAAAAGAAGGCGATATTTTGTCCTTCCGGAATATCTTTGATAAAGGCATGAACCTTTCCCGGCACACTGTGGGCCTGAACGGGGAACCCGCAAAAAATAATATCATAGCCCCCGGTATTCTGACCTGCCTGGACGGGTGTGATCTCTTTTTCGATCTCAAGTGCATCATATATGGCGCGCGCCAGTTTTTCCGTATTGCCTGTTTGTGAAAAATAAGTGACCAGTGCCTTCATTGTATCCTCCGTAAATGAAAATTTATCAACGACTGTCCTGGCGCATTTTTTACAGGATTCGGCCATTCTTTGCAAGGGGTTAAATTTTTATGGGGGCGCGGCGGCAAAATTTTCACCGTTTCCCTTCCTGCGGCGGGAAACGGCACATATTTAACTTGAGGTTGTCCGGTCATTCTGTTAAAAATCAAGCCGTATCATTCGTCACCGTCAATACCCTTCACGGGACGATCATTTGCGGAAGATTTGAAAGGAGAATGAATGATGTCGAAATCAACGGACGCATTAAAAGAGGCATTTGCCGGCGAATCTCAGGCAAACCGTAAATATCTGGCCTTTGCGGCAAAGGCGGATCAGGAAGGATTTTCCCAGGCGGCAAGGCTGTTCAGAGCAGCCGCGGAGGCGGAAACGGTTCACGCGCACAATCATCTGCGGGCGCTCAAAGGCATATTGAGCACAGAAGAAAATCTGCAGGACGCCATTGCGGGAGAAACGCACGAGTTTAAAAGCATGTATCCGGGCATGATCGAAAGCGCAAAAGCGGAAGGCAACAAGGAGGCCGAGCGCTCATTCCATTTTGCCAATGAAGTGGAAAAAATCCATGCCCGACTCTATGAGGAGATGGCCGCCGGTTTAGGCGCCCGGACGGAAGATTATCCGTATTATGTATGCCCGGTCTGCGGTTATACGGCGGAAAAAGAAGCGCCGGAAACATGCCCGGTCTGCGGCGCCAAGGGAAAGGTTTTCAAAAAAGTGGAATAATCCGCTGCAACAGATTAAGCGACAGGAAGTCCCCCCTGGCCGCTTTCATAGAGACCTTTGAATTTTGTCATTTTGAGGAGTCCCGCTAAAGCGGAACGACGGGAAATCTCAGCGATTTCGAATTAATAAGATTTCTCCCCCGCAAAATGCGGGGTCGAGATGACAGAAGTTCGGCATTATTCAAAGGTTTCTCATCGTGAAACGGGTTAAGGGGGATATTTTTATCTGTCCGGCCTGGGGAACGCGCCATGACGTCCATATTGTTTCTGATCACGGGATTAATCTTGTTTTTGTTCGGAACAATGAAACTGACCACAGCGGTCCAGGGACTCTTCACGGCCCGTATTCGCGACTACATCAAATATACCGTCAAAAGGCCTCTTTATGGTTTGTTGACGGGCATTATCACAACCATCCTTTTTCAGAGCAGTTCCGCAACCACCGTTTTGACCGTCGGTATGGTCAGCGCCGGCCTGATCACGTTTTATCATTCCCTCGGCGTTCTTCTGGGCGCCGACATCGGCACAACCTTAACCGTTCAACTCGTTGTTTGGAAATTCACCGATCTGTCTCCCCTTGTCCTCACCGCGGGCGGCCTGCTGTGGCTTCTGGGAAATCAGAAATGGAAGGACCGGGGCGAGGCGATCTTTTACTTCGGCCTGATTTTTTTCGGCCTTAGCCTTTCTGCATCGGCCACGGGGCCGCTTAAAGCAAACCCGGACATCACCCAGTTTCTGGCCGGTAAAACCAATCCCCTCGTCGGCGCCGGAATCGGCCTGATTGTCACGGCCCTGGTCCAGAGTTCGGCTATTCCCATCAGCATGCTCGTCATCCTGGCCCAGGGCGGTCTGATCGGCATTGAAAACGCCCTGCCCATTGTCATCGGCGCCAATGTCGGCACTGCGGCAACCGCCCTCATGGCGGGAGCGGCGGCGGACATCAGCGGCAGGCGAACGGCGGTTTCACATCTTCTTTTCAAGCTCGGCGGCATGGTCATCAGCCTCATCATCCTGACCCCATTCATCTCCGGCATCAAATTTGTTTTTACCGATCCGGCGCAGCAGATCGCCTTCGGCCATGTTTTGTTCAATGTCATTGTCGTCCTGGCTTTTATTTTTTTTCTGAAGCCGTTTGCACGGTTCATTGAAAAGATCATTCCCGGCGATGTTGAAACCTTGCCTATATGGCCGGAATACCTCGAAGAAAAGCTCCTGTCCGATCCGGAGTCGGCCCTTGGCCGGGTCGAAAAGGAACTGGAAAGAGAAATCATGCTGAGCTGGCGGATGCTTTCCATCAGCCTGGATTTAATGGACGACTATCAGAAGATCAAAAGAAAGAATGTCCAGTACATCGAGCCGGTTCTTGACCGGTTGCGTACGGAAATCGTCCAGTATCTCTGGAAGATTTCCTGCAACGCATTGACGCCGAAGGCGTCGAACAAACTTTTTGTCTTCACGGCCATGGTGGACGACATCGAGAGGATCGGCGATCACGCGTACCATATCGCCGAACTGGCCAAAGACAAATACGAAGGCGCCATCGAATTCAGCGAGGCAGGGAAAGAGGAAATGCAGGAAATCAACCGCCTGGTCGTCGCCAACATTCATGACGCAGCCGATTTGATTTCAAGTCTCGACATTGCAAAAGTCCAGGCCATAACGATGCGTGAAGAAAGGATCGACGAAAAGGTGAAGGATGCAAGAGAAAAGCACCTCATCCGTTTTCATGAAAGGGTCTGCCAGGCCCAGGCCGGGCCCATCTTCATCGAACTATTGATCCATCTCGAACGCATATCGGACCATTGTCAGAATATCGCGGAATATGTGGTCGATTTAAAAGCATAGAAAACGGCATTCCCCTATGGATGAAAAGACCCTTTTTGAACTGGAAGGCCAAATCGAACGTGTAACCTACAGCAATGAAGAAACAGGCTACTGCGTTTTGCAGGTCCGTATGCGCAGCCGGCGGGACACGGCGACGGTCATCGGCAATATTCTGAATCCTGTCCCCGGCGAAATCATCAAGATGGACGGGGAATGGTCGAATCATCCGAAGTACGGCCGCCAGTTTAAAGTGGTTTCTTACAAATGCTCCACGCCGGCGACGGTTTTCGGCATTGAGAAGTATCTGGGGTCGGGACTGATCAAGGGCATCGGCCCCGTCATGGCCAAGCGGATCGTCAGGAGGTTCAAGGAAAAAACCCTCGACGTCATCGAGCACCATATCGAAAAACTCGGCGACGTTTCCGGCATCGGCGATAAACGCATCGCCATGATCCGGCAGGCCTGGATCGAACAGCGGGAAATCCGGTCCGTCATGATTTTTCTCCAGTCCCACGGCGTAAGCTCCGGCTACGCCGCCCGGATTTACAAACAATACGGACAGCTTGCCATCAAGATCGTTCAGGAAAACCCCTATCGCCTCGCCATGGACATTACCGGTATCGGCTTTGTCACGGCGGATAAAATCGCCGGGAAACTGGGATTTGCGAACGACTCCGAGCTTCGGGCCGAAGCGGGCATCATTTATGTGCTCCATGAGCTCGCCGATGAAGGCCATGTCTGTTATCCTTATGATCCGTTGATCGAAAAATGCCGTCAGATTCTCGGCATCGATCAGGCCGTTATCATCAAGGTCATGTCCTCTCTCGCCTTGCGGGGGGATGTGGTCATCGATTACAGCACCGTCGCGGACAGCGCCATGGGCGAGGCCGGAAAGGCCGTTTATCTTGCCGGTTTTTACACGGCGGAGACGCAGCTCGCGGAGCGTCTGATGAACGTCGTTCAGGCTCCGCAGGCTGCCAGGCAAATCGATGTGGACAAGGCCATCCAATGGGCCCAGGACAAATTCGCCATCCGGTTTGCGGAAAAACAGATCGCCGCCATCAAGAGCGCCGCAACGAATAAAGTGCTGGTCATCACGGGCGGGCCGGGAACGGGGAAAACCACCATCATCAACGCCGTATTGAAGATTTACTCCGCCTTGAAAACCAGGATTGTCCTTGCGGCGCCTACGGGCAGGGCCGCAAAAAGGATGAGCGAAGCCACGGGCCACGAAGCAAAAACGATTCACCGAATGCTCGAGTACAGCATGCAGAAACGCGGCTTTCAGAGGAACAGCGACTATCCCCTGGACTGTCATCTCCTGATTGTCGATGAATCCTCCATGATCGACGCGATCCTTATGCACCATCTTTTAAAGGCCCTGCCGCGGGAAGCCACATTGATTCTCGTGGGCGACGTCAATCAGCTTCCCTCCGTCGGCCCCGGCAATGTCCTTAAGGATATTATTGATTCCGGCGTTATTCCCGTCGTCGAGTTGAATGAGATATTCCGCCAGGCCAGGGAAAGCTCCATCATTGTCAACGCCCACAGGATCAATGCCGGCATGCTCCCCCAGTTCAGATCGGATCAGGACAAACTTGACGACTTCTACTTTGTCGAACAGGAAGACCCTCAAAAAACTCTCGAGATGATTATCCATCTCGTAAAAAACCGCATTCCGGAAAGATTCGGACTGGACGCCGTTGACGACATCCAGGTGCTCACGCCCATGCATCGGGGCATCATCGGCACGACGAACATGAACACGGAACTCCAGAAGGCCCTCAACCCCGGGGAGGAAGGCGTGTACCGGGGCGGGCAGAACTTCCGCATCCATGACAAGGTCATGCAGATCAGAAATAATTACGACAAGGACGTCTATAACGGCGATATCGGCCGGGTCGTCGGATTTGACGATGAAATGCAGGAAGCTGTTGTCCGGATGGACAACCGGGACGTCCTCTACGATTACCGGGAACTGGACGAGCTTGTTCTCGCCTATGCCGTTTCCGTTCATAAGGCCCAGGGCTCGGAGTATCCGGCCGTCGTCATCCCCGTTCTGACGCAGCATTATCTGCTTTTGCAGAGAAACCTGATCTATACGGCCGTGACGCGGGGCAAACAGCTGGTTGTCCTGGTGGGAACGAAGAAGGCGCTGGCCATTGCCGTCAAGAACAACAAGACACAACAGAGGTTCACCTTGTTGCAGCAGCGTCTCGCAGGCTGAATTTGCTTGCAATTTTCCCTGTTTCATCAGATGATCGCAGGCAATCCCAAAAAAACAGGAGGCTTGACATGACGGAACGCTTGAACGCTTTGGCAATCGCCCTGGAAAACGAGATGAAGGAAAAGAAGTTTTATCTGGAAAACGCCGATAGAACAAAACACCCCCTCGGCAAGGCCATGTTTCAGCAGATAGCGACGGAAGAAGACGAGCATTATCAAAGGCTCAAAGAGCTTCATGAAAAATGGGAAAAACAGCAAAAATGGCCGGACTCGCTGCCCCTGCGCGTGAAAGACACGGTTGTTAAAAACGTCCTCAACGGTATGTTGAAGAAGGTTTCAGAAATGCCGATGGGCGATGACGACGACCTGAAAGCCATCCGCACGGCCATAAAATTTGAAGCGCGGGGCGCCGAATTTTATGCCCGCCTCCGCGATAATTCCACGGCTCCCAAAGAGAAGGCGTTTTTCAATCTCCTTGCCGATATTGAACATGAACATTATGTTTCCCTCAAAGATACGGAAGAATATCTGACCGATCCCGCGTCCTGGTTCCAAAAACAGGAAAAGTCCGGATTGGACGGGGCGTAGGCGGCCTGCCTTAAACGGTTTGTCCCTTGCCTCTTTCCGGAACGATGATCCGTATGGCCGGAAAATCTTTTTGAACCCTGCGGATGAAGTCCCTTGTCTCCACAGTGCGGCTGATGGGCGGGAAGGCATCGTCGAAGTGATGTAAATACACCGATCCGGGTTTGATTTTTGATACAGCGGCAAGGGCATAAGCCGCCATATCCGATCGACCCTGAAACGGCAGAACCAGAATGTCCACGTCCTGAGGATATTGCTCCCCATGTGCAAAATTCAAGCTGCCCAGATGCAGCAATTTTTTCCCGCCGCAGGCGATGTCATAGATCAGGGTTTGCCCTTCCTTACACTGAAACGTCGTCCGTATTATCCTCAACAGGTTTCCGAAATGGCGCATCATTCGTGTATTGAATATCGTTGTCCAGATCAGTTTGAAGTCAAAAACGATATGCTTTCCCGCCAGCACCCGAATCGCAAAGGGACCGTCCTCAATCGCATCGCCCGGCGCTGTGATTTTAATGCGGTCCGGATTAACCCCCCGACGGATTAACGTTTTTGCCGCCGTCCCGGAACAGTGGACGAGGGCTTTGTTTTGCGCCATGACTTCCGGCGTATCCAGAATATGGTCGAAGTGGCCGTGGGTGATAAAAATATGGCGGCAAAGGGACAGGTCTTCCGGCGCAAAGCATGGGTGCTTTCGATTCCAGCCGCAGAAAGGATCGAACAGGATCGTTTGATCCTCCTGCGTATAAGAGATCATCGCCGTTCCGAACCATGTAATCTTCAATGGCATTCCTTTGATAATGGCGCTCTATTCAAGCATCAGGCGTTTAAAGGCCGATTATTTCCGCCGAATGTCAATGGGTTTTGTATGTCTGGGCCATGATAGAAATAATCGTCATGGCCATATCTCCGGGCGTAATTACCCGGGAGGTAGGGGGACGTCTAAGCAACTGATGTAATCGTATATTTCCTGATTGGTGCAAATTTCGTAGTATTTCCTTGATGTCTCGCCGGTTACGGCAAGCGTTTCCGGATTGACTTCGTAAATGGGGGCTTCCCGAATTGCCAGTTGCTGATAACCGCCGTTCAATATCGGCACCTTGCCGGTGTGGAGCTGAATTTCTTTGCCGTCGTCTCCCTTGTAAGCGACCGTATTCAAATTGATTTCACGGGACAGCTTGACAAAACCTTCTTCGTTCAATTCGATTCCATTCACATTATAGCGTATGGAAGAGTCGTCGCTTGCATCCTCGTCTACTTCCAGACAATTTTTATAGACATAAAGGTTGTACAGGGGACGTTGATCCTTTAACAGCTTGCGCACCTTTTTGCTGCAGCCCGACAGCCGGTCGGCCATATTGATGGCCGGAGAAATCATAATCCTGGAGCCGCCGTCGAAGAGATACAGCGGCGGGCCGGAAGTGAAGCAAATGCCTATTCCCAGCTCCAGGACAGGGAGATTATTTTCCTGATTCTTTATGTTGTAACGCTGAACAATCTGCAATATCTTGATGGCCAGTCCGCAGGCTCGGGCCACGCCGTACCAGCTTTGCGGCGTATCTTTATTTTCAAAGATCGATAAAATGATTGCGTCGCCTTCAATAAATACCTTCGTTGCGTTGTAATTTCGCAGAATTTCCGAAATCGGGTCAAAAAAATTAAGGCTGAAGTGAGACGCCGGATTAAGTCCTCTGGCTCTCATGGTGTGATTGATATTCATCGAACCGCGGATATCCGCCTTGATGATCACATGATTGCTGACGGGTTTTTCTTCTTTCACACGTTCCGCAGGAAGGAGAAATTCATACAGAGACCGGTTCTTTCTCGATAATTGCAGGGTTCTTTCTTCCGTTACAAGATTGATCGTTTCCATGGCGTCTTTCATGATGACGGAATTGTGGAGATCCCGATGATACCGTGAAAACTCTCTGAGATAATTTAAGAGATGCTGCTTTTCTTCCGGACCGGATGTTTCCTTGACCCGGATGACGGCCTGTACAAGGGGGGCCTGCGGAAAGGCGGTGCCGTAAAGGGCCCGCCGGTGTTTCAACTGTCGGATAACGGATCTTCTCGACCAGAAACTGACCAGGCATTTCCGGAATTGTCTTGGAAAAACGGGGGGGCAATAGATGCCGTATATTGATCTCATTTCAAAAGCAGGGACGATCTGCTTTATCAAACCGGCTTTTCTGAACGACCGGTAAAAATAATCAAGAAGTCTCTGCTGATTCTTTATCTGTTTCCGGAGTTCCCAGAGCCTGCTGTCCGGTGCGCCTGCGCGTCTGACCCTTTCGAGCTTATCTTGCGAATCAAAGCAATTGAACATCAGGTCGATGTTGCCGGTTTCCATGATCCAGCGATCGAAATAAAGGCTTCCCCTGTTCACGTCGAATTGATCTTTTATGTCGCCGGTTTCATCCTCTTCCGGCAAGTTGTCTTCCGGGGTCCGATAGATTAAATCCGTTTTGGACAACAGGCTGTAAATTAGTGATTTCACATTGTTGTAGCTGTCATGATCCTGGGCGCGTTTACCGAAAAGGACATATTCTTCAATGAGAAAAAAATCATCGGAGGGATTATTCGTATGGAGAAGGGGGTTATTGAAAAATATGCCGGGCAGGATTTGTGCCGTATGAAAATGGGTTTCCCGCATATTGCGGAGATTTTTATTCTGAATTTCCGCCAGGAGATGAAACAGCTCTTCCCCCGCCAGGCGGATAATGTGATTTTGATTGAGTTTGATTTCCGCCAGCTTTTCATTGTTTTTAAAACCTTCAGACTCCGTATGTTTCGGCGTTAGCTGATGGGTTCTGACCTGCCGTTCAAAAAGAGCCACAAGATTTCTGTACTGATTTTTAATTTCTTCCAGAAACAATTTGGACAGGGCGACCTGCGCCAGGTAGTCTATCTGATGTTCCCCTTCGGTTTTTGCCTTATTTATTCCGTTGAGCAAAACATCCATGCAGAGTTGTTTTAAAATCTCTTTTTCGCCTTCGCAGGCTTTTCTGCTGTAGTCTTTGTAGTAGTAATCCGTGCGGCTGTGTTTAATCAGGACCAGCCAGGCCGCCTTTTTCAGGGCATCGCAGAGTCTCGGGCTGATGCGGACGTCGAAATGGATGTTGTCCACGCCGATCGCCAGCCTGTCCAAAGAAAAATCGATGAGATAGGGTTTCAGGGGCAGGTGTCTGATTGCCGGCGGTTTTGCGAATGATGGAAAAAAGTTCAGCATCGGATCCTTACGGGCAGTTTGACAAAGCCCCTTTTTTTATAATTTTTCGTACCCCGGTCGCATTTTTTTTTATTGAGCACTTGTTGTTTTACGGAAGAGAATATAAGAAAGTATTCCTGTATGTCAACTTAAAACAAACGTTTGACAACAGGCCGCTTTCGGTATGGCCTTTCCGTGTATCAGGCAATTTGAATTTTGCTGCTGACGGAATATCTCACGGGGGCCTTCGTTAAAAAACTTGATTATATGATTATAATATCATAATCAAATATAGCGCACGAAAGGATATGAACAGGAGGTAATAAAGGCTGTGGAAAAAAGAAAACCCGTTGTAAAGAGCGATCATAACAAGTCTGCGGCAAAAAAGACGGTCAAGGCCGGTAAAGGCAGAGGTAAACTCGGTTCCCTGAAAGCCTGGGCGCAGGAACATTACAAAGGTATTGAAAATCTGTTCATGCCGTCATTTACTCCCGATTTCAAGGCCCTCGATGAGGAGGGCATCCGTCATGATGTGCGAAACAGCATCCGTCACGGATTTTTTTCCATGCTCATATCCGGCATTGGCGTCAGGACGGATGAGGAGAACAAGCGATTCATCAAGATAGTCTGCGAGGAAGCGAATGGGAAAATACTGACGGGCGTGATGATATCTCAGAAAAATCTGGCAGAAGATCTGGATATGATCAGGTATGCGGAAAAAATCGGCGGCACCCATCTTTTCATGTATCCGGCTTACAGTCTCCGCAATGCCGAATCGGAAGAAGCTGCCTATCAAATTTATGCAGAGCGTATCCGGGCCACAAAGCTTCCCGTTGTGCTCTACGGCAACTTTAATACCTTCCGCCGGAGCGGCGCGTCGGTCCGCATCTTCGACCGTCTGGCCGATCTGCCCAATGTCGTAGCCGTCAAACTGACGCAGCCGATGAACATGGCGGCGGCGTTCCATGTCTGCGAACGCCTGGGCGATCGCCTCCTCATCGGCCCGGTGAATCTCGATTTTGTGCCCGTGCTGGCCAAACATTATCGCGCGCAGTGGAGCGGGCAGTGGAATGTGGAGGCCGTGCAATCTCCGGAAAAGCCTTATGCCGTCGAGTTGATGAGGGAACTCAACGCGGGCCGTTATGATGAGGCCATGGAGGTTTACAGACAACTGGAACCGGCGCTGATCGCCTTTTATGAGCTTCAGGCGCCTCTGATTGTCAATGGCGGCCATCCCTGGTCCCATATGAAGTATTTCCAATGGTGCGGCGGCGGCAACGGCGGTCTTCTCCGGGATCTGCATGAACCGGTCGAAAAAGTGCCGGTCCTCGATGAAGGGGCGCGCAAACTGATCAGGGATACCTACCGCAAGGTGGGGATTACGCCCGTTGAAGTGCCGGATGAAGAATTCATGGTCGGCAAAACGGCTTACATGAGAGGGGCGCGGGCCAAAGACATGCCGAAGACGCCGGCCTATCGTTAGAAAGAACGGAGATCATTGTCGTAAAAACGGAAGCGACGCAATACCGGGGAAAGATTCTTCCCTTTGAATATCGCTGTAAACAATCGCAGCTTTCCATACAGACGATGATCGGTTTAAAAAAAATAGTACGAAGATAAAGAAAGGGCATCCTGATGCTGAATCCATCCCAAAAAGAAGGCGGTCCGCTGTACAGCCGTCTGGCAACGATTATCCAGAATAAAATCATGTCCGGACAATATATGGCCGGAGATCGATTGCCCACGGAAGATGAACTGGCGCAGAATTTCGGGGTTAGTAAAATCACCGTCCGGAACGCCTTGTCTATTTTAGAGACCGGCGGTTTGATTACCAGGGGCCGGGGCAAAGGAACATTTGTTGCCGATGCCATACCGGAAATCAAGCAAAGTATTTATACCAGTCTGATCGGCATGGTTTTGTTGGCGGACAGCCATATCACGCCTTTGGAAATCAATACGATTAAAATCAGGGAAAGCCGTATTCCCAAGGATATCTGCGCCTTTTTCCGGACAACCTACAACGAAGACATCGGCATAATCAAGCGTATGGTGACCCGAAAAAATATTTCGTACTACTATGAATACTACCTGTTGCCGGATATGGTCCAATATATTACCAAAAAAGACCTGGAGGAGAAGAAATCCATACAGGCCATATTGCAGAAAAAGATCGGACTAAGATATGCCAAGGGGGAAATGTTTCTCCAGGCCATTCCGGCGGAACCCGATATATCGGATTTTTTAAAATGCCAGGCTTTTGAACCTGTGATGTATACGCAAACGTATTTCTGGTCTGAAGATGAGAAACCTTTCGGGATTTCAAACCGGTATTTTCGGGCTTACCAGTTTAAATACAAGGTAGATGTCGATTTATCACAGAATCAGCCGGAGCAGCCGTAGCGGTCCCTTTGTGATAGGGATGACGGCAGGTGCTCATAAATCATGCCGCGGAAAGTTTTTTTTCAACCGGACTGCGGAGCATGCCTTTTATAAAGATCTTCCTGCCGGTAAGAAACTGCGGCGAGAAACCCGGATCAGGAATCTTTGAAGAAGGAAAGGCAATATGGATAAAAAAATATTGACAACCTGCGGCGAGGTTCAAGGCTTTGCCGGATCGAACGGCATCCACACCTTCCTCGGCATTCCCTACGGAGCAGGCACGGCCGGGAACCGGCGGTTTCGTCCGCCTGTACCGCCTGAACCCTGGACGGGCGTACGCGCTGCAACGGCCTACGGGCCGAGTTGCCCGCAAGGAAAACCCAACCTGCCGCGCCAGGACCCGGCCTCCATCAGAGGCCTGGACGCTCCCGTCGGCGAAGATTGCCTCGTCCTGAATGTCTGGACGCCGGGTGTAAACGACGGCGGCAAAAGGCCGGTCATGGTATGGCTCCACGGCGGCGGTTTTCAGGTGGGAAGCGGCTCCCATCCCGTGACGGACGGCGCGAATCTCGCGGCCCGTGGTGACGTCGTGGTTGTGAGTTTGAATCATCGCCTCGGCATTTACGGCTTTCTTTACCTGGAGGATATCTGCGGTCCTGAATTTGCCGGATCGGGCTGCGCCGGCATGCTCGACATCGTGATGGCCCTTGAATGGGTCCGCGACAATATAGCCGCTTTCGGCGGCGACCCCGGAAACGTCACGATCTTCGGCGAGTCCGGCGGCGGCAGGAAGGTCAGCATGCTGATGGGAATGCCTTCGGCGCGCGGCTTGTTCCGTCGGGGGATCATCGAAAGCGGCCCCCATCCCCGCGGCATAAAACGCGATGTAGCGACCCGCTTGGCAACCCGTTTTTTTAAGCATTGCGGCTTGAAAGTCGGAGACATGCAATCCCTTCAAGCCCTTTCGGCGGACGATCTGTTTGAGCGGTTCGAGAAATTCATCGATCGAGTGGATGACCCAATTCTGTTGGGCGGCCAGAGGGGCCGCTGGCTCCTTTCGCCCGTCATCGACGGGACGCACATCCCGGCCCACCCTTTTTCTCCGGCAGCTCCTGAAGGCCGGAACGTCGCCCTGATGATCGGCACGAATAAAGATGAAGCGGCGCTTCATTTATCCTATGAAAAAGGCATCGACGCCATGGATGAGGAGCGGGTTATCGAGAGGCTCAAACCCGTCCTGGGCACGCGGGCGGAGGCCGTCTTTGCCGTCCATAAAAAGAACCGGCCGCGGGAGACGCCTTATGGATTGCTGAGTTCAATTTCGAGCGAGGACCGTCGGCTGCTGTCGATTGAAACGGCCGAGGCGAAGGCGAAACAGGGTGGCGCGCCGGTCTATATGTATTTCTTTATCTGGGAGAGCAATAAGGGACTCCTCCGATCTGCCCATACGATGGAGATACCGTTTGTCTTTCATAATGTCGACGCGACAACCATTGTCGGGACGAAGGAAAACCGTTACGCCCTGGCGGATATCATGAGCGATACCTGGATCGCCTTCGCTCGGAACGGCGACCCCAACCATCCCGGCTTGCCGAAGTGGGAGCCTTATGATACGGTTCGCCGGGCGACAATGATTTTCGATGTTCCGCCTCGAGTCGAGGATGACCCCTGGCGGGAGGAGCGTCTGGCCTGGGGAGATGAGCCCGCGAAGCTTCCCTGGGAGGGCAGGATGTTTGTATCGTCCATGCCGGGCAAATAGGCGAGATGCCGCGTGGCATGAAAAAAGACATAGAACCACCCCCTGTACCTGCCGGCGGTGGTCGCCACCCCCTGTACCTGCCGGCGGTGGTCGCCACCCCCTGCACCCCCGCCGGCGGGGGATAATCGCGGATGGCCATTTGCAACGATTATAAAATATCCAAACGCCAGGTTCCCCTTTTAAAAAAGGGGATTGTAAGGAGCTATTTTTTTAGGAAAAAGTAATCATTACAGGAGGCAACAGACATATGGCAGGTCGCAAAACGGCATTGGAAGGCATCCGGGTCCTTGATTTGGGGCGCTATCAGGCTGGCCCACGGGCCGGTCTTGAACTGGCGCGGATGGGCGCCGAGGTCATCAAGGTGGAGGGTCTGGAGGGCGATGAAAGCCGCCAGGGCGTGCCGCAGGTTCGCGGCCAGAGCGGCTACTGGGTCCAATACAACAGCGGCAAGAAGTGCCTGGCCTTGGACACCCGCAAGGAAAAAGGCAGGCAGATCATCCGGGAACTCGTGAAAATTTCCGATGTCTTCATCCAGAACTTCCGTCCCGGCACCATCGAGAAGATGGGGTTTTCCTATGATGTTCTTCGTCAGTTGAATCCGGGAATCATCATGCTCAATGTCTCCGCTTACGGCCAGTACGGACCCTACAAGGAGCGCGTGGGCCTGGACACGGTCGGTCAGGCGATCAGCGGATTCATGACCATTACGGGCTATCCGGACAATCCGCCCACCCGGGCCGGCTCTTCCATTGTCGACCGCGTCACGGCCCTCCACGGAACCATCGGCATTCTGGCGGCCCTCCATGAGAGGCAATTCTCCGGCGAAGGGCAAAGCATCGACGTCTGCCTGGCCGATTCGGGCTACAGCCTGACGGAAATCGCCATGGTCAAATATCTGGAAGTGGGTGAGTTTACGGAGCGGGAGGGAAACTTCCGCACCGGGTCTTACAACGGGGCCTATCAGACGAAAGACGGCTGGGTGGCCCTCGTCGGTTCCAGCCAGAATATCTTTGAGAGGATCTGCGAGATGATCGGCAAGCCGGAATGGAAGACGGATGCCCGTTTCACCGATCGCACCATGCGCAGGGAAAACGCGGAAGTCCCCCGGCAGGCTTTGATCGAATGGTTCCTGACAAAAACCATGAAAGAGGCGGTGGCCGCCCTGGCCGAAGCCGGCATTCCCGGCACGGAAATCAACAATATCGCCCAGGCCGCGGCGGAGCCCCATCTCTGGGAGCGGGAGCTGATGATGAAGGTGCCGGACCCCATTGCCGGCACCATTCACGTCCCGGGCAAATTCATCAAGTTGAGCCGCAGCGAAACCATCGTCGGCTCGCCCGCCGCCATCGGCCAGCACAACGATGAGATTATCGGCGGACTTTTGCACTACTCGGCGGAGCAGATTCAGCAGTTGCGGGCGGAAGGCGTGATCCCATAAAATGTATATGGAAAGGAATAGGGTATGAGTGAAATGGAAAATTTGATTGTCGTTGAAAAGGAGCCGGTATGCACCCTCATCATTGATAATCCTGCAAAACGCAATGCCCTGACGCGCGGCTGTCATGCCTCCATCGCCAGGACGTTTGAGGAGCTGACGGACGATAAAAAAATCCGGGTGGTTATTATCCGTGGCGCCGGAAAGGAGGCCTTTTCCGCAGGCGCCGATATTATAGCCATGCCGGTAAAGGGAAGCGCTGTGGAGGCAAAGCCAAAAGTACAGGATGATTCCACACTGATTTCGTCCGACGCCATCCAGAAATATCCCTATCCGGTGATTGCCATGCTCTACGGTTTTACCCTGGGGGCCGGATGCGCTCTCGCTATGGCCTGTGATATCCGCATTGCCTCGACGACAGTAAAAATGGGAATCCCGACATCCCGCATGGGCCTGCTGCCCAGCCATCAGGGATTCAAACGATTTATGAATGCCGTCGGTTACAGTGCGGCGCTGGAGATGTTTCTCACGGGCCGCACCTATGACAGCCGGGACTGTCTGGCCATGGGCCTTGTCAACCATCTGGTGGAGCATGACAAACTGGAAGAGTACACGTATCAGCTGGCTGAGGACATCACGCGGTGTGCGCCCCTTTCTCTGCGCTGGTCGAAGCGCATCATAGGCCGGATCGCGGAAAATCCTTTCCTGTCGGCTGCGGAAATTGAGCTCTTCGAGATGATGAGGAAAGAGGCCATGGCGAGCGACGATCACGAAGAGGCAAAAAAAGCATTCAAAGAAAAACGTAAGCCCGGGTTCAAAGGGGCATGAAAAATATTGAAGGAGATAAACAATGGCGGGAGGACCTTTAGAAGGAATCAGCGTATTGAGTTTTTGCACGGCCCTGTCGGGCCCTTTTTGCACCATGGTCCTTGGGGACATGGGGGCGGAGATCATCAAGATTGAAAGCATCGATGAAGGAGACCTCACAAGGGGCAGCACCCATCAAATCAAAGGCGTGGGTAGCTATTTTCTGAGCGTTAACCGGGGCAAGAAGAGTATCACCCTGGACCTAAAAAACGATCGAGGCAAAAAGATTGTGATTGATCTGATGAAGACAGTGGATGTTCTCACGGAGAACTTCCGTCCCGGCGTTATGAAGCGGTTGGGATTCGACTACGAAACAGTTCATAAAATCAATCCCAAGCTGGTCTATGCCTCCATCTCCGGATTCGGACAGACGGGACCCTACGCGCACAAACCGGCCTTTGACATGATTGCTCAGGCCATGGGCGGTGTTATCAGCATTACCGGCCCGGTAAAGCCGGGCTCACCCCCCTGCCGGGTCGGATATTCCATCGGCGATATAGCGGCAAGCCTGTTTACGGTCTCCGGCATCCTGGCGGCTTTGATTGAACGTGGAAAAAGCGGCGAGGGGCAGATGTTGGACATTTCCATGCTCGACAGCCAGGTCGCCCTCTGTGAAAACGCCATTGTCCGGTATCTCGGCACGGGGGAAATATGCCGGCCCCTGGGGTCGCGCCATCCCACTTCGACGCCGTTTGAGGCTTACGAAACCCTCGATAAACCCATCGTTCTCATCGCCAATACGGAAAAGCTCTGGGCAAGTTTCTGCAAGGCCGCAGGAAAAGAGGAATGGCTGACCGACGAGCGGTATAATACGAAATATGTCCGTCTTGCGAACTATGAAGCATTTTATCCCTTGATGGTCGATTTGATGAAAACGAAGACCTATCGGCAATGGGCCGACCTGTTCGATGCCCACGAGGTGATGTACGCCCCGATCAATAAGATAGAAGACGTCGTCGTGGATCCTCAGGTCATAGCCCGGGAAATGATCGTCGAAGTGGAGCATCCCCAGGTGGGAAAGCACAAGATTGCCGGCACGCCCCTAAAGTTTTCCCGGACGCCCTGTAAAATAGATAAAGCGGCCCCGGAACTGGGGGCCGACACCTGTGAGGTTCTGTCAAAGCGACTCGGATTGACGGATGACCAGATTGAGGGATTAAAGAAAGAAAAAATCATCTGACAAGGAGCGATTATGGCTACGCTGGCGTTTTATGATCCGTCCGGAAATACAGAAGTGACGCAGTCGCACGCACCGAGGCTTTCCGGCCTCGACGGCAAGCGCATCGGTTTTTTGAGCAATGATCAGTGGCAGGCCTACCGCACGCTGCCCCTGATCAAGACACTCCTTGAAGAGGATTTCCCGAATTGCGAAGTTTTGCCGCCGGATACGTTTCCCCAGGGCATCGGTCCCATGGCCGGTCGGAAAACGGCAAAAATGGTGAAGGACCGGGGCGTCGATGCCGTCATTATCGGCAACGCGGCTTGAGGGTCCTGCGCCACTGCGTGCGGCCGTGCAGCCGCCAGAATCGAAACCGAGGGAATTCCGACAGTTACCCTTGCTCGCACCGAGTTTGTGGGTGTCATGAAAAACGCCCTGTCGGGGCTGGGGCTTTCTCCGGAAGCGGCCATGATCACGTTTCCAATGGAGCTTTTTCTGCCCGGCAGCGACATGGAGCCGATCAGAAAACGCCGCCGGGAATTCTATGACGGCCTCACAGCCTGGAAGCCGGAATCGGCCTCCTCCTCGCCGACAGCCAACCGGATACTGCGTGTTGAGGGCGCCGGCTACGAAGATGCCCTGATGAAAGTGAACAACCTGTTCATCACGAACCTGTGGGGCGACGGCTTGCCGCTGTTCCCGCCGACGGTTGACCGTGTGGACTGGATTTTAAAGGGTGCGGCGCTGCCCCCCACGCATGTCATCGGCAAGTTTCCGCCGCGCGGCGCTATTGCCACGGTCGAGTCCTGTGCGATTGCCCTCGCTATGGCCGGAGGCCGGCCTGAATACCTGCCCGTTCTGATTGCCGCCGTGGAGGCGTTTCTCGATCCCCTCGCGGGCAGCGAGACCTTGCAGGCCGCTTCCGGGAGCGCCTTTCCGGTCATCATTGTCAATGGTCCCATGGGCAGGCAAATCCGGCTCAGTTCTTCTTTCGGCTGTCTCGGACCGGATCCGCAGCGTCCTGCCGGCGCCTCCATCGGCCGGGCCCTTCGTCTCATGCAGCAAAATCTCGGCGGCGCTTTGCCGGGTATCGGCTCCATGGCCAATTACGGCGCCATGCGTTATACGAATGTCGTCATGGCTGAGGATGAGGAGGGGCTGCCTCAGGGCTGGCCGCCCCACGGCACGGAGCGCCACGGCTATGCGCCGGGCACGAACTCGATTTCTCTCGTGTTTGCCAACGGCGCGGCCAACATCCGGCGGCGCGGCGCAAAGAAAGAGACGCCGGAGGATGAAGCGCTCCAGGGCATGCATCGCATGGCGGATTTTATGCGCACCCCTAATGTGGCCGGCCTTGTCGGTTATGACAACGGCACGCCCGGCATCCTGATGATTCCCAAGGTGGTTGCCCAGATGATGACGGACCTCGGCTGGACGAAGCAATCGGTGCGTGATTTTTTATGGGAGCATTCCAAGATTCCCGCAGAGCACCTGCGGCGCTCCGGGGCGGCGCAATGGGTTGAGGTCGGCGCCAGCCCGGCCATGCTCGCGAGTCTCGAACTCGACCCCTGGCCGATTTCTTTAAGTCCGGACAATCTGGTCATCGTCTGCGCCGGCGGTGATCATCCGACCAACAGTTTCTGGCTGCAAAGCTACTGCCCGCGCGTTGTCGGGCGCGAAATTCAATTGCCGGCGGAGTTCGACCGTTTAATCGCCGATGCCAATCGGGACCTCGGCTGCGGTTCGGATGTTTGCATGATTTAATGCAGAAGTCAGAATACAGAATACAGAAGAGAAACAATATCATGGTTATTCTGGCTTCTGACCCCTGGCTTCTGTATTTTCATGCGTTGTTATGCCCGCAATGGGCATGAGTATTAGTATTAACAGGAGTGTCCATCATGGCAGAAAATAGTAAGACAAACACAGCAGCCGCCGCATCAGCCAATCCGCCGGCGCTGAAAAAGCGTCCCGGCATGAACACGAGGCGCCATGTCAGCGCTCTGGCCGCGGGCTACAAGGCCCTTTATTACAGCACCGGCGTTTTTACCGCCGGACATTCCACGGACAGAATTGAGGCCGACGTTTTCGCCGGAACCAACCCGGTCTGGGAAAAGATTTTTCCGGAAATGCCTGCTGTGATCGATGAAAAGAATAAAACCGTCGCCGTGACCTATCTGCCCGACATGCCGCCGCGAATCGCCGCCTGGCGTCCTGTTCTGGGTTCGACGCTGCTGCCCATCGGCGCGGCCATGGAAGCCGTGAAGTGCCTGCCCCGTTTGCCGGAAAACATCACCGCTCCCAGCACGGATGATGCGGCCTGGCCCCAGGGAGATCGTGATGCGGCGGCGGCGCTGCCGCCGCGCCAGGCCGAAGCCCTGGATCGCGTCGTGAAGAAGGCCTTTGACGGCAAAACCTACAGCGGCATCACCTGGGGCGTCATTGTCGTGAAAGACGGCAGGATCGTCAGTGAGCGTTACGATGAATCGCGCGGTTTTGATCTGCACACGCCGCACCGCACAAATTCCGTGGCCAAAAGCTTTGCCGTCTCTGTGGTCGGCGCGGCGGTGAAACAGGGATTGATCGACATCCATCAAAAAGCGCCCCTTCCCGAATGGTGCAAAGCGGGCGATCCACGGGGGCAAATTACAATCAACGACCTTTTGCACATGTGCAGCGGGCTTTATACGGAACGGTCCGGCGACCCTCAACAAAATCTTTATTTCGGCGGCGCCGCGGCCGCCGAACGGTCCGCCCTCAACATCGTTGACTCGATGCCGGGAAAACGGTGGGTCTATGCCGGCTCGGACACCATTCAAGCCGTCCGCGCCGTCCGCGCTGCCATCGGCGACGATTCCCGTTTTCATCTCTTCCCGCACCGGGAGATTCTCTGGAAGATCGGGATGACCCGAACCCTCGTCGAGACGGACTGGAACGGAGATTTTCTCATGTCCGGCCAGGCCTGGAGCACGGCCAGGGATATGGCCCGTTTCGGGCTCCTGTATCTCAACGACGGGGTCTGGAACGGGGAGCGGATTCTTCCCGAAGGGTGGGCAAAATACGTGGCGACGCCGGCTCCCGACCAGCCCCAAATGCCCGACGGGCGCGGCTACGGCGCGCAATTCTGGCTTTTCGGCCCCAGGCAGGGCCTGCCGGAGGGGGTTTTCTCGGCAGACGGCGCGCGGGGTCAGTGGTCCATGATCATTCCATCAAAGAACGTAGTGATCGTACGCCGGGGATTCGATCTCATGGATGAAGAGGGCAAGGATATTTTTAAAATAGCCCGTTTTGCCGCCGATGTTTTGTCTGCCCTGGAATAACGGACGGGTAAACCGGGGAATATCGTAAAAAATCCGTTCTGAAGGAAGCCATGGCCCTGTTATTTGATTTGGACGGCACGCTGACTGACCCTTTTGAGGGCATCACAAAATGCATTCAGCATTCTTTGACAACGCTGGGCAGGCCGTCGCCGCCGCGGGAGAGTTTGCGATGGTGCATCGGACCGCCCTTAAAAAGCAGTTTAGCCCGGTTGCTTGCTTCCGATGACGACCGGCTTGCCGAAGAGGCTGTGGCGGCTTATCGAGAGCGCTTCGGCGTCGTTGGTCTTTATGAGAATGATGTCTATCCGGATATCCCCGACATGCTCGACGGCCTGAAAAAAATGGGTCATACACTGTTTGTTGCCACATCGAAGCCGACGGTTTATGCGGAGCGCATCATCGACCATTTTGGTTTGCGGCCATACTTCAGCCGCATTTATGGAAGCGAACTGGACGGGACGCATGTCGATAAGACGACACTGATCGCCTACCTCCTGCAAAGGGAAGTGATGGACTCCTCCGAGACACTCATGATCGGCGACCGCAGGCATGATATCATCGGCGCGAAAGCAAATAATATTGACGGCATCGGCGTTCTCTGGGGATACGGAACGAGAGAAGAACTGGAGGATGCAGGCGCGTGCGCCTGCATCGCGCAGCCGCTGGAATTGGTTGTTGCGTTGCGTGGAAAGACGGCAGGCACCCTGCAACCTGTCCCGGATACGCACGCCTGCAAATATTAAGCGCGGGGTCGAACGACTGGGCCGGGTCAATAAACCGGGTCAATGAATAGGGCCAATGAATAGGGGGTGAACGGTATTCCCCACAGCTATTTAGGAGGAAATTTAGATAGAATTCGCTCCACGTTTTTCGTTAAATCGCGGGAGGCCTTGTTGGCATTAATGGTGCCGTAGGCTGTTCCCTGCCAGATCAACTTCCTGCCGTCGGCACTGTATATTTTCAAATTCAGCATCCGGATCTCATAACTGTATCGAAAACTATCGATTTCGTAATCGTAGTTGATGGAGATCATGAAATCCGGCTTTTCCGCTTTCTTGACAAACCCTTTCTTTTCAAGTGCCTTGTCCGCAGCGAACCGGATATTTGACTCAATCAGGGGGAATTGTTTTGCATAAGCTGATGAGGGCCCCCAGTTATAGTTCTTAAGCCCGTCGAACGGCGTTGCAAGGTCATAGGAATAATTTATCCTTGCCGCACAGCCCCACGCAGCCAGAGCGGTCAAAACGACCGCGATGATCATCAGTACAAGATGTCCTTTTGTTCTGCAAACACGCATAAATATTCCTCCATCAAAAAAATAGTTCCATCGCAGTGAGTGCAGCGATAGCCGCCCTTGCCTTCCGGGAAAAATCACAGACCGTGTTTATTCCCAATAAAAATCCCCTCTAAAAGACTCGCAAATATAAGAGACATGATATAGTATGTCAAGAAAAAAGCCGATTTCGGTTGGAATTATTCACCCGATGGAAATTGCAACATCAATATCATCGATCAATGAAAAGATCACGCAGATATTAAAAAACAGGTACACATCAAAATGCCTAGGAGGGCGAAACGATGAACCAAGATGAATTTAAGAAGATCCTTTTTCACGCAATCAGTCAGGAAGTCGAGGCCTTTACATTTTACAACGCTGTAGCCGATCGGGCGAAGGATGCGAATCTCAAAAGTCTTTTCAAAGACCTTGCCCAAGAAGAGGATAAACACAAACGTACATTGGAAGGATACCTGAAGAAAGGTTCGGAGATAATACATTTTGCCGAATCGGCAGATTATAAGGTTGCGGATGCCCTTCCGACGCCGCCGCTGACCCCTGACCTGAAGCCGGTCGAAGGGTTGGTCATCGCCATCAAAAAGGAACTCGAAGCCATGCAGATGTATACGCAACTGGCAAAAGCGAGCGCGGACGCGGCTCAGAAGGGCATTTTTCTTGAGCTTGCATCAATGGAACGCGGCCACAAGAGTAAGCTTGAGGATATCTATACGAATATGGCATTCCCTGAAGCGTGGTAGTGTGACGGCATTTTCCTGTAAACCGTTTGAGGACGTCGATTATACGACAGTCCCATTTCCCTCCAGGTCTTGACTCTAAAAAGATGCGCCTGAGTTAGATGAAATATCATTATACCCCTTGACGTCATTTTATATTTTATAATATATACAATCCATTCCAACCAACCTGAAGGTAATGAACGGGCCAATGACTTTAAACAAGATCAATCCCAGGTATCAAACGATGACGGAGATGGCTGCCAGGCTTATCCGGGAGCGGGTTCTTGCGGGCCATTATCAATCGGGCGACCGGTTGATCCCGGAAAAACTGGAGGCTGAGATGGGCTTGGGACGGGTGGCCATTCGCGAGGCGTTAAGGGAACTGGCCGGTTCCGGCCTGGTCGTCTCCCTGCCCAACAAGGGGGTCATGGTGGCCGCCCCCCCTGACCCCACGGAGATCAGGGCTTTATATGAAGCCCGATATGCCCTGGAAGGCGAAGCTGCCTTTCAGGCGGCAAAGAACATAACGCCCGGCGTGATCGCGCGGATGGAAGAGCTGATGCAGCAGATGGTCATCACCGTCAAAGACCCTTTCAACCTGATCCTGCTTAACCGGGAGTTTCATCTCACCCTTTACGGCGCCTCGGGCTGGACGCCGGCCTGCCGGATCATCCATCAATTATTCGATCAGACCTTGATTTTCCGGGGGCTGCATACATCCTGGGTAGCCGACAATCCCGCCGCATTCCACGAGGATCATCAGGAAATTATCGACGCCCTGAAGGCCGGTGATGCCGGGGTCGTCAAGAAAAAGGTGGTTGCCAATATTTATCGCGGGTTTAATCAGTATGTCCTCAAACGGACAGGGAAGATAAAAAACAAGAAATCCAAAATAAAATCCTGAATTCGGGATTGCATTCCGGAGGCAGAAAGGGAGTGATGCCATGAAGCTTATTTATGAAGTCAGGGATCGGATCGCCTTTATTACCCTCAACCGGCCGGAGGCCATGAACGCCATGGATCCGGAAGTCTATGAGCTGCTGTCAAAGGCCTGGATCGATGTGCGCGACAATCCGGACATCTGGGTGGCCGTCATTACAGGCGCGGGCGAGAAGGCCTTCACCGCCGGAGCGGATCTCAAGACGACGATTCCTAAGACGCGTGAAAAGGCGGATTTTTTCCTGACGCAAAAAGACATGATCTTAAACCGGGGATTAGAGGTCTGGAAACCCATTATCGCCGCCGTAAACGGGTATTGCCTTGCCGGCGGCATGACGCTCCTTTTGGCCACGGATATCCGCATCGCCGCGGAACACGCCGTTTTCGAGATCTCCGAGGTGAAGCGGGGCATCCTGCCGGGAAACGGCGGAACCCAGCGGGCATTGAAGCAGCTTCCCTATGCCGTAGCCATGGAAATGCTGCTTCTGGGACGCCGTCTGACGGCTCAGGAGGCCCTGCATTATGGCTTGATCAATAAGGTGGTTCCCGCGACAGACCTCATGACCACGGCAGAGGCTTATGCGAGGCAGCTTTGCGAGTACGGACCCCTGGCCTTGCGCGCCGTGAAAGAGCTGGCCGTCCGATCCCAGAGCCTCCCTCTGGAAGACGGCATCCGCCTGGAGACGGCCTTTCAGGAGTTTTTGAGGACCACCGAGGATGCCAAAGAAGGCCCCAGGGCTTTTGCGGAAAAGCGGAAACCGGCGTATCAGGGGAAATAATGTAACGAAGAAAGGGGTTTATTATGTATCAGAACGATTACGGGCTTTCCGACGAGCTCAGGATGCTGCAAGCCACGGTTCGCAAATTTGTGAAGAATGAAATCCTTCCGGTTGAACACGCCCTGGACCCGGATGCCACGGAGTTTCCGGCCGAAGAGATTGCCCGGCTCCGGGAGAAAACTCGCGCTATGGGCATGTATCAACCTGCCGCGCCGGAGGAGTACGGCGGGGCGGGCCTTGATTTTTTCGCCAATACGCTTTTTATGGAGGAAGTGTCCAAACACCGTCAGGGGCTGTATAATGCAGGCGGCGGCGTTTTCGGTTATGCCGTGAATCCGATTCTTTACCGGGGATCGGAAGAGCAGAAGGAGAAATACCTGAAACCCTGCATCCGGGGGGAGATGCGCGGCTGCTTTGCCATTACCGAACCCTCCGGCGGCTCGGACCCGGCCCGGGCTATTCGCACCCGTGCGAAAAAGACGGACAAAGGATGGGTGATCAACGGCAGCAAGACCTGGATCTCTTTTGCTCAGCAGGCCCGGTTTGTGACGGTGTTCGTGCGGACGGACGACGGCCCCATCGGGACCCGCGGTGAGATCACCTGCTTTATCGTGGAAAACGGGACGCCGGGCTATACGATCAGCAATGCCATTCCGGTTATCCGGCCCGAGTTCCCGTATGAACTCATTTTTGAAGACTGTCTGGTCCCGGAAAATCAGATCCTGGGCGAGAGGGGAGGGGGCTTTAACTTATTGATCTCTCTGCTCACCCAGAACCGCATCCCTTATGCCGCCCAGTGCGTCGGGATCGCGCAGGAGGCCCTGGAGATGGCCATTGCCTACAGTAAAATCCGGGAGACCTTCGGCAAACCGCTTTCCGAAAGGCAGGCGATCCAGTGGATGCTGGCGGATTCGGCCCTTGAGATTCATGCCGCCCGTTTGGTTGTGTATAATGCCGCCCGGTGCCGGGCGGAAAACAAACCCTTTCAGATCGAGTCTTCCATGGCCAAGCTCATGGCAAGCGAAGTTGCCATGAATGTGGTGGATCGGGCGATACAGATCCACGGCGGTATGGGACTCTCCAAGGAGTTGCCCCTGGAAAGATGGTATCGGGAACTGCGGACCCGGCGCATCGGGGAGGGGCCTTCCGAGGTCCACCGGATGGTAATCTCGAGGGATCTGCTTTCCTAAACGGCTTTTACCCAAATCCCTATGCCCCCGGGGGGGCGACGCGAAGGCGCCCTCTCTCCCTTTTTCTAAAGCAGTTGGGGGGATTTTCATAGTAACGACATTTCGCTTTTCAGGAGGAAAGACCATGAAACCTGTTCGTTCATTGCTTTTTGTCCCCGGCAATAAGCCTGCCTGGATGGAAAAAGCGATCAAGTACGGCGCGGATATTCTGATTCTCGATCTGGAGGATTCCGTTCCCGACGGCGAAAAAGCGGCCGCCCGGCCTCTCGTCAAAGCGGCTTTGAAAGATTTGACCGGGAAGGGGCAGACCTGCAATGTCCGGGTGAACGGCTTTGCCACCGGTTTGACCCTCGATGATCTTGATGGCGTTTTGTGTCCGGAGATCAACAGCATTGCCCTGCCGAAGGTGGAGACGGTGGACGATATGAAGGCCCTCGATACCCTCTTAACCCACCTGGAGAAAAAACACGGCCTGGATGTAGGAACGATCAAAACCGGTCTGGGCATCGAAAGCGCCAAAGGATTGCGAAACGCCTACGATATCGTTACGTCCTGTCCGCGCGTGACGGGACTGTCGCTTGCCTGCGGTCCGGGCGGCGATGCGAGCCGCTCCATGGGATATATCTGGTCCAAGGCAGGGACAGAGACCCTCTATCTTCGGTCAAAAGCCGTTCTGGACGCACGGGCGGCGGGGATCCCGTACCCGACCGTCAGTTCCTGGTGGGACATTAAAGACCTGGAGGGGCTGAAGCTCGACGCCCGCTTTAACCGGAGCCTGGGATTTCGGGGGATGACGGTTATGCATCCGACCCATGTACCCATCGTCAATGAGGTCTTTACACCCTCGGCCGAGGAAATCGTTTTCTATAAAGGCCTGATCGAGGCCATCGAGGAGGGGGAAAAGAAAGGAACGGCTGCTGTGGTTTATCAGGGGGACATGGTCGATTACGCCATGGCCAGGACGGCCAGAGAAATGCTGGCGTTTGCTGAATCGATCGGTTTGAACGTCGAATAAAAAAACACAAAGGGGGAATAAAACGCTATGGAGAAGAAATGCACAGGAATGTTTAATAAGTTTTGCCGGACATCTCTGTTGGTGCTGTTGCTTTTGGGGTTTATATCCTTTATGGGCTGCAGCAGTTCATCCGATGGCCCGGTTCCCACGGGGGTCTTTACAGACAGCCCCGTTTCCGGATTGAACTACCGGACATCCCATATTAACGACGTGACGGACGGGGACGGCAAATTCAAATATGATGTCGGCGCGACGGTCACCTTTTCCATCGGCGATCTGGTTTTAGGGTCCGCTGCCGGAGCCGCTCAATTGACTCCCCTTTCCATCACTCCGGGCGCAGCGGCAGCGTCGGACACCGCCGTCAACAACAAACTCATCCTCTTGCAGACCCTCGATGCCGACGGCGACCTCAATAACGGCATCCAGATCACCGGGGCCATTCGCGCGATTGTCTCGGCCAATGCGGCTTCCATCAACTTTAATCAGGAGACGACCACGTTCAGGACGTCTCTCGCCGCTCTCATGACGGCGTTGAACCAGGCCAACGTCTTCTCGGATACGGATCCGCGCGCCCGGACCGTCCGAACGGCCACGGCGGCGCGGGAACACTTTACACGTTCCACCAGCCCCCGAATCATCGTGGAGACGACCTATGGCAAATTAAGAGGCTACGAAGCCAACGAGACAACCTGGCAGTTTTTAGGCATTCCCTATGCCAAACCGCCACTGGGGGATTTGCGCTGGAAACCGCCGCAACCTCTTACGGCCTGGACAGGCGTGCGGGATGCCGTCAGCTGGGGCGATCAGGCCGCCCAGAATCCGGCGTATCAGCTTTACAGTGAGGGCGGGATGAGCGAGGACTGTCTCAATCTGAACATTGCGACGCCGAAAAACGCTGCCCATCTGCCCGTGATGGTCTGGTTCCATGGCGGCGCCTTTACGATTCTGTCGGCCAACTCAAGAACCTACAACAACCCCAATTCCCTGACGAACAAAGGCGTTGTCCTGGTGACGGTGAACCATCGTCTGGGGCCTTTCGGTTACCTCGCCCATCCCCTCCTGGTGGCGGATTCGACGTATGGCGGCTCCGGCAATTACGGACAGATGGACTTGATCCAGGCCCTCAAGTGGGTCAAGGGCAACATCGCTAAATTCGGCGGCAATCCGGACAATGTCACGATTTTCGGTGAATCGGGCGGCGGCGGCAAAGTCGTTTCGCTGATGGCGTCGCCCCAGGCCGCAGGCCTCTTCCACAAAGCCGTCTGCATGAGCGGCACGTCCGTTTTGTTGCCTGATTCCACAAACGAGTCGGTCATCGCAGGCGCGGAAGCCATCGGCATCGCCCTCTTTAATCATCTTGGCCTGACATCGGCAGCGCAGGCGCGCGCCTTGCACTGGACGGCCATCGTGCAGTCGGATATAGACAACGGCATTTCGCGGGAAGTGTATCGGCCGACAATCGATTATTATTACATGTCGAAAACCTTCTATAATACCATCAAGGACGGCCAGCCGTCTGATGTGCCCTTTTTGGTGGGCTGCACGTCGGGAGATTACCCCACGCTCATTGCCGGCCTCATCGATAATATGCCTTTCCGTGACCTGTACAGCAGGGCGCCGAAATATGTTTACAAATTCAGCCGTGTTCCCGCCGAGGGGGCGGCGCAGGGAAAGCTGGTCGGCCACGGCGGCGAGCTGAAGTATCTCTTCAATTATCCTTCAGGTTCTGATCCGGCATGGAATGCCTTGGATTGGGAGATTGCAGACACGACCATGACAATGTGGAGCAACTTTGCCAAGACAGGCAACCCGAGTATTATGAGTTTAACCTGGCCTGCCTATACCGCGGTCAATGATACGTATGTGGAGATAGGGCCGACCGCAACGACCGTCAAAACGGGATTAGCAGCGGCCTTTTAAGTAATGCGATCAAAAATGGCAGACACGGCCTGAGCATTGACGGAAGTCTTTGCATTTTAAAATAACGGGATCAGAGGGTACAGGAAAGGGAAAAGACAACTTAAGTAAAACCTTGCTTTGAAAACCGGGGAAAAAGCCGTCGCCGGCAATGGCGGCCTCCTGCGGGACATGCATTATAATCACGACGATGTTCCGTATCCGGACGAGAAAGAACGAAATATTATCAGGGAAATTGACCATAAAATCGGCATCGATACGGTAACAGCGCAGGAAGAAGAGTTGCTCGTCGGCAAGGCGGCCTACGCCAGAGGGGTGCGGGCCGAGGATATGACGGTGACGCCTTATGATAAAAAATAAATAAAATTTGGAGGAAGAGGATGGAAAGCGCATCTCGCATCGAGGCCCTCGAAAAGAAGCTGCAACAGCTTGAACACGAATTGGGCATTCAGAAGGACATTGAAGAAGTGCGGCGGCTGCATTATATCTACATGCATTACAACAGCAACCGCATGGGCAAACAACTGCTCGATCTCGTCGCCGAAAATGCGGAATCCATTGAGATCGCCGGTCGAGGCGTCTACTACGGGAAGGAAGGTTTTCGCAAGAACTTTATCGATGAAGGGGGCCATGCCGAGAACGAACCGAAGGATGTGGGTTGGAGCTTTGGAAACATCCTGTTCCAATTGGGCGGCATGGAAGTGATTACGATTGCCGATGACCGGCAGACCGCGAAAGGGAGATTTGCGGTCCTGACGCCCTCGGTCTTCGGATTTCCAAAGAATCAGAGAGTCAGTCTCAATGCCGGTGTCTACGAACAGGAGTTTGTCAAGGAAAACGGCGTCTGGAAAATCAAGAAATTCAAATATTGCCACTATTTCATGGTGCGCTTCGACAATCTCACGGTGACGCCGGGTTACTCCCAGTGGCCCAGCGAAAAGAATCCTCCGGATGCTCCGACGACCTGGTATCATCCGTTTCCCGAAGCAGGCGTCATGCCGTTCCATTTTGCCAATCCCGTCACCGGCGAGGAGGCGCCGGAGCTGGTCGATCCGAGACACTACTGGATCGGCAACTGGCCCGGCGAGTTCGGACAGAAAGGAAGGACAAAGGACGCCTCCAGGGACAGCGAAAAGCCGTAGCTACGGAATGACCTCCATCCCCTGCCAGGCGTCGAGCTCCTCGCGGGCCGGGTCGATCTCCAGACGGCACGGGACATCGAGAATCATGGTTGCCCGCTTTTCCATCGTGTACGGCTCCCACTGCGGAATCCCCGGGTGGCTGGGGTTGCCGGTGCGGGCGAAGGCGATCCAGGCGCTGCTTACCGAATCGATCAACTGGGGCTTGTCGGGGCGCGAACCTGTGAGCGGCATGTCTTCCGTCGTATCGAAGACGAACGGAATTTCCAGGGCATGGCATGATTTGAAGAGGTAGCCTTTGTAGTCGGACTCCCAGGTAAACAGGTACATGAAGACGGGGGCCCGGCCTGCCGCAAGCTTGCTCTCCACAAGGCTGATGCATCCGATCCGCCGGTCTTCCGTCAAAATCCCGACGTACAGGTCCCAGGGCGTGGCCTGGGGGCGGGTTTTACGGTACGTATCGATGAGGTGCTGTCCCTTATCACCGAACCGGCGCGTCAGCCGTTCGACCAGTTCTTCGTCTGTGAGACGGCGGCGTCGAGGGTCTCCGGCGACGAAAATCGCTGCTTCATCCCGGTTGGTGCCGATCATGATGGGCACATCATAGAGGGCGGGCGATGCTTTCGGCAGAAAGGGGTGCGCCGGCAACGTTCGGCCGTCCACAACAGGCATGAAACTCATCAGACTGCCTGCCCCCATAGCCTCGGGACGGACTTTTGTGCCGAGCGGCATGGTCATGACCGCTTCCAGAAGCTGCTGCGCCGGGATATTCTGAAGTTTTTCGATTTCATTGGTTTTGATGTCGAGATGTGCCAGGAGGCGCTCCGCCACGCCCGTGGCGGTTTTCGGGTTCAGGCCCCGCAAGGCCGGACTGCTCTGGATAATGCCCTTATGAAACAACCCTTTGGCTGTCGGCATGGTGAGGAGCAGACTGACTTTCCTGCCGCCGCCCGATTCGCCGAAGATGGTGACATTGCCGGGATCGCCGCCGAAGGCTGCGATGTTGTCCCGGACCCATGTAAGGGCCAGGACGACGTCGAGGATGCCCGCATTGCCGGAGCCGGCGAACGCCTCGCCGGCGATTTCATCGAGATACAAGTGGCCGAAGACGTTGAGGCGGTGGTTGATGGTGACCACGACGACGTCACCCCGCTTGACCAGTCCCGTGCCGTTGTATATGGCCGACGAACCCGAACCGGCGGCATAACCGCCGCCGTGGAGCCATACCATGACGGGACGTTTCCCGCCGTCTCCCGCGGCCTTCGTCCATAGATTCAGGACGAGACAATCTTCACGCTGCGGCAACGCGATCGATTCGCCGAGGGCCGCCTGTCCTTCAGCGGATGTTCCCTGGGGGCAGTTTGGCCCGTATTCGAACGCATCGCGGACGCCGGTCCAGGGTGCAGGCGGGATGGGCGGCAGAAAACGCCGATTGCCGCTCGTCGGAGCGCCATAGGGGATTCCTTTAAAAACCAGAACGTCTTGTTCCGCTATGCCGCGGACTTTTCCTGCTGTGGTGTCAACAATAATTTCTTTCATCGTCATGGCTCCTTTAGAGTGTTTTCCGCTGCTTTGTGCAAGATATTCATTGCATAGAGCTCTTTGATCGTGTCCGGAGAATATCCCAGCATACCGGCGAGGATTTCGCGGGTGTGTTCGCCCAGCCCCGGCGGCTTTCCGGCATTCCCGGCTTCGGAGATATCGGAAAACTTGATGGGATTGCCGGCGATCTTGAAAGCATCTTCCCCTTCGACAGGGATCAGCATATGGCGGGTTCTTAATTGTTCCGATTGGAAAAGATCTTTGACCGTATTGATTTTAGCGCAGGGGATATTCGCCCGGTTCAGCCTTTCCAGCCAGACATCGGCGGTTTCCGCCTTTAGTGCATCATTCATCATATCCCGCAGGGTCCGGTAGTTGTTCGTCCGGGACAGGTTGTCCGAAAAACGGGGGTCCTGCGAGAGTTCATTTTTCTCCAGTACCTCGCACAGGGCGGAAAACAGCTTGTCGTTGCCGGCGCAGATCATGATATCGGCGTCGCGGGTCTTGAAGGTTTCAAAAGGGGCGATGGACGGGTGTCTTGATCCCAGAGGTCTGGGCTCCTCGCCGCTCACCTGATAACGGGCGATGGCATTTTCCAGGGCGGCCACGGTGCTGTCGAGCATGGCGACGTCGATGCGCGCCCCCTGCCGGGTTTTCCCCCGGCGGAACAGGGCCGAGACGATCCCGATGGCCGTGAAGCAGCCGGTGATAATATCGGAGATGGACGTGCCGACCCGGACAGTTTCGCCGCTTTCCGTACCGGTGATGGAAATGATGCCGGAGAGGGCCTGAACGATGGAATCATAGGCCGCCTTCCCCTGGTCCGGACCGCTGTAACCGAATCCGCTGGCGGTGGCATAGATGATTTCCGGATGTAATTCTTTGATCCGGCTGTCGGCGAAGCCAAGGCGGGCCAAGGTGCCGGGACGGAAATTATCCACCAGGACATCGGCTTTTCGGATCAAATCCGCCAGAATCTGCTTACCTTCTTCACGCTTCAAATCCACGGACAGAGATTTTTTGCCGGCGTTGATGCTGTAGAAATAAGCGGACTTTTGGGGATCTCCATGGAGAAACGGGCCGAACTGGCGGGAATCGTCGCCTTCCGGGGCTTCAACTTTAATAATCTCCGCACCCAGGTTTCCCAAAACCATGGTGCAATAAGGCCCGGCCAGCACGCGCGTCAGGTCGATGACCCGAATGCCTTCAAGCGGTTTTTCACCTGTCGTCATACCCTTCTCCAAGCAGCCATTCGTTTTTTATTTCTTATTCTTCCTCAGCCTTGGGCATCAGCAGAGGAATGATGGTTTGAATGTCCTTTACTTCATCCAGATGCCGCGACATGTCAACTAATTTATTTGCCTTCCCGATGCCGATAACCGGCACAATCAGGCCCAAGGCCTTTGTTTCGACATCTTCTCGGCTCATGGGCCTCTCCGGAAATCCCAGGACATGTTCGACGAAGATATTTTCCCGGGAGCCGTTTTTCAGGGTAATTTCCACGATAGCCGATTCTGCGCGGGGCTCTCGTTCCTGTTTGGGATCATACGACAGGGAAACGCTTTTCATTTTTTTCTGAATGGACGGCGTGACCATCCGTTCATGGGATTGAGCGGTGTCGAAGGTCAAATCGCCGTCTTCGAGAATGACGGCGGCCAGATAAGGCAGGTTTAACGCCGGCATGATTGAGTTGTAGAAAATATCCGGTTGTCCGGGCATCCGGATGTCGACTTTCACGATGTCGCGGCGGTCGACGATTTGAATCAATTTCAACAAACCTTCCACACTCGGTTGTATCGGTCCCCCAACGGGGTACCTTTTGTAGCCTACCAGGGGCAGCTCGAATTCAACGCCCAGATTGCGAACCAGCCTTTCCTTGTCAATATCTGAATCGGGACCGATAAAGGTTGAATTGAGAAGCCAGTTCGGCGAACCGGCAAAGGGCTCGCTGACGCCGGTGAATCCGTGATGCACCAACAGAGCGGCGGTTGCTCCGTTGCGCGCCGGCATTCCGGCGAAGAGGAATGCTTTTTCCACATGTTCTTCATCGCGGATCCAGTTAAACGAACCGGAGGCCTGCTGGACGCAATAAGCCAGGACGTAGCGAATCTGCTCCTCGGACAGCTTCAAAAGCGAAGCGGCGGCGCAGGCAGCCCCGAAAGTCGGGCCGACGCCATGCGACGACAGTCCCGCTGTCCGGAGGTTTTCTATGCCGAGGGCCTTGGGAAAGCGACAGGCCATTTCGTAGCCTGCAATCATGGCCCGCAGAATTTCCTCCCCCGATGCCTTTATGAGTTCTCCAATGGCAAATACCGTGGAAATGACCGGCGGGCCCGGCTGTACAAAAGCAGAGGGGCAAAAATCATTGATCTCTGCTGCGTGGGCTGTTATGGCATTGGCGAAAACGGCGTCGAGGAGGCGGGTTGTCCGGTTGGTCGTAAGCAGGTGGGCCGGGCCGGCATTTCCTCCGTGAAACAGGGCAAAATCCTGTGCAAGCTTTGCCGGTTTCAGCCGTGAACTGACGATAAGAGATGCGAAGGTGTCGAGGAAATGCCTTTTTGCAAGATCAAGAACTTCTTCGGGAAGGGCTGCTTTTTGACTCTCGGCGATATACTGCGCCACCAGACCGGTCGGGAATGGACTGTTCAGCTGCATCTGCGCCAATTCCGGGATTGCTTTTACAGACATGAGGATATCCCGCATCCTGTTGTTTTTATCTTTTCCTTCGGCCATATCGTCTCCATATATCAATTTTTCTTTACTTTGCAATGAAATTGCCTCCGTTGCCGAATGATCACTGCTATTGACATTGCAACGTCAATAGCAGTGATCTTATATGACGTTGAAACCGGGAATGACGGAAGAGCGAATGGCGATGCATTCTCTCCCGGCAAGAAAAACAAAAGGGTCTATCCCGTAGAACTCCTAAACAGGTGACAGCTCACGAAGTGGCCGGGCATTTGTTCTTTCATCTGCGGTTTGTTGACGGAGCAGCCCTCGAAGGCCGCCTCGCACCGGGGATGAAAGTTGCAGCCCGAGGGCGGAAACAGGGGGCTCGGCACCTCGCCCTTGAGGAGGATATGCTCTCTTGAGGCCTCCACCGTCGGATTGGCCACGGGAACGGCGGACAGCAGGGCCTTGGTGTAGGGATGCAGCGGATTGTGGTAGATTTCCATCCGCGAGGCGACCTCTACGATCTTGCCCAGATACATGACGGCGATCCGGTCGCTGATGTGCCGGACCACGGCCAGATCGTGGGCGATAAACAGGTAGGTCAGGCCGAGCTTTTCCTGGAGGTCTTCCAGGAGGTTGATGATCTGGGCCTGGATCGACACGTCGAGGGCGGAAACGGGTTCGTCGCAGACAATGAAGGCCGGTTCAACGGCGAGGGCGCGGGCGATGCCGATGCGCTGGCGCTGTCCCCCGCTGAACTCATGGGGATAGCGGTCGCCCATGGTCGGCTCAAGACCGACAATGCGCAGCAGCTCCGCCGTTCTGTCCCGGTATTCGGCGCGGCTTTTCACCAGCGTATGGATCGCCAGCGGTTCGCCCACAATATCGGTGACGGTCATGCGCGGATCGAGGGAGCTGAAGGGATCCTGGAAAATCATCTGCAGCCGGCTTCTGAGCTTCCGGACTTCCGATAAACTGATGTCGGTCACGTCATTGCCGTCGACAAAGATTTTCCCTCCCGTCGGCTGTTCCAGCCTGAGCATGGCGTTGCCGACGGTGGTCTTGCCGCTGCCGCTTTCCCCCACGAGCCCCAAGGTCTCCCCCCGGTTGATGTGGAAGTTGACGCCGTCAACGGCCTTGATGTCGCCGATTTTTCTTTTGATAATTTTGCCGGCCTTCACGGGAAAATACACCTGAAGGTCCTGCACCTCGATCAGCTTTTCATTTGCATTATTTGACATCGACCCAGCAAGCCCTTTCGTGTTGTCCGCCCAGGGATACGAGTTGCGGCGTTTCGGTTTGACACTTGTCAACGGCGTAATCACACCGGGGACGGAAGGCGCACCCTTTCGGGACATTGGCCAGATTCGGCGGCTGTCCCTTGATGGGAACCAGTTTATGCTTTACATCCTGATCCAGCTGCGGCACGGAAGCCATCAACCCGATGGTGTATGGGTGCTGCGGGTTTTCGTAAATGTCGTGGGCCGTCCCTTTTTCCACAATCTTGCCCGCATACATGACATTGACCCGGTCCGCATACCGGGCGACAACCCCCAGATTATGCGTAATGATGATCAGGGCCATGCCGAAGTCCCGGGTCAGGTTCTTGAGCAGTTCCAGAATCTGCGCCTGGACTGTCACGTCGAGGGCCGTTGTCGGTTCGTCGGCAATGATCAGTTTGGGATTGCACCCCAGTCCCATGGCGATCATGGCCCGCTGCCGCATCCCGCCGCTGAATTGGTGGGGATAGTGGGAAAGCCGGGTTTCTGCAGCGGCGATCTGCGCCTTTTCCAGCAGGTCTTTGGCCTTTATCAGGGCATCTTTGGACGTCATATTCCGGTGCAGTTCCATGGGTTCCGCCACCTGGCGGCCCACGGTCAACACGGGATTGAGCGACGTCATGGGCTCCTGAAAGATCATGGCGATCCGGTCTCCCCGCACCTTGCGCATTTCCTCGTCGCTCAACTTCAGAAGGTCCCGTCCTTCAAAAATGATCTCCCCGCTTTCGATCCGGCCGGGCGGATTGGGAATCAGCCGGAGGATGGACATGGCGCTCACGCTCTTGCCGCAGCCGCTTTCTCCCACAAGACCGAGGGTCTCGCCTTCGTTGATGTCGTAAGACACCCCGTCCACGGCCTTGACGGTGCCGTCAAAGCTGTGGAAATAGGTCCTTAAATCTTTCACTTCCAGTAAGGGGGGCATAGGCGTATTTTCTTCCTTTGC